>JBOGFI010000041.1:0-17043 GCA_050743365.1 Acidimicrobiia bacterium | reverse complement strand
CACCTCATCCGCGAGCTAACGCTCGACCCGAGCCGCAACTACCAGAGGCAGGCCGGATCGTGAAGGATGTCTCGGGACATCTGTGCACGATGTCCCGAGACATCGCACTGGTCGGGACGGCGGGATTTGAACCCGCGACCTCAGCGTCCCGAACGCTGCGCGCTAACCAAACTGCGCTACGTCCCGAGGACGCTCATTCTAGGACGGCGTCCCTCGGACCGGGCAGGGGATGGCGCGGTCAAGGCGTCAGGAAGGAGTGGCGGCCGACGCGGCCAGCAGCGGTTTGGCTGCCCGTCGGAGGATCCCGGCGTCGACCGGCTTGACGAGCTCCTCGTTGACGCCGGCCCGGTGAGAGAGAAACCGGTCGGCTTCGCGGTCGAGCAGCAGCAGGATGCGCTGTCGGGGCACGCGGCCGGCCGACTCCTCGAGCCTCAGGTCGTGGGCGACCGCGATGCCACCCATGTTGCCGATCTGGAGGTCGAGCACCACGAGGTCGGGCTCCTCGCGCGCGACGGCGTCGCGCACGTCCTGGCCTCGCGTGACCTCGACCACCTCCTGCCCCGGCGCGACGAACGCCGCCCGCACGTGCTCGCGCACCCATTGGGCGTCGGCGGCGACGAGGATCTTCGTCATCGGCGCGGCACGCTACCCGGCAGCCGCGGCGGCAGGCTCGTCCGGTGCGAACAGGTGGCCGCCCACCTCCGAGAGGGCGTCGAAGTCGTAGACGTCGCGGGCGAGGAACGGCACGAACGCCACCGCGGCGTGCTCGACTTGTGCCCGCACACCCTCGAACTGGCGGCGCTCGCGGTCGGACACCTCCTGGAAGTCGGCCAGGTTGGAGTAGAGGGCGGCGAGCCGCGCCGCGGCCCCGCCGCCGTCGGTGCTCGTCGCCGCCTCACCCAGCGACGCCGCGCGCGCCCGCAGGCCTTCGGGACGCGCCTCGCCGAAGCGGGGGTGCACCCGGTTCACGATCAGGGCGTCGACCGGCATGGAGCTCTCGGCGAGCCGGCGGGCGAAGAAGGTGGCCTCGTCGACGGCGTCACGGCGAGGCGACGTGACCAGCACGAAGCTCGTCGAGCCGTTCCCGAGCAGGTCGAGCACGTGGACGGCCCGGTCGCGAAAGCCCTCCTCCATGCCCTCGAAGGCGCGGAAGAACGCCACGACGTCATCGATCGGCTCGGTGCCCACCACCCTCGACACGGTGCGCACGAACGCCTGCAGCGCGCGGCCGGCGACCTTCACGTAGGCGCGCGTGGGCAGCATCAGCACCCGGAAGATCCGGTTGTCGAGCAGGCGGGTGAGCCGCTGGGGAGCGTCCAGGAAGTCGAGCGCGTGACGGGTCGGCGGCGTGTCGACCACGATGAGCTCGTAGCCGCCCTCCTCGTGCAGCTCGTAGAGCTTCTCCATCGCCATGTACTCCTGCGTGCCCGACAGGGCGCTGGAGATGCTGCGGTAGAAGCGGTTGTCGAGGATCCGTGCCGCCTGGTCCGGATCGGCGGAGTACTTGGTGACGAGGCCGTCGAACGTGGACTTCGTGTCGAGCATCAGCGCCGACAGGCGCCCCGTCGCCGGAGCGCTGCCCGCCGGATCCCACAGCGAACGGTCGATCTCGTGCGGCGTGTTCGACAACGTCTCGAGCCCGAGCGTGTTGGCGAGGCGCTTGGCGGGGTCGATCGTCACCACGACGGCGTTGCGGCCCCGGCGGGCGCCCTCGACGGCGAGCACTGCTGACAACGTCGTCTTGCCGACGCCACCGGTGCCGCAGCACACGACGATCGTGCGCGACTGCACGATCTCCCGCAGATGCTCCCTCACGACGCGACCCGCGCCGGCATCGCCTCCACCTCGACCGTGAGCGCGTCGGCGAGCGTCTCGATCTCCGCGGGCCCGATGTCGGCGGTGTAGAGGAACGGCAGCCGGACCTGGGGCAATGGGAGCAACCCCGCGAGGCGGTCGGCCTGCTCCTGCTGGACGGCGTGACGCCGGGCGCGGAAGACGGCAGCGGCGGCGAGGTCGGTGGCCTCGCGCGGCGACACGAACACGTCGGCCTCTCCGGCGTCGCGCTGGACCCGGTCGACGTCGGCATACCCACCCTCGACCGGCGGCGCACACCCGTTGATGACCACCGGGCCCAGCTTGACCCCCACCCGGTCCTCGAGCGCGAACGCGGTGTCGACGAGCTCGCTGACCGGCATCTCCTCGGGGATGGTGACCAGCACCACCTGGCATCGAGAGGGGTCCGAGAGCATCTCGATCACGGCGTTGGCCTGCGCGTTGATCGGCCCGACCTTCACCGCGTCGAGCAGCCCCCGGGGCGAGGTGAGGAAGGTCACGGCGTGGCCCGCGGCGGGCGCGTCGACGATGATGAGGTCGAAGCGCTCCTCGAGGTCGAGCGCCTTCACCTTGCCGAGCACGAGGATGTCCTTCATGCCGGGGACGGCGCCGGCGACCACGTCGAGGGCACCCGACCTGACGAGGCGCTTCGAGATCCGCCGCAGCCCGTGGGTCTCGAGGTACTCGACGAGGGCCTCGTCGGGTGTGAGCGTCCGGGCCGACACGCCCGCTCGCAGCTCGGTCTCCTCGTAGGTGAGGGGAGGGCGCGCGAACGCCGTAGCGAGGCCCGATTTGCCTTCGACCTCCACGATCAGCACGCTCGCGCCCGCGCGAGCCGCCGCCGTGGCCAGGGTCGCGGTGACGGTCGTCTTGCCGACGCCACCCTTGCCCGCCACGATCAGCACCCGAGAGGTGGAGCAGAAGCGCTCGAGCTCCATCGCCTGCATGCTAGGAGCCTTGATCGTGTTCCGCCCTCGGCGATCCACCGGTCGCCGCCTAGCCGCGCTCGCTTGCCTCGCCCTAGTGGTGCTTCTCACGGCCCCCTCTGCGGAGCGAGCGGACGCGAGCGGAATCCGAGCCTGGCGGACGAGCGAGCGGCGAGCGACGACAGAGCCAGAAGGCATCGACGTGGTGCAGGTGGAAGGACTGCTCGACCCCCCCAACGTCTCGCTCGTACGCGACGCCGTCCGGGACGCCAACCGGCGCGGCTCGACCCTGATCGTGCTCCAGATCGACTCGGGCGGCGCCGTCGACGTCGACGTCGACCCCATCCTGGCTGCGATCAGGCGCTCGGACGTGCCGGTCGTCGCATGGGTGGGCCCCTCGGGGTCCGAGGCCAGGGGGGCGACGGCCCTGCTCGTGGAGGCGGCCCACGTGGCGTCGGTGTCGCCCGGGTCCGGAGTGGGACCGGCGGCGCCCCTGTACCTCGACCACCCCGGCGACCCTGCGCCCGACCGCGTGGCGGACCGGCTCGGAGCGCTGGCCGCCCAATGGGGCCGGCAGGCCGACGGCGCCCGCCGGCTCGCGCGCGACCGGCTGTCGGGTGGCGACGCGCATCGAACCGGGTCGATCAACGTGGTCGAGCCGACTTTGGGCGAGCTCATCGTGTCGCTCGACGGGCGCGTCGTCACCACCGCCGACGGGCCCCAGCTCCTCGCGACGGCGAAGGTCGTCGGCGAGGGCGTCGACCGCCGGCGTCAGCCCAACCAGGAGATCCGCTTCGACCGCCTCTCGCTCGACGGTCAGGTCCTGCACACGCTCACGAGCCCGTCGATCGCCTACCTGCTGTTCGTCGCCGGGCTCGCGCTCGTCGTGTTCGAGTTCTACACGGCCGGCATCGGCCTGGCCGGGCTCGCGGGCGCAGTTGCGATCGTCGGCGCGCTCGTCGGCTTCTCACACCTCCCGGTGAAGTGGTGGGCGCTCGCCCTGTTGATGCTCGCGGTCTTCGGTTACAGCGTCGACGTGCAGACGGGCCGGCTCGGCGCGTGGACGCTCATCGGGTCGACGGCGCTCGTTGCCGGCTCCGTCGCGCTCTACGGCGGTTCTTCGCGCCTGGATCCGCCGTGGTGGGTGCTCGTCATCGTGGGTGTCGGTGCCGTGCTGTTCATGCTGGGCGCGATGCCCACCGTGATCCGCACGCGCTTCTCGACGCCGACCGTCGGGCGCGAGGGGATGATCGGCGAGATGGGGCGGGCCGAGGTCGACGTGTCGCCCGACGGCGTGGTGCTGATCCAGGGCGCCCGTTGGCGGGCGCGCACCAACCGGGCGACGCCCATCGCAGCCGGCGCCGCCGTGCGCGTCGTGGCCGTCGCCGGGCTCGTGCTCGAGGTCGAGCCGGAAGCGGGCGGCGCCCGCGACCACCGCGAAGCAGGCGGGCGTCGCCGCCACGAAGCTTGAGCGAACCCGGCATTTCACCCCTTGTCGAGTGGGAGGGTCGGGTATACGTTCGCCACCCGGGGCGCGCGGAGACGCAAGGGAGGGTCCGTGGCCGTCCGGATCGTCGAGGAGAGGACCTGGCAGCACCGGGCGGCGTGCCGGGGCCCGGAGTCGTCGCTGTTCTTCCCGCCCACCTACGCCGAGCGCAGGGACGAGCGGGACGCGCGCGAGGGCCGGGCCAAGGCGATCTGCGCGATCTGCCCGGTGCGCGCCGAGTGCCTCGAGTACGCCGTGCGCGTCGGGGAGCAGCACGGCATCTGGGGAGGGCTCACCGAAGCCGAGCGCCGCGTCCTGACCGCCCAGCACATCGGCTGACCTACCTCCCTGGTCGCACTCGCTCGGGCGCCGGGATACCCGGCGCCCGCCCTCCGGGCCGCTCGCCGCTCCCGCGCAATCCCGGCTGCCGGTCACGGGCTGGCGGGCCTTCCTTGCTAGTCACGGAGGGTCGCGGCCCCCGGCAGCCGCTCGTCGCCGCGGCGCCTGGTCACGCCTTCGGCGTCGAGGCGGTTGAGGATCGGGAGTACGAACTTGCGCGTCGAGCCGAGCAGATCGCGCGCGTCTGCGACCGTGAGCGACCCGCGCTCGCGCAGTGCCTCCTTCACCCGAGATCGGGCATCGGCGAGCGCACTGGCAGTGAAGACGATCCCGTCCAGGTCGACCAGCGGTCCCTCGCGCACGAGCGACCGCACCAGGCTCTGATCGAAGCCGAGCGACTTCGGGTCGGGGGGCGAGAACGGCTCGACCGAGAGGGCGGCGAGCAGCGCCCCCGCCTCGGGCGAGTCCGCCACCCGGCTGCGGTGCGACACGTGGCGCACGACGCCACGTTCGACCGCGAGCTCGTCGGTGGTCTCGAGCGCAGCCCGGAGGCGGGCGGCGTCGACGCCCAGCGCTGACGCCAAGGCCTGGAGCTCGACGCCGGGCTCGAGTGGCCGGTCGCGGTGGTGCGCCTGCACCCGCTCGATCGCGGCGGCGAGCGTCGTCGCCAGCGCGCTGGCCGCCACCAGCCAGTCGCCGACGACCACGGCGGCCCCGGCCGAGACGAGCTCCTTCACGAGCGCATCCGCCGCCCCGGCATCGAGACCGGCGAGCGCGCCCAGCTCCTCGCGCGGCAGCCAGGGTCGGCCCGCCAGCAGGCGCGGCCCGAGCGGGAGGGTGAGGCGGGCGGGCGCGTCGGCCGCCCGTCCCAGGGGCGCGACGTCGAGGACCTCGGCGCCGCCCACCGTGCGGCGCCGGCCCGGGTCGCGCAGCAGGATCCGGTCGCCGGGCACCAACGGCACCGGCTCGGCCAGCCGCAGCCGGGCGAAGCGCCGCTCGCCGTCGAGCACCCGGAGCCTTCCCGCGTGCTCGCCCGAGCCCACGTGGCAGTGGAGGGTGGAACGTCGCGCCAGGGTGACGCCCGAGAGCGGGTGCAGCGCGACGTCGACCACCTGCGTCGGCGCCCAACCGCCCGGCGTGACCACCGCGTCGCCCCGACGCAACCCCCGGTGGTCGAGGCCCGACAGGTTCAGCGCCACGCGCGTGCCCGGCCCGATCTTCTCGACGCGCCGGTGGGCGGTCTCGATCCCGCGGATCCGCGCCGGTCGGCGCTCGGGGCCGACCTCGACCTCCTCGTCGACGGCGACGGGCCCGCCGCTCAGCGTCCCGGTCACAACCGTCCCCGCGCCGCGCACCGCGAACACCCGGTCGACCCACAGCCGGGGCCGCCCCCGGTCGGCCGGAGCGGGCGCGCCGGCGAGCACGGCGTCGATCGCGGCGCGCACGTCGTCGAGACCCCGACCCGACACCGAGTCGCACACCACCGACGGAGCCCCCTCGAGCGGCGAGCCGGCAAGGTGCTCGTCGAGCTCGAGGCGCGCCAGCTCGACCATCTCGGCGTCGACCATGTCGGCCTTGGTGAGCACGGTGAGCCCGTGGCGGACGCCGAGCAGCTCCACGATCCGCAGGTGCTCCTCGCTCTGGGGCATCCAGCCCTCGTTCGCCGCCACCACGAGGAGGACGACGTCGACCGCGCCCACCCCCGCCAGCATGTTCTTGATGAAGCGCACGTGGCCCGGCACGTCCACGAACCCGACCTCCTCGCCCGAGGGCAGAGTGGCGAAGGCGAAGCCGAGGTCGATGGTGAGACCACGGGCCTTCTCCTCCGGAAAGCGGTCGGGGTCGGTGCCGGTGAGGGCGAGCACCAGCGACGACTTGCCGTGGTCGACGTGCCCGGCGGTCGCGACCACCCGCATGTGAACGTCAGCCGAGCGCGGCGCGCAGGGCGCCGGCGAGGCGCCCGTCGTCGGACGGGTCGACCGTGCGCAGGTCGCACACCACCGCGTCGTCGCTCACCCTTGCGACCACCTCGCGCTCACGCAGCCGTGCCAGCACGGTCTCGGCGGCCGGCGCCTCGACCACCAGCCCCACCGACGGGATGGTCAGCCCGGGCAGCGAGCCGCCGCCGGCCACCGCCTCGGTGTCGACGACCTTGGCACCGGCCACCGTGCTCGCGATCGCCTCCGCCCGCGCCCGCAGCTCTTCGAGCGGGGCGGTCGCCATGCGCCAGAGCGGGATGGCGGTTGCGTCGCCGGAAAGGTAGGAGAGGGCCACGGACTGGAGCGCGGCCAGCGTCATCTTGTCTGCTCGCGTCGCGCGGGCAAGGGGATGGCGGCCGACCTCGGCGACGACGTCGGCCCGGCCCACGATCACCCCGGCCTGAGGGCCGCCGAGCAGCTTGTCGCCCGAGAACGTGACCAGGGCGGCTCCCGCGTCGATTGCCTGCCGCACTCCGGGCTCGTGCCGCAGCCACGACGGGCGGCGGGGGAGCCATGGAGTCGTCTCGTCGAGGAGCCCCGACCCCGCGTCGACCATCACCGGCGGCCCGAGGGTGCTGACCGCGCCGACCGGCGCCGCCTCGACGAAGCCGACCATCCGGTAGTTCGACGCGTGCACCTTCAGCACGAGCGCGGTTTCGGGGCGGATGGCCTGCTCGTAGTCGGCGCGGCGGGTGCGGTTGGTGGTGCCGACCTCGACGAGCCGGCAGCCCGACTCCGCCATGATCTCGGGCACGCGGAAGCCGCCGCCGATCTCCACCAACTCGCCGCGCGACACCACCACCTCGCGGCCCCGCGCCAGCGCTGCCAACGCCAGCAGGACCGCGGCGGCGTTGTTGTTCACGACGAGGCCCGCCTCGGCGCCAGATGCACGCGCAAGCAATGCGCCGGCGTGCTCGTCACGCGATCCGCGCTCACCGGTGTCGAGCCGGTACTCGAGGTTCGAGTAGCCCGCCGCCACGTCGCTCGCTGCCGCCAGCGCGTCTCGCGCGATCGGAGCCCGCCCGAGGTTGGTGTGCACGAGCACGCCGGTGGCGTTCACCACCTTGCGTAGCAGGCGCTCGCGGATGGCGTCGACGCGCCGGCGGGCCTCGGCGACCACGTCCGCGTACGTCATCGCCGCGCCGGTGGCGACCAGCTCACGAGCCGCGTCGACGGCCTCCCGAGCGCACCCGGTGAGCAGCCCGTGCGGCAGCCCGTCCAGCTCCCCGAGCACCCGGTCGACCGGGGGCAGCGTTCGGCGGGGATCCACGCCCGTAGAATAAGGAGTCGTGCGAACCCCCCGAATCCCCCGCCTCTCCCACTTCGAGGCCCGCTCGTGGTCGTGATCCGAGAGGCCGCCACCGTCATGCTCGTGCGCGACGACCCCGATCTCCACGTGTTCATGCTCCGTCGCAACCTCGACGCCGACTTCGTCGGCGGCGCCTACGTGTTCCCGGGCGGGTCGATCGACGCCGGGGACCGGGCACCGGAGCTGCTCGCGCGGTCCCACGGGCCCAGCGACGCCGAGGCGAGCACCCTGCTCGACCTGCCCGCCGGCGCCCTGGGCTTCTGGATGGCCGCCATCCGCGAGTCGTTCGAGGAGGCAGGGGTGCTCCTGGCCCGCTCGGCGGTGACCGGCGACCCCGTTGACCTCTCCGACCCGGGCGCCGCCGAGCGCCTGGAGTCGGCGCGCCGGGCGGTGGGCCGGGGCGAGCGGCCGTTCCTCGAGGTCGTGGTGGCGGAGGACCTCCTGCTCGACGCCGGAGCGCTCCACGTGTTCTCGCACTGGATCACGCCGCCCGGGATGCCCCGCCGCTACGACACCTGGTTCTTCGTCGCCGAGGCGCCCGAGGGCCATGCCTACCTGCACGACGACGGCGAGACGGTGGCGTCGGTGTGGATCCGCCCGTCGGAGGCGCTCGAGCGCGCGAAGCGGGGCGAGCTCGAGATGATCTTCCCGACCATCCGGAACCTGGAGGCGCTCGCCCGCTTCGACACGGCCGGGGCGCTGGCGGAGGCCGTGGGGCGCGCCTCGTCGGTCCCGGTCACGCGGCCGCGCATCGTGGCCGATGCCACCGGCGCCCGCATCCTCCTTCCCGGCGACCCTGGTTACGACGCCGAAGGGGCCGCTTGATGCCCGACATGACCCCGGGCGTGCCCAGCGCCCTGTCGCCGCTGGTGCGCCGGATCGTCGCCCCGAATCCCGGGCCCATGACCGGGCCCGGTACCAACACCTATCTCGTCGGCATCGACGAGGTCGCCGTGATCGATCCCGGCCCCGACGACAAGCGGCACATCGACGCCATCGTCGGCGCGTCGATGCGGGAGCGGGTCCGGTGGGTCATCCTCACGCACACGCACCCGGACCACGCGCCCGGCACCCCCCGGCTGGTGAAGGCCACCGGTGCCGAGGTGCTCGCGTTCTCGAAGCGCGACGCGGTCGTCACTCCCGACCGCGCCATCAGCGACGGTGCGGTCATCGACGGCACGGAGTGGGGCCTCGAGGTCATCCACACGCCCGGGCACGCGCCCAACCACCTGTGCTTCTTCCTCGAGGAGGAGCGGGTGCTGTTCACCGGCGACCACATCCTCAACGGCACCACGACCGTCATCTCGCCTCAGACCGGCGGCGACATGGCTCGGTACCTGAAGTCGCTGGAGCGGCTGAAGCGGCTGCGCATCGCCCGCATCTGCCCCGGCCACGGCGACGTGATCGAGGAGCCCCGGGCCAAGATCGAGGAGTACCTCGCCCATCGGTCGATGCGCGAGAAGCAGATTCTCAAGGTCTTGAAGGAGGGACCGGCGCGCGTCACCGAGATCGTCGGCCGCCTCTACACCGACACGCCCGCCGAGCTGCAGGAGATGGCGCGACGCCAGGTGCACGCGCACCTCCTCAAGTTGCGGAACGAGGGCAAGGTCGCCGGCCGCGACGTCAAGTCGGCATGGAAGCTCGCCTAACGTCGGTTGCATGAGGAGGACGCTGTCGTTCGTGGTGGTCCTCGCGATCGTCGTGGCGTCCGGCGTGGGCGCGTTCGTGCTGCTGCTCGCCGACATCCAGGGGGAGGACAAGCCGTCATGCGATCTCGACGACGTGACTCGGCGCGTCGCGTCGGACGGGCTCGGCCGAGCGACCGAGTCCGACATCGAGGACTTCCCCATCCCCGAGTCGGCGCAGCTCCAGTGCGGCGCGGGGCGGGTGAAGGGAGGCAGGTTCGACGCCAACCTCCGCTTCTACGTGCTGCCAGACGGCGCCACGATCGGGGCGCTGGACCAGTGGTACGCGAGACGCGAGCTCGAAGGACGCCCGTTCGAGCAGTACGAGTGGTGCGGCGTGCGCATGTTCGAGCCTCCCGCGCGCGTCGCGCTGTGGAAGGACGTGGAGGCTGACCGCGTGCTCCAGCTGGGCCTGTACGCCGACACCGACCCCCTGTTCGGGGACCCGAGCGGGGGCCGCACGATCGTCAGTGTGGGCACCTACCGGCTGAGCAACAACCCCTACGTCGAGTTCGCGCCCGTGTGTTGACGGCGGCGGTTCGCGAAGCGGCTACGGCGCGGCGGCCGCGTCCTTGGCCTCGAGGTTCGCCCGTGCGGCCTCGAAGATACGAGCGGTGCAGCCGCTCATCTCCACCGGCGGCAGCAGCTCGTCGACGATCCGGTGGGCGATACGGCGGAACTCGGCCCCGGCCGGGCCGCCCGGGTGCGACAGCACCGCGGGCTTGCCCGAGTCGCCGCCGGCCGACACGTCGGTCTCGATCGGGACGCGCCCGATGAGCGGCGCCCCGATCTCTGCCGCCAGCGCCGCGCCGCCGCCCTCCCCGAAGAGGGCGTGCTGCGAGCCATCGGGCGCCACGAACGCGCTCATGTTCTCGATCACGCCCACCACCTTCAGGTAGCTGCGCCGGGCCATGTCGGCGACGCGCACCGCCACCTTCTGCGCTGCCAGCGCGGGCGTGGTGACGACGAGCATCTCGGCGCTGGGCAGGAGCCGCGCGAGCGCCATCTGGATGTCACCGGTGCCGGGGGGCATGTCGATCAGCAGGTAGTCCATCTCGCCCCAGCGCACGTCGGTGAGGAACTGCTCGAGCGCCTTCGAGAGCATGAGGCCCCGCCACATGAGCGCGGTCCCCTCGTCGTCGACGAGGAAGCCCATCGAGACCACCTTGATGATCCCCGGGGGACCTTCGGGGTCGTCGAGGTTCGGCACGTCGACCGCGTTGGGGTCGATCTTGGCGTCGGAGCCGCCGAGTCGACCCTCGACGCCGAGCATGCGCGGCACGCTGAAGCCCCAGATGTCGGCGTCGAGCACGCCCACGGTGCGGCCCTGGGCGGCGAGCGCAGCCGCGAGGTTCACGGCCACCGACGACTTGCCCACGCCGCCCTTCCCGCTGGCGACGGCCAGCACCCGGGTCGAGGACGGCACCTCGGTGGTGGGCGCGTTCTCGCGCGCCTGCCACCGAGCGCGCTGCATGGTGGCCGACCTCTCCTCCTGCGTCATCTCGCCGTACTCCACCGCGACCGACGTGACGCCTCGAAGCCCGCGCACCTTCGACTCGACGTCGTCCCTGATCTGGGTGCGCAGCGGGCAACCGGCGGTGGTGAGCGCCACCTTGACGGTGACCTCGCCCGCGTCGCCGACCCTGACGTCGCGAACCATGCCCAGCTCGACGATGCTGGCGTGCAGCTCGGGGTCGATGACGCCGGAGAGCTGTCGTCGCACCTCGTCGGGGGTGGGGGGCGGCCCCGCGTCGTGGATCGGCGCTTCGGGATCGCTGGGATCGGGGTGTCGGATGCTCATAGATCACCAATAAAACCAGGGTTCGCCTTGAAAATATGCCCACCCGGAGGTACGGTCAAGCGTGGAGGCGAGTTGATGGATCAACTCACGATGCTGAAGGCGCTGGGTGACGAGACCCGCTTCGCGCTCTACCGGGAGCTGGCCACGTCGACCGCGGCGCTCTCGGCCCACGATCTCGCCGACCGGCTCGGCCTACACGCCAACACCGTGCGTCTCCACCTCGAGCGGCTGCGCGAAGCGGGCCTCGTCGACGCGGAGCCGGTCCACCGCGGAACGGTGGGGCGACCCCAGCACCTCTACTTCCTCGCCGGCGGCGCCCCCAGCCTGGGGTTCGACCCACCTGCCCACGCCCTGCTCGCCGGGCTCCTGGCGGCCCTGGCCGAGCAGGTCGGAGCCGGCGTCGACGACGCTGCCGACACCGGCCACGCCTGGGGCGTCGAGGCTGCCAAGCGCACCCGCAGCCGCAGCTGTGTCAAGGCCCTCGAGGGGGAGCTGGGCCGGCTCGGCTTCGAGCCCGCGGCCGAGGCCGCCGACGGCGAGTACGAGGGCGCCGATCGCATCCACTTCCTGCACTGCCCGTTCCGGGAGCTCGCCGAGGCCTACCCCGAGCTGGTGTGCAACCTGCACCGGGGCCTGTGCGAGGGCGTGGTCGACCAGGTCGGCGGGGGAAGAGTGGAGGAGTTCGCCACGTTGTACGACCACGAGCCGTGCCATGTGACCGTATCGGTCGGGTACGCTGACGACGCACGCTGAGGAGCCGGGAGAGGACATGCTCACACTGACCGACACCGCTTCGATCAAGGTGAAGGAGCTCATCGAGGCCGAGGGCAACCCCGAGCTCGTGCTCCGGGTCGCCGTGCGCCCGGGCGGCTGCTCGGGCCTCAGCTACGAGATGTTCTTCGACACCGATGTGGCCGCTGACGACCTGGCGTCGGACCAGGGCGGAGTGAAGATCGTGGTCGACCCGGCGAGCTCGCAGCACCTGACGGGCGCCTCCCTCGACTACAAGGACGGGCTCCAGGGCGCCGGCTTCACCATCAACAACCCCAACGTGAGTCGCACCTGCGGCTGCGGGCAGTCGTTCTCCTGACCGACTGACGCCCTCGCGCCCCTCGCATTCGGGGGCTGTTCGTGCAAGAGTCTCCCTTACGGGGCATTGGATAGCGCGCGTTTCGGGAACACTCATCTCGTCCCCGACGACACGACGAGGCGCTCGCCGAGGGAGGTAGCGATGACACCCAACTGGCCGCCCACGTCCGGACCCGGAGGGACCGGCGACTCGGGGGGAGGCCCCTGGCCGCCCCCGGCGTCGCCGCCATCCTCCCCGCCCCCGCCGTTCGAGCGCCGACCGTGGGAGTCGGACGCCGAGCCCGCTCCCGCGGCGCCGGCCGCTCCCGCGAAGCCGGCTGCCCGCAAGCCCGCCAAGAAGCGCCCGGCCAAGAGAAAGGCGGCGAAGAAGGCGGCCAAGCGCAGGAAGGCGCCGGCGCGCAAGAAGGCGGTCAAGCGCAGGAAGGCGCCGGCGCGAAAGGCGGCGAAGAAGGCGGCCAAGCGGAAGAAGGCGCCCGCGCGCAAAGCGGCGAAGAAGCGCCCGGCGAAGCGGAAGGCCACCAAGCGCACCGCCAAGCGGAAGGCCACCAAGCGCCAGGCGACCAGGAAGAAGGCGGCCAAGCGGGCGACGAAGCGGCGGACCACCAGGAAGCCGGCCAAGCGGGCCAAGAAGCGCTCCACTGCTCGTAAGCCGGCGCGCAAGGCGGCGAAGAAGCGCACCGCGAAGCGCCGCCGCCGTTAGTCAGCCACCGGCTGGTCAGCCGGCCAGCGAGTCGAGCAGGCGTTCCATCTCGTCGCCGCCGAAGGCGCCGTCGAGACGCGAGACGACCGTGCCGGTCGCGTCGACGCCGAACAGCCATGGTTCGGTCGCGAGGCTCCACGCCTCCACCGTCGACACGATGTCGGTGCCGGTATCGGCGCGGAAGATCTCGACGTGAACGAAGGCGATCTGGTCGCGGTACCGGTCGACGAGCGTCAGGAGCTCGTCGAGGACGGGCCCGCAGTACTGCGACTGGCAGCGGGCCGGGGTCGCGAACAAGGCCGCGACCGGCTTGCCGGCGCCCACGAGCGCGTCGAGTGACGCTTCGTGCAGCGAGCAGTCGGGGTCGCGGGTACAAAGCGGGTCGACACCCATGGGGTCGGCGACGGTGGGGGAGGGGGCTCGGGGCGCGGGCCGGCCGGGCACGGGCGCGGTGGGCTGCCCCGCCACTTCGAACGCGAGCTCGGCACGATCGCCGTCAGCCTCGACTCGACCGATCCACACGCCCGGCTCCGGGAACGTCGCCTCGACCGCGTAGATCCCGCGTCCCTCGGGCAGGCCGGCGGTGTGGAGCTCGGTGCCGATCGGGTCGCCGAGCGTGCCGCCACGCGGCGAGAACGCGATCGTCGCCGGTGGGCCCGACGCGTAGTCGCCGCCCTCGGCCAGGGCGAAGATGAACCGCTGCGGCGCAGGCGAGGCGTAGACGTCGGTGGCGAGCAGCAGCGCCGACAGGCCCTCGCCCTGCGGGATCGGGGCGTGATGGTCGTCATCGGACCCCTCGCGCGCGCCGCTCGTCTCTCTCGACCCGCCGCAGGCCGCGGCGACGAGCAGTCCGCCCGCGGCGGCGAGGAACGAGCGGCGCGACGGTGGGCTCGACCGCACGCTCCTATCCTGCCCGAGGGAGGTGTCGATGTCGGATCGGGTCGGCTTCGTGTGCAACGGCGGTGCCGTCGAGGTCGACGCCGAGCCGGGTGAGTCGCTGCTGTCAGTGCTGCGCGAGCGCCTCGCGCTGACATCGGTGAAGGACGGCTGCGCGCCCCAGGGCCAGTGTGGCTGCTGCACCGTGCTCGTCGACGGCGATCCGCGTGTGGCGTGCGTCACTCCGGTCGCACGCGTGGCCGGACGATCGGTCACGACGGTGGAGGGACTCGCCCCGGACGCGCGTTCCGGGCTCGCCGAGGCGTTCGTGGCGACCGGCGGGTCGCAGTGCGGGTTCTGCACGCCGGGCATCGTGATGCGGGCGGCGGCGCTGGCGGCCAAGGGTCGCACCGCGCGAGCCGACCTCGACCGCGCGCTCGCCGCCCATCTGTGCCGCTGCACCGGGTGGCAGACGGTCTACGAGGCGCTCGGCGACGCTACGATGCCGGCCCCCGCTCGCGCTCTGCCCGCTCGCGATCGGCCCGTTCGCGATCTGGATGCCGCGGCGCGCCGAGCCGAGCTCGAGGGCGGGGTCGCGCAGCGCGTCGGCGTCGACGTGCCCCTGGGGGGCGGCGGGTTCGCCGACGACCTCGCTTCCCGGGACGCTCTGGTCGCGGTCCCGCTTTCACTTGAGTGCTCCGAGGCCGCGGGAGCGACGGAGGCCGCGGGCGGGCGATGGGTGGTGGCGGAGTCGGTGCTGGAGGCGCGCGCCGGCGCCGCCAAGGTGCAGGGCCGCCGCACCACCATCGACGAGCGACCGCCGTTACCACTGCCCGACCTTCCGCCGGGAGGCGTCCGCCTCGCCACCAGCTGGGTCGAGCCCGCCTACCTGGAACCGGATGCATCGTGGTGCGTGCCCGGCGCCGAGCCGGCCACGCCGCTCGCCAACGGCGGGGCCTTCGGCGGCAAGGAGAGGTCAATGGTCCCCGCCGCCGCGCGCGAGCTGGCCGACCGCCTCGGGCGCACCGTGCGCGTCGTGCTGTCGCGCGAAGACGTCGTGCGCCTCGGCCCGAAGCGATCACCCATGGCGGCGAGCGCGGTGCACGTCGGCGACGGTGTCGTCATCCACGGCTCGGTGGTGGCAGGCGACGGAGCGCTCGCCTTCCTCTCCCCCGTCGAGCGGTGGCCGTACAGCACGGGAGTGCAGGCCGAGTGGACGCCGGTCGACGTCCCGGGCCCACGCACCGCCGCTCATCTGCGCGCCGCCGGCCTGGCCGAGCACGCCGTCCTGGTCGAGGGCGCGCTGGCCGAGTCCGGCGTCGACCGGGCCCTGCTCGTGAGCGACGACCGCGCGGCTGCGGTCCTGCTCGACACCTGCGCCCCGGCACCGAGCGGCGCCGTCGCCGGGGCGCGGGTGGCAATCGACGCCGCCACCGGCGCGCTGACCCGTGTCGAGGTGCGTGTCTGCGCCGGCGACCCCCTCGACGACGTCGTCCTGCGCTCCTACGCCACCGGCGCCGTCCACATGGCCCTGGGGTGGGTCCTCTCGGAAGGGCTGGCGGTGGCGCCCGACACGGGCGAGGTGCACGACCTCACCATCCGGTCGTTCGGCGTCATCCGCGCCAAGGACACTCCGCCGATCGACGTGACGGTCGTGGACGACCGGGGCCCGCCGCTGGCGCGTGCATCCGACGCGGTGTTCGCGGCCGTCGCCGCCGCCGCATGGAACGCGCTCGCCGACGCCGAGGGTACGCGACCCGAGGCGTTCCCCGCGCGCGAGACCCGGGTCGCGCGCCGTCTCCGTCGCTAGCCATCGGGGTTCGCGATCGCAACCACCTCGGCCTTGCTAGTGTCCCGGGCGTGTTCGGTGCCGTGCTGATCGTGATCGCCATGGTCATCGTCGTACCGGTCGCGGTGATGCTCGCCGGCGCCGTCTGGAGCGCGCTCGTGGGGTGGGTGCTCACCGACGACGCCGAGCGACGCGCTGGGAGCCCGCCCTAGCCCCGGGGTGATCTTCACCACCGCGACCCGCCGCATCCCGTCGCGCGACGACGACGAGTTCGACGCCCACCTGACGTTGCCCGCCGCCGGGTCGGGCCCGGGTCTGCTCCTCCTCCCCGAGGCGCTCGGTGTCAACGACTACCTGCGCCGCGTCGCCGCGCGGCTGGCGGAGCTGGGGTACGTCGTCCTCGCACCCGACGTGTACTGGCGCCTCGAGCGCAACGTCGAGCTGCCCCACGACGAGGCCGGGATGGCGCGGGCGGGGGAGCTGCTGGCGGCCTTCGATGGGGAAGCGGGCGCGCGCGATATGACCGACGCGCTCGCCTGCGTCCGCGGGCTGCCCGAGGTGACGGGAAAGGCCGGCGTGATCGGGTTCTGCTTCGGTGGGCTGCTCGCCTACCGCGTGGCGTGCGATGGCGACCCCGACTGTGCCGTCTCCTACTACGGCGTGGGGATCGACGCGATGCTCGACCGGGCGGCCACCCTCGACTGCCCGACGCTCGTGCACTTCGGCACCGACGACCTCTTCGTGCCCCTCGAGGCGGTGACGACGATCCGCCAGGCGCTCGAGACCAAACCCAACGTCGAGGTCGTGATCTACGAGGACGCGGGCCACGCGTTCGACAACCCCCACGCTCCCTGGCACTCGCCCGAGGCCGCGGCGGCGGCGTGGGACCGCACGGCCGCCTTCCTGGCCGAGCATCTGATTTCAGGCGGCGAGTAGGCGCTACTCCGGGACCGAGGCTGTCGGGCCGGGGCCGCCGCCGTCCCCACCGCCCGGCCCCTCGTTGTCGGGCTGGGTGACGGGGACCGTCGTGGTGGTGGGGGGAACCGTGGTCGTGGCCGGTGGAGCGGTCGTCGCCGGTGCGGTCTCGGTCGTCGTGCCCGGCGCCTCGGTGGTCGACGTGGGCGACGGCTCCGAGTCGCCGTCGCCGCGGTCGCGCAGCACATTGAAACCGATGACCGCCATCAGCGCGAGCAGCAGGGCGGCCGCTCCCAGCCCGAGCAGCAGACTGCCC
>JBOGFI010000040.1:0-8160 GCA_050743365.1 Acidimicrobiia bacterium | reverse complement strand
CGGCACGCACCGCGGCGGCCGGCGCCGAGCGGCTGCGTTCGCGCCGGGTCGAGCTGGGCTCGCGTGACGACGACGTCGAGGCGACCTTCGAGCGGGGCTGGAGCGACGGGCTGCCGGTGGTGCCGCCGACTCCCGACCGGGTGGCCCGCATGCTGACCGGCACGACCCGCGGCCCGTCGGAAGCGGTCGCCGTCGTGCCCCCCGACCTCGTGGAGTGCACCGTCGAGAAGGTGGCCGTGAACGCGGTGCTGGCCGGATGCCGGCCCGAGTACCTGCCGGTGGTGCTGGCGGCGGTCGAGGCCGCCTGCACCGACGAGTTCAACATCCACGGTCTGCTCGCCACGACGTACTTCTCGGGGCCGGTGGTCGTCGTGAACGGCCCGATCACCCGCGCCATCGGCATGAACGCGGGGGTGAACGTGCTCGGGCAGGGGAACCGGGCCAACGCGACCATCGGCCGCGCGCTCCAGCTCGTCGTCCGCAACGTCGGAGGTGGGCGCCCGGGCGGGGTCGACCGGGCGACGCTGGGGAACCCGGGCAAGCTCACGTTCTGCTTCGCCGAACGCGAAGACGATTCGCCGTGGGAGCCGCTGCACGTCGAGCGTGGCCTGCCGCCGGACACCTCGGCCGTCACGTTGTTCGCGGGCGAGGCGCCGCGCGGGATGGTCGACCAGCTCAGCCGCGAGCCCGGCTCGCTGGCCCGCTCGCTCGCCGCCTGCCTGCGCACCGTCGGGCACCCGAAGCTGCCGCTGGGCTTCGACGCGATGGTGGTGGTGTCGCCCGAGCACGGCCGGGTGTTCAGGAACGCCGGCTGGTCGAAGGCCCGCCTGCGTGAGGAGCTGGGCGGGCTGCTCGAGCTCGAGGGCGCCGAGATCGTCCGAGGCGCCGGCGGCATCGCCGAGGGCCTGCCCGAGAGCCTGGCCGGCGCCACCTTGCCCAAGTTCCGCGACGGAGGGCTGCTGCTCGTGCACGCGGGCGGCGGCGCCGGCCTCTTCTCGGCCATCATCGGGAGCTGGGTCAATGGCCCCGCCGGCAGCCAGCCCGTCACGCGGGAGGTGACGACATGACGCGCATCCTGCTCGATCCCACCGGCGAGCGCGCCCCCACCACCCGGGAGCGGTCGCCACGCCCGGCGTCGCTCGGGGGCAAGACCGTCGCGCTGCTCGACATCTCGAAGGCCCGCGGCGACGTGTTCCTCGACCGGCTTGCCGAGCAGCTCGCCGGGCGCGGCCTGACGGTGGAGCGGTTCACCAAGCCGACGTTCGCGAAGGTGGCGCCGGTCGACCTGCGCCACGAGATCTCGACCAAGTGCCACGTCGTGATCGAGGCGCTGGCCGACTGAGGCTCGTGCACGTCGTGCAGTGTGCACGACATCGTCAACCTGGAGAGCCTCGGCGTGCCAGGCGTGATGGTCGCGTCGAGCGAGTTCGTCGACGCCGCCGCGGCGCAGGCCTCGGCGCTGGGCGCCGATCCCGCCCGGGTGTTCGTCGCCCACCCGATCCAGGACCGTTCCGACGGCGAGCTCCGCGACCTCGCGGACGGCGCGCTCGACGAGATCCTGCGTAGCATCCTGGCGGACTGAGCTCGCCTACCCGTCGAGGACCGGGCTCGGCGGGGCGCGCGACCCGAGGGGGGACATGCTCTTCCTGCACGAGGTGCACCAGGTCGCGGGCACGCGCGAGGACGACTTCGAGGCCGCGTACCGCGACGGCTGGATGCCGGCGCTGGCCGAGAGCGACGACGCCCGGTTGCTCTACTTCCTGCACCACGCCCTCGGCACCGGCCGGGCCTACAACGTCGTCACGCTCACCGCCGTGCGGAACGGCGCCGCGTGGGAGGCGCTCGCCTGCCGGCTCCAGACCGGCGACCTCCGCCCGTGGGCCCGCGATGTCGACCGGCTGCGCCACCGCGTGCACGGCAAGGTCCTGCTGCCCGTCCCGTGGTCGCCGCTCACCGAGGTCGACCTCGCCTCGGTCCCGACCAGCGGCCACCACGCGCTCACGCTGTTCATGGAGGACACCGCCTGGCCCCACGAGGGGATGCTCGACGAGTACCTCGAGGCGGTGCACGCGCAGTATGCCCCGTCGCTGGCCGAGGGTCGCCACGGCGGGCGGTCGCTGCTCGACCTCCAGGCGGTCCTCCAGCCGGCGTGGGGGTCCGCCGCCCGGCGGGAGGTCGTGCTGTGGCAGAAGGTGCGCGACCCTCGGGGCATCACCGCCCTGATCAGCTCCGAGATCCCGGCCGAGCACCGGGCCCCGGGCACGTGGATGCACGACGCGCTGCGGGTGCGCGACGACTGGGAGAGCAAGCTCCTGCGCACATCGGCGTGGTCGCCCTGGTACTGAGTCACCTGGCGCGACGAGGCCCGCGGTCTCCCGCGGGCCTCGCTCGTAGCGTCGGGTCGGACGTTACTTGTTCTTGCTCCTCTCGAGGCCCGCATTCACGGTCTCACCTTCGGGCGTCCCGTTGATGTCACCGATCTTGCCCCCGAGGTCGGGGTGCTCGGAGCTGAACAGGCCCCAGCGGCTCTCCCAGCCAGGCACGTTCCACATGTGGTTCATCCAGAGGTTGCCAAGCTTGACGAGGTTGCCGCCCCGGGCCGCGCACTGCTCGGGCGTGGTGCTCTCGTCGCCGACCACGCCGCCGCCGCCGATGCACAGCCGCTCGTGCACGTGCCACGGGTCGCTGCCGCCGGCGAAGCCTTCGGGCGCCTTGTCCTTACCGGCGAACTGGAGGTAGCTCAGGCCCACGATCTTGCTGTCGGGCTTGGTGCCGTCGTAGAGCAGGATCTCCGGCTCGGCCGGGTCGAACGGGTTGGCGAGCGCCGATCCCTTGAGGTAGTGGGCGGCGATGCAGGGCACGTACGGCGTGATCCGCCGCCACCCGGCCGCCTCGGCGTCCGCAGCCGTCGGGAGGCTCGCGACCACCTGGTTCGAGAGCGCGACCTGGCCCGCGAACTCGGTGCGGGTGGCGGCGTCCAGGACCTCGAACGCGACGGGCCCGCGGTGACCGTGGCCGCTGTTGCCCTCGTTGGCGATGCCGGCCTGCTCGCAGGCGGAGCTGCCGTCGGCCGCGATCACGGTGCCGGTGTGGCCGGCGGCCGCCTTGCCGCCGGTGGCCTTGCCGCCGCCGTGAGTGCCCTTGTCGCCGTGGCCCCCGGCAGCGACCGCAGCCGAACCGTCGTCGCCCCCGTGGTGAGCCGTGGCGAACGAGGGTGTGAGCGCCACGGTGGACACCACCGCGACGGCGAGACCGCTGAGCCCGATGCCGGCGAAGCCGAACGACGGGCGGATCGCACGCTGCGCCAGCGCGGGGCGCGCCAGCACCGCCAGCGAGGTCAGGACGATGGCGCCCTCGAATCCCGTCGCGAGCACGTCGGCAAAGGACACCGCCTCGGGCGTCCACGCGTCAGGCCCGGCAGGAACGCCCCACGTGCGCGACACCGCCCACGTGCCGATGATGGCGGCGTTGCCGAGCGCACCCGCGATGAGCAGCCGGCGCGTCGGCTTCAGGATGACGGCGGCGGCCCAGGCCAGCTGGAGCCAGGCCACGACCGCGAAGAAGACGCCGTGCGTCCACGAGAGATCGAAGTGCCCGCCGCTGACGGCGAAGTGGATCGCGCCGGCGCCGAGCGAGAGGGCGGCGAGGAACCACCGCAGGTACCGCCCCAGCGTGCCGTCGTTCGTTGTCATGGCAAAGAAACCCCCGGTCAGTGCATATCGGGCAGGATCTGCTGTCGGTGCACTCCCTGTGCAATTAGTTACTGTACCCCGCGGGGCCGGATCTGTCACTCGCGCCCGAGCCAAGCCCTGGGACGCTCACTCGGCCAGGCAGCAGTGGGCGGGCGCCCGCCTCGGCGAGGGTCCGTTGCTCGGGGCGGAGGCCCGCCGCCGCTCGAACCCCGGCGACGTCGGAGGCGAGCCGGCCGGCGTACGCCTTCCACCACTGGCGCAGGTCGGCCCGGAACGACCACAGCGGGTGACCGAACGTCGCCGGCTTGTTCTTCTCCCAGATGAAGTGGCTCGCGAACGCGAACCCGTACCCGTACCCCACCACTGGGACCGCCGCCAGCAGGACCGGCATGAGGGTCACCGCCGCTGCGATCGCGAACCCGACGGCAAGCGTCGTGCCGAGCACGTGCGCGGTCCGGGTCGCCGGGTGGAGATGCTGGCTCACGTAGTAGGGCCAGAACTCCTCGTAGGTCTCGGGCTCGGGGGCGTTCACCCCGGGGACGCCCTGGCGCAGGTCGATCATCCCCGCCTCCGGGAACCGGTCTCGTCCTTCATGATGCCAACTGTGAGCGACTCCTACACCTTGAACGTCCGGCACCTCGAGATCGCCGGCGCGGCAACAGCCACAGGCACGACCAGCTAGCGAGCGAGGTCTGCTGTCCCCAAGGGCTCACCTCATACCGGCGACCCAACGCGGCAGCCACCAGTTGCGGTCTCCGAGCAGCTCCATCGTGCGAGGCGGCTCCGTCACCTGCAGCGCGGCGTGAAAACCGCCCGTCACCTGCGCGGACGGCTCCGGGTATTTCCTGACGTTTCCCAACGTTTCCCAACGTCTCGCGGACTAGGCGCGGACTACTGGCCCCGAG
The DNA here is from genome assembly GCA_050743365.1 of Acidimicrobiia bacterium. Taxonomy (GTDB): domain Bacteria; phylum Actinomycetota; class Acidimicrobiia; order IMCC26256; family JACDBD01; genus JBOGFI01. The sequence goes on along the minus strand of JBOGFI010000040.1, from coordinate 3,563 downwards.
GAGGTCGCCTTCGTGTCAGGTCACAGTGGCAGACCGGAGGCCGGCGATGATGGTGTCGACGACGGTGTCGGCCTCCGCTCTGGCCTTGGCAGGTTCGGCGGCGCGGGCGATGTAAAGCGCGGCGCCGTAGAGGCCTCCGAGCGCGACGTAGGCGAGCGGCTCGATGGGAACGCCTTTGAGATCTCCGGTCGTCGCCAGCGGCGTCAGGACGGTGAGGAGCATGGACATCTCGATGCGCTCGATGTGCTCGATGCCGTCCTCGGCGGCCTGCCATTGCAGGACGGACACGCTGTCGAGGATCACGATTCGCCGGAACGCCGGCTCGAGGCAGGCGTCGAGGAACGCGCGCAGTCCGGCGGTGACCCCCTCCCACGGCGTGTTCTCGGCCTGCGCGGCCGCCACGACACGCGCAATGACCTCGCCCTCGACGGCGTCGTAGACGGCCCGGAACAGGGCCTCCTTGCCGGGGAAGTGGTGGTACAGGGCGCCCCGGGCGACGCCCGCCTGCCGGATGATGTCTTCGATCGAGGTGGCCCCGTAGCCCTGGTCGGTGAACAGCTCTCGGGCCGTATCGATCAGCAGCTCCCGGGTCGCTTCCGCCTGCCTCACCCTCAACGGCTTGACCGCCACAGCATGAATCCTAGATACTGAACTCATGGTCGGTGACCGACCGACGGGCGGTCGGCTTACGGAATGCGTGGGAGAGCTGCCATGGCGACACGACTGAGTGATCTCGCTGACGCCCGCACAGCCATAGCTGCCATCACGCCCAGCTTCGTGCGGCTCGTCCGCGAGAGCGCCCGCGATGGACCCGTGGTTGGGCACTGGGAGACGGGCGATGTCGCCTGCCATGTCTGCCACGTGATCAATGGCGACACCGACGCCTTGGCCGGCCGGCCGCTCCCCATTACGGAGTTGACACCGCCGGCGGTGGCGGTGCTGACCGATGCGATGCTTGCGGCCGACCCGGAGCGCGACGTTGGTGTCCTGGCTGACCGGATCGAGACGCTGCTCGCAGACTTTCTCGCGGTCAGCGACGCTCCCGTGAGCGAGCAGGTCACGTGGTTGGGCGACATCCGGATCCCCGCGTCGGCCGTCGCTTGCCACCTCCTCGAGGAGCTGCTTGTCCACGGCTTCGACATGGCAACCGCGACGAACGGCGCTTGGAAGATCGCACCGGCGCACGCGGCACTCGCCCTCGCGGGAGCGGCAGTCCCGATCGTGACTGCGGCCGGTCCGCTTGCCTTCGTCCATCCGAAACGCGCGCTGGGGTTTCGCGCCCGCTTCGATATGCGGCTTCGTGGCCACCAACGCTTCACCTTCGTGTTCGACGACGGTATGACGATCGAAGACGACACATCAGAGCCGGTCGACGCCCACGTGTCGGCGGACCCAGTCTCGATGCTGTTGCTCATGCTCGGCCGGGTGAGTCCCACGCGGGCAATCCTCGGTGGGAAGATTGCGGCCTGGGGATGGCGGCCGTGGCGCCTGCGACGCATGCTGACCGTGATGACACCACCCTGATGCCGCCGCGGAATGGCGGCACAGATGCCGTCGGCACTGCTCCTGCGAAGATCGAGCCGGAGGACCTGCTGTCGCGGCTACATGCCGCGCAGGCGCTGCTCTACACCGACGGCGACGCAACCGCGATGCACGACGTACTCCATGCCGACGTCACATGGCACGTTCCGGGCAGCAGCGCGATCGCGGGGACCTACCATGGAATCGACGAGGTTCTCGCCTATATGCGCCGCCGCCGTTTCCTCACCGACGCGTCGTTCAGGATGCACCTCCGCGAGGTCCTGGTCGGCCCGACCCACTTCGCGGCGATCACTGACGGCACCGCGAGGATCGGTGGTGCCGAGCACCGTTGGACCACTGTCGGTCTCTATCAGGCTCATGACCGGCGCATTCGCACCTGCTCCCTCATCCCCTTTGATCAGCGTGCCTTCGACGACATCTGGCGTAGGCCAAGCGGATGAGGGTCGCGAACACCGCGCACACCTCCCGGCCCTGGCGGATCCACGAGCTCACCCGCGACTTCCGGCTCGAGGACGTGTGGGAGCTGCCGACGCCGGGCGGCCCCGACGACTTCCGTCGGCTGGTACAGAGGATCGCCTCGGGCGATCCGTCGCAAAGTTCCTCCCCCGCCGTTCGCACGCTCTTCGCGATCCGGTGGAAGCTCGGGGAGCTGCTCGGCTGGGACGACCCGGACGCCGGCCTCGGCTCCAGGGTGCCGACGCTCCGCGACCGCTTGCCGGCGGATCTGCGCGACGCCCCATCCGGCCCGGACTTCGACGCGCTCCCCTTCACCTCGCTGTACCTGCTCGATGACGAGTTTGCCGCCGAGATCGCCAACCGGACCATCCACGGAGTCATGCACCTCGGCTGGGTCCCAGACCAGACGGGCGGCTACCGCGGCCAGATGGCCGTCTACGTGAAGCCAAAAGGACTGCTCGGAACCGCCTACATGGCCGCGATCAGGCCGTTCCGGCACCTGATCGTCTACCCGCTGATGATCCGACAGATCGAGCGGACCTGGCGGGCGGGCACTCGCTCGGCCTCCCAGTAGGCGCCCCGACCTGACGCTTCCCCCCGGCCAACACCCCATCGATGGGTTCCCGCGCTTCGGTACGCACCTCCACCGACCCCCTCCCGCTGTCCCCGCCGATCCTGTGATCGAGATCAGCGGCGCCGTGGCCAAATCCTTCGCGGTGCCACTGGCCGAGCTCGCAACCCTTCCCCGCCGAGAGCTCACCGCCGACTTTCACTGCGTGGCCGGGTGGTCCGCCACCAACCTGCACTGGGAGGGAGTCGCGTTCGAGACCTTCTATCGCATGATCATTGAGCCGTCGGTTCAACCGGACACGTCGATCACTCATCTCGTCTTTGGCGGTCTCGACGGCTTCCAGTCGGTCGTGTCGATCGAGGACGCCCTAGCGGAGGACGTGCTCATCGCCGATCGACTCGATGGGCGTCCGCTCGACGCTGACCATGGCGCGCCGGCCCGACTGGTCAGCCCCAACCAGTACGGCTATGTCAGCACCAAACACCTCTGCCACATCGAGCTCCACACCGCCAAGCCGACAGAGAACCTCGGCGCCGCACATCCGATCACCCAGGTGGTGTTGCGTGGGCCGTTGATCATGCGCCATCCGCGGGCAAGGGTCTGGAAGGAGGAGCGTCATCCCTATCTCCCAGCCTGGCTGCTGCGGCCCTTCTACCGGCTCGCCATCACGCCCATTGCGTTCCTCAGCGCTCGCGGCAGCCGGCGCAGCCGTACCCCACCGGCACCCTCCTCATAACACTCGCCTGGGAGCGGATGCTGTGTGCCCTGGGTTGCAACCGTCATCTGGACCCGTCACGCTGATGGGCCTACGGCTGCTTCGTGACGGTCCCGGCTTCGTGACGGTCCCGTGCGCCCAGATCGGGCCGCGGGGTTTGATGTTCTTATGCGCCCTTCCGTCTCTTCTTTGGTGCGCGGCCCGACGACTCGTTCAGGCTCACGGCCGCGCGGATCAACGCCCTGAACGCGTCCTCGTCGATCGCTTCGCCCTCGTGGA
>JBOGFI010000039.1:0-14202 GCA_050743365.1 Acidimicrobiia bacterium | reverse complement strand
TCGATGCCCTGGCCCCGCCCGGGGCTGAAGCTCAACTTCCCATGAGCACGATTGCCGAGCTCATCCGGGCCCGGGCCGGCGACGACAACACCGCGCTGCGCTTCGAGGACGACCGCTGGAGCTACCGGGAGTACGTGGAGGCGTGCGCCGTGCGCGCCGCCCTCCTCGACGAGCTGCGCCGCCCCGGCCCGTTCCACGTCGGCGTGCTGCTCGAGAACGTCCCCGAGTACCTGTTCTGGATCGGCGGCGGTGCGCTGGCGGGCGCCGCCGTCGTCGGGATCAACCCGACACGGCGCGCCGCCGAGCTGGAGCGCGACGTCGCCCACACCGACTGCCAGCTCGTCGTCACCGACACCGCCGGCCTCGCCCTGCTGGACGGTCTCGACCTCGGCGTCGAGCCCGAGCGGGTTCTGGTGGTCGACTCGCCCGACTACGCGCAGCACGTAGCGACGCACGCCGGCGTCCCGCCACCTGACGCCCCCGTCGAGCCGTCGGCGCTCCTCCTGCTGTTGTTCACGTCGGGAACGACCGGCGCGCCCAAGGCCGTGCGCTGCACCCACGGGCGCCTCGCGATGATCGCCGAGCGGGTCGAGGCGACGTACGAGCTCACGGGCGACGACGTCTGCTACTGCCCCATGCCGCTGTTCCACGGCAACGCGCTCATGGCGCTGTGGGCGCCGGCGCTCCGAGCGGGGGCATGCGTGGCGCTGCCCCGCAAGTTCACCGCCTCCGGGTTCCTGCCCGACGTGCGGCGCTTCGGCGCCACCTACTTCACCTACGTCGGCAAGGCCCTCACCTACATCCTGGCCACCCCCGAGCGACCCGACGACCTCGACAACCCACTGGTACGCGCGTTCGGCAACGAGGCGTCGGCGCAGGACATCGACGCGTTCCAGCGGCGGTTCGGCTGCCGCATCGTCGAGGGCTACGGGTCGAGCGAGGGTGGCGCCACCATCCAGCAGGTGCCGGGCATGCCCGACGGCGCCCTCGGGCGCGCCCACAGCGACGCCACCGTGGTCGTGGACCCGGCGACGGGGGAGGAGTGCCCCCGCGCCCGCTTCGACGAGCACGGGCGACTCGTCAACGCCGACGACGCCATCGGCGAGATCGTCAACAAGGAGGGCGCCGCCGGCTTCGAGGGCTACTACGAGAACGCCGAGGCCGATGCCGAGCGCACCCGCAACGGCTGGTACTGGAGCGGCGACCTCGGCTACCGCGACGAGGACGGCTGGTTCTACTTCGGGGGCCGCTCCGCCGACTGGCTGCGGGTCGACGGCGAGAACTTCGCTGCCGCGCCGGTCGAGCGGATCCTCGCCCGCCATCCTGACGTGGTCGTGGCCGCGGTGTACGCCGTGCCCGACTCGCACGCCGGCGACCAGGTCATGGCCGCGCTCGAGCTACGGCCGGGCGCGAGCCTCGACCCGGACGGCTTCAGCGAGTTCCTCGACGAGCAGGCCGATCTGGGCACCAAGTGGGCGCCCCGCTTCGTGCGCATCACCTCGTCGGTGCCGCTCACTGGCTCTCACAAGGTGGTGAAGCTGTCGCTGCGACGCCAGCGCTGGGAGTGCGACGACCCGGTCTGGTGGAGGCCGGCTCGTGGCGACGCCGGGTACCGGTCCGTCACCGCGGACGACCGGGAGGCTGTGCGCAAGGAGTTCGCCGCCCACGGGCGGCTCCATCTCCTCGAGTAGGGAGCAGCGAGGCCGCGCCCGACAACGCGGCCGCACATCAACGGCGTGCAGTGGGACCCGCCGATGCCGGAGTGAGCGCCGCGGTCGCGCCGTAAGCTGCTCGCGTGGCGGTGGCAGGCAAGGAGCCGGCGGGCGCGCCAGACATGCGCGAGCGGATCCTCGACACCGCCACGCGCATGATCGAGGAAGAGGAGGCCGCCGACGGCCTGAGCATGCGCAAGCTCGCCGCCGAGCTCGGGGTGGCGCCGACCGCGATCTACTGGCACGTCGGGAACCGCCAGGAGCTGCTCGACCAGCTTGTCACCCGCATGATCGCCGGGGTGGGGGTCCCGCAGCCCGCGGGGGAAACGCCGCTCGAACGCATGGCCTCGATCGCCCGCTGGATCAGGGAGAAGGTGCTGGCGCGCCCGCACCTGGTGTCGCTCGCCCACGAGCGGGGCCGGACCGCCGAGCTGTACTTCCCGGCGCAGAGCGCGCTCGCCCGTGAGATCTCCGCCGCCGGCCTCGAGGGACCCGAGGCGGCCCTCGCGGTGCGCACGGTCCTCTTCTTCGTGGGCGGCTTGATCATGGTGGAGACCTCGGAGCTCGTGTCGCCGCACCTCGCCACCGGCGAGCTGTGGAGCACGGCCGGCATCGACGCCGACCTCGCCGCCCACCTGGCCGAGGACGTCGACTTCGACGAGCTGTTCGAGCACTCGCTGGCCGCCCTGCTCCGGGCGGTGACGGCGGGCGACGTGGCGGCGCGCCGCCCTTGACGGCCCCGCCGGGCGTCTGTAACACTGTTCCTGTAACGCCGTAACAGACAGACGCATCCGGGGGGAGCCACCGCCCATGGCGCATGCGGTCAGCGGTCTCGAGCGCTACACCGTGATCTCGGCCGACTGCCACAGCGGTGGGGAGCTGGGCGGGTACCGCGACTACCTCGAGCGCCGCTACCGCGACGACTTCGATCGCTGGGTCGCCGACTACGAGGTGCCCTACGAGGATCTGAAGGGCCCCGACGGGAGCCGCAACTGGGACCACGGCCGGCGCCTGTCCGAGCTGGAGGCCGACGGCATCGTCGCCGAGGTCATCTTCCCGAACACGGTCCCGCCCTTCTACCCCGAGTCGTCGCTCAAGGCGCAGCCCCCTCCCGCGCACGCGGGCGACCTCGAGCTGCGCTGGGCCGGCCTGCGCGCCCACAACCGCTGGCTCGCCGACTTCTGCGCTCAGGCCGAGGGCCGGCGCGCCGGCATCGCGCAGATCCTGCTCCACGACGTCGATGCCGCCGTCGCCGAGATCCGTTGGGCGAAGGAGGCCGGGCTCACGGGGGGTGTCCTGCTGCCCGGGGCGCCGCCGGGGACGGGCCTGCCGCCGCTCTACGCACCCGACTACGAGCCGATCTGGGCGGTGTGCGAGGAGCTCGCGGTGCCGGTCAACCACCACAGCGGCAGCGCGGTGCCGCCGTTGGGCAACGAGCCCGAGGACAACGTGATCTTCCTGCTCGAGGTCACGTGGTGGGCGCACCGCACGCTGTGGCATCTCATCGTGGGCGGCGCGCTCGAGCACCACCCCGACCTGCACGTCGTGTTCACCGAGCAGGGGACGGCGTGGATCCCCGAGCAGCTGCGCGTGCTCGACTACTTCTTCGATCGGATGCGCGCCGCGCACGGCTCGCAGGAATCGGAGTGGGGCGCGCCGGTCGTCGAGAAGCTCCGGCTCCTGCCGAGCGAGTATTGGGCCCGGCAGTGCCACGTGGGGTCGAGCTTCATGCGCCCGGCGGAGGCGCAGCTGCGCCACGAGGTCGGGGTCGACCGCATCATGTGGGGTAGCGACTACCCGCACCGCGAGTCGAGCTACCCGTACTCGCGCGAGGCGCTGCGCCTGTCGTTTGCCGGGGTGGACCCGGTCGAGGTGCAGGCGATGGTGGGCGCCAACGCGGCGCGCCTCTACGGGTTCGATCTCGACGCGCTCGCCGAGCTGGCGGCGCGCGTCGGGCCGACTGTCGACGAGATCGCCCGGCCGCTGCCGCCGGACGAGATCCCGGCCGACGCCGAGCGCTGCCCCGCGTTCGCGGGCGCGGGGCAGGTCGCGGCAGCGGCGAGCACATGAACCGAGCCGGCCGACCGGGCCGGACGACTGCCGAGCACGATGCGTGCACTGAGGGACTCGGTGTCTCTCGCTGCACGCATCAAGAGGAGACGAGGTCATGGCGAAGGTGAGGTACGGAGCGAAATCGCAGGAGGAGCTCCGCAACCGGGAGGTCGAGGCGACGTCCGTGGGCGCGTGGGCGACGGTGTTGAACGCGGTCTACGAGACCGACCCCGAGGTCATCGCGGCCGTGCTCCCACCCCCGCTCGAGCCCACCGACGAGCCGCTGGCACGTATCACGATCGCGACTGTCGACCTCGACCGGGGCCTGCCGACCTTCGGCGCCGGCACGTTCGCGGTGCGGGCGCAGCACGAGGGCACGGTCGGTGACTACCCGCTCCTGATGCCGATGACCACCGAGCAGTCGGTGATCGGCGGCCGGGAGACGTTCGGCGAGCCGAAGAAGCTCGCCCAGGTGACGCTCGAGCGCGACGGCGACGGCGTGGTCGGTCGCGTCACCCGGCTCGGCACCACCATCATCGAGGTGGCCGGCCGCGTCGCCAAGACGCTCGAACCGCCCCCGGACGGCAAGCGCACCGACTTCTACTTCAAGTTCCTCCCCGCGCCCGACGGCAAGGGCTTCGACGCCGAGCCGTCGCTCGTCTACTGCCACCGCACGGAGACCACCCGCTCCCTTTCGCGCGTCGACGCCGACGTCCTGCTACGCGAGTCCCGCTTCGACCCGGTGGCCGACGTGCCCGTGCGGCGGCTCGTGGACGTCGTGCTGGCCGAGCGGCGCAGCGTGCAGGTGGGCGAGATCCACGGCCGCGTGCCGGGCGAGTGGCTGCTGCCATACGTGCACCAGCGCTACGACGACCTCTCGCCGGTCGGCAGCGATTGATGCGCTCGCTCGATCGCAAGGTCGCCGTCGTCACGGGCGGGGCGAGCGGGATCGGACGCGCGATGGCTCAGCGCTTCGCGCAAGAGGGCATGCGCGTCGTGCTCGCTGACGTGCAGGCTCCCGCGCTCGACGCCGCCGTCGACGAGTTGCGCGGTTGCGGGCTCGAGGTGACCGGCGTCGTCACCGACGTGTCGGAGTACGAGTCGGTGGAGGCACTGCGGGACCGTGCCCTCGACGAGTACGGCGCCGTGCACGTGCTCTGCAACAACGCCGGCGTCGGCGCCGGCGCCGAGGGCCGCCTCTGGGAGCACGAGCTCAACGACTGGCGCTGGGCCCTCGGCGTGAACGTGTGGGGCGTGATCCACGGCATCAACGCCTTCGTGCCCCGCATGCTCGAGCAGGGCGAGGAAGGCCACGTCGTCAACACGTCGTCTGGCAACGGGGGGATCTCGCCGCTGCCGGGGACGCCCGAGTACGCGGTCACCAAGGCGGCGGTGGTGGTCCTCACCGAATGCCTGTACGCGCAGCTCCGCGACTCCGGCGCCGAGGTCGGCGCCTCGGTGCTGTTCCCGGGGCCGAACATGCTGCGCACCGGTCTGTTCGAGTCCTGGCGGAACCGGCCGCCGGAGCTCGCGCGGAGCAAGCCGCGCCGCACACCACCGGTCACGCTCGAGCAGTACGAGCAGATGATGCGCGAGGCGGGGCGAGACGTGCAGTACACGCCGGTCGAGGAGGTGGCCGACCGGGTGGTGCACGCGATCCGAGCCGGCGACTTCTGGATCCTGCCGCCGAGCGAGCGGGCCGACGAGCAGATCCGGGCCCGGGCCGACTCGATGCTGAAGCGCGAGGACCCGACCTACCTGCGGGAGCTGGCGCTGTGAGCGCCCGTCCCCGCCTCCCGAGAGGAGCGCTGTGATGACCCGGTACGTCGTGATCTCGTCCGACTGCCATGCCGGCCTTCCGAACGAGCAGTACCGCGACTGGCTCGACCCGGAGTACCGGGACGTCTTCGACCGGTACCTCGTGGAACGGGAGAGGATGCTCGAGCTCGCGGGGCGCGGCCTGCTCAACGAGGAGTTCGCCGAGGAGTGGCAGCGCGAGAACGAGGAGGGCCTGCGCGGCGGGTGGGACGCGGCGCGGCGCGACAAGGAGCTCGACGCCGACGGCGTCGCCGGCGAGGTCATCTTCCCCGATGCCGACGCGGTGACCGCCGGGGCATCGGCGCCGTTCGGCGCCGGCCTCGGCCAGACCGGCGACCTCGACTCGGAGCTGCTCATGGCGGGCGCCCGGGCCCATAACCGCTGGCTGGCAGGGCTGTGCGCGGACAGCCCCGACCGCCGCGCCGGCGTGGCGATCGTCCCGATCCTCCACGACGTCGACGCCGCCGTCGACGAGATCACCCGGGCGCGGGAGTCGGGGCTGCGGGGCGGGATCCTGGTCCCGTCGATGTGGCAGCCGTACCCGCCGTACCACGACCCGCGCTACGACCCCGTCTGGGCCGCCTGCCAGGACCTCGACATGCCGGTGCACGTGCACTCGGGGGCGGCCGACCGCGAGTCCTACGGCGAGCACGTCGGCATCTACGTGTCCGAGGTGCGGTGGTGGTCGACGCGCCCGCTGTGGTTCCTGCTGTGGGCGGGCACGTTCGAGCGGTTCCCAGGGCTCAGGTTCGCGGTCACCGAATGCGGTGCGTTCTGGGCCGCCGACCTGCTCTGGACCTCCGACATCGCCTACGACCGCGAGCACGCGGCGAAGAAGCTCGGCTCCCAGCTCACCGCCAACCTCCGCATGCGCCCGAGCGAGTACTTCGACCGCAACTGCGCCATCGGCGCGTCGAACACCCGCAGGCGGGAGCTCGCCCGCCGGTACGAGATCGGCGTGGCCAACATGATGTGGGGCAACGACTTCCCGCACCCCGAAGGCACGTGGCCTCACACCAAAGACTGGCTGCGCAACGCCTTTTGGGACATCCCCGTCGACGAGACCCGGCAGATCCTCGGCCTGAACGCGGCCGGCTTCTACCACTTCGACACCGGCAGGCTGGCGCCGCTCGCCGAGCGAATCGGCCCGACACCGGAGGAGCTCGGGCAGACCGGCGACGGCCTCGACAAGTGGGCCGAGCTCGCCGCCGCGGGCCGGCCGTGGATCTCGGGCAAGGAGGCCACTACGGTCCCGGTCGGGGACTGATGAGGAGGGCGGCGATGCCGGCGATGCGGTTCAACCATATGGAGCTGACGTTCTCCCGCGGGACGCTCGACGAGGACCTGCGGGCCGAGATCGACGCCTTCTACGGTGACGTGTTCGACTGGAACGGCGTCGACACCGAGGTCGTGGGCCAGCTCGCGCACATCCTGCTGCTCGACCAGGGGCAGCAGTTCATCCTGCTCGCCGAGAGCGGCAAGCCCATGCGGTCACCCGGCTACGACCATCTCGGCCTGCTGTTCGCCACGCGCGAGGAGGTGGACGAGAAGCTCGAGCAGTGCAAGCGGTACCAGGAGAAGGACGACCGCGTGCAGATCCTCGAGTACGACGACCTCGTCATCGACGACCTGACGGTTCACGCCTTCTACGTGAAGTACCTGCTGCCGATCTACTTCGACGTGCAGTGCATGGAGCGAGCCGGGCAGCCGGTCCCCAACGGCCTGCCGTAGCTGCAGCCCTCACGAGCCGGGCCCGAGTACCGCATCCTGTCTCGCTCGCTCACTGCGGGCCGGGATACCCGGCCCGCAGTCGTTCGCTCGCCGGCCAGACCCGAGCAGCCTCCTGCCACGCTACGTGGTACAATGGCCACTAGCCGTGGTATCCGTACCGCGGCGCAGGACCCCGAGGTGGCAGATGGAACAGCCGCCTGACAATCGCTGGCGAGCCCGGCCCTTCGCTGCGGCTGCCGTGTGGGGGCTCGCACTGGTGGTCCCGCTGGTCGTCGCGGTCGGGCTCGGGGCGGTCGCGAGCCGGGCCATGGGGAGCCCATCCGGACTCGCCGACCGGGTGGCGTGGTGCGCGGCCTCGCTGCTCGCGTCCATGTTTGCCCTGATGGTCGCCTGGCGGCTGGCCCGGCGGTTGCTCCCGCTGGCCACGTTGCTCAAGCTGTCGCTCGCCTTCCCCGACCGGGCGCCCTCCCGCTTCGCCATCGCGCTGCGCAGCGGCAACCTGAAACGGTTGCGGGCGTGGTCCACCCGGCAGAGCCAAGAGGGCTTCGGGCCCGACGCGGGTCGACAGGCTGAGATCATCCTCACCCTGGTGGCCGCCCTGAACGCGCACGACCGACGGACTCGAGGCCACTCGGACCGCGTACGGGCGCTCACGGATCTTGTTGCACGCGAGCTGGGGCTCGCCGACGCCGACGTGCAACGGCTGCGCTGGGCGGCGATGCTGCACGACGTCGGCAAGCTCGCCGTCCCGGGCGACATCCTCAACAAGCCGGGCGCACCGGACGAACGCGAATGGCGGGCCCTGCGACGACACCCCGCCGAGGGAGCCCGCCTCGCCCAACCGCTCGCGGCGTGGATGGGGGACTGGGTCCACGCGATCGCCCAGCACCACGAGCGAGTCGACGGAGGCGGCTACCCCGCCGGCCTCGAGCGCGACGAGATCGCCTTCGGGGCTCGCATCGTGACGGTCACCGACACCTTCGAGACCATGACCGCAGCGCGCTCCTACAAGAAGCCGATGAGCGTCAAGGCCGCCCGGCGCGAGCTCGTCGAGTGCTCCGGATCGCACTTCGATCCTCAGGTGGTGCGGGCGTTCCTCAACGTGTCGCTCGGCCGCCTGTACTGGACCACCGGCGTCGTCGCGCTGGCGGCGCAGCTGCCTGTCATGGGAACGCTGCTGCGTGTCGGCGCGAGGACGGCCTTCTCGGCGGGCACGAGCGTGCCCAACGCCGGCGCCGCGGTCGCCGCCGCCGCGTTCACGCTGGGCGTTGTCTCGGTGCCGCTCCCTGGCGGTCCGCAACACGGCCGAGAGGTCGAGCCCGGGGTGTCCGCACAGGCGGCGGCTCCGAACGCGCCCCCTGCGGTCGAGCCCCGGCGTCAGCCAACGCCACCGGCGCCTCCGAGCCGGGCAACGGCACGACCCGAGCCTGCGGCCCCGGCCTCGCCCTCGCGCTCGCCTCAGCTCGGGGTCGTCGAAGACCTCGCGGATACGACGCTCGGGCAGCTCGAGCCGCTCCTGGCGGACGCCCCCCCCGAGCAGACCTCGGGCCAGGCCGACCTCGACCCGCCTCTCGCTGACCAGGAAACGGTCGAGCAGGTCGTGGATGTCGTCGAGGATCTCGAGCTGCCGTAGTCCCCTCCGCGCCGACCGACGTCCCGGGCAGTCCCGTCAGCCGTAGATCCGTCAGCGGTAGATGTTGACGTCGCCGTCCAGGCCGAGCGGCCCCGGGTCGGCGCGGCCGGTGGCGGCGAGCACGAACTCGAGGGCGTCGCCCGTGATGTGGCGGCCGCCGCCACCGCCGACGTCCCGCTTCTCGACCCCGTCGAGCGCCAGCGTGGCCGGGCCCCACGCTTGGCTGTCGAGGACCGTGGCGACGTGCGACACCGCCGCCTCCAGGCTGGCGCTCCGCTCGGAGGGGCGACCGGTGGCGGCGCGGATGTCGTCGGCGTGGAGGTAGGCGTCGTACCAGAGCGCCTCGACGCCGTCGCCCAGCGTTCCGGGGACCCCGGGCGGCGCGGGACCGTCCCAGGCAGCGTCGTCGAAGCCGGCGAGCAGGTCGGCCGCGACCTTCGCCGACACTTCGATCTCGTCCGCGAGCTCACCCGGCGAGCGTCCCCGGCGCTCGTCCACCTCGCGCTGGGTCATCTCCGGAGTGCCGAGTCCGTCGAGCCTGCCTGCCACCACGTCGGCGAGCAGGCCGGACACATGGGCGGCGACGTCGGCGGCGGTCCACCCTGCGCACCGGCTGGGAGCGCGCCAATCGCGCTCGTCGAGGGAGCGCAGCAGCGCGGCGAACTCGCCGTACTCGCGCAGGGTCCCCTGGCTGACGGTCGTTCGCGGTAGCGCCATGGCCCCGACCTCCTGGCTCACGTGGGCTAACTTACATGCAGGCTGCACGCATCTATAGCGCGGAGGTCGGGAACCGTCAACGGTGACAGGCGTCACAGACGGACGCAGGCGGAGCGGTCGCAGGCGACGCGAGCGGCGCTGCGGGCGTCGGCCCGGGCGCTCTTCGCCGAGCGGGGCTTCGCCCGGACGTCACGGGAGGAGATCGTCGAGCGGGCCGGCGTCACGCGGGGCGCGCTCTACCACCACTTCTCCGGCAAGGAGGACCTCTTTCGCGCCACCTTCGAGGAGCTCGAGCAGGAGCTGACCGAGCGGGTGGCCACAGCGGCCCTTGCCGCCCTCGACCCGCTCGACGCCCTCCGGCGCGGCTGCCGGGAGTTCCTCGACGCCGCCACCGATCCCGCCGTCCAGCGCATCGTCCTGCTCGACGCGCCCGCGGTGCTCGGGTGGCAAACCTGGCGGGAGCTCGAGGCCCGCTACGGCCTCGGGCTGGTCACCGCGGCGCTCGATGCGGCGATGGACGCCGGGCTCGTCGAGCGCCTGCCGGTCGAGCCTCTGGCCCACATGCTCCTCGCCTCGCTGAACGAGGCCGCCATGCTCGTGGCGGGCGCCAGCGACCCCGACCGGGCGCGGGCCGAGGTCGGGGCGGTGGTCGAGCACTTCCTCGACCGCCTGGCGACGCGCCCGTCGGCCTGCTGACGCCCCGGTCCTCATCACGGTGTGCCCGACGTCACGCGCCCGCTCGTCCCGGGTGGGCAACAATGACCGAGTGACCACCTGCCCGTCGTGCGGCGCGGACAGCCCGGAGTCTTCTCGGTTCTGCGGGGCGTGTGGGGCTGCGCTCGGCGGGTCGCCGTGCCCCACGTGCGGGTACCCGAACCCGGCGCTCAACCGGTTCTGCGGTCAGTGCGGGACCGAACTCGGTGACGGGCGCGTGGCCCCGGGGGCGGGCCCGCTCGAGGAGCGCAAGCTCGCCACGGTCCTCTTCGCCGACGTCGTCGGCTTCACGTCGCTGGCCGAGCGCAGTGACCCCGAGGCGGTCGCGCGAGTCGTCGACGCTGCGTTCCGGCGGCTCGGGGAGATCGTCGCCGAGCACGGCGGCACCGTCGACAAGTACATGGGTGACTCGCTCATGGCAGTCTTCGGGGTGCCGCAGGCGCACGACGACGATGCCGAGCGGGCGGTGGCCGCCGCCCTCGCGATGAGGAAGGTCGGAGGCGACCTGGCGTTCTCGATCGGGGTGAACACCGGTGAGGTGATGGTGACGGCGCTCGGTCGTGACGGCGCCCCCACCGTCGTGGGCGACGCGGTCAACGTCGCCGCCCGCCTCGAGAAGGCGGCCGGCACCGGTGAGGTGCTCGTCGGGGCGCTCACAGCTCGGTTGGCCGGCGACCGGGTCGTGTTCTACGAGCGCCACCCGGTGGTGGTCAAGGGAAAACGCGAGCCGGTCGAGGTCTGCGAGGCGGTCGCCCTCCGTTCCGCGGCGGAGGCGGCGACGGGAGCCGACCGGCTGCCCCTGCTCGGGCGCGACGACGAGCTGTCGTTCCTCCGCGGTCAGTGGCGTCGGGTCGTGCGGCAGCGGCGGCCGGTGGTCGTGCTCGTGGCGGGAGACACGGGTGTGGGCACGACCCGCCTCGTCGAGGAGCTCGTCGCCCAGGTGGAGAGCGAAGCCCTGGTGGCGTGGGCCTCGTACCCGGCGTATGGCGGCATGGGCGGCCCCCGGGTCGCGGCCGAGATCGCGCAGGCTCTCGGGCCACTGGGGGATCCCGAGGTGGACGCCCGGGTGCGGTCCGTCGCCGGCGAGCTCGACCCTGGGCTGCGGGAGATCGACCCGAGCACCTTCTACCAGGAGCAGGCCTGGGCCTTCCGGCGCCTGCTCGAGGAGAAGGCGGCGGAGAAGCCCGTGGTCATCGTGATCGACGACGCCCACCGCGCCGGCGAGCGCAGCCTCGACATGATCGGCGACCTGGTCGCGCGGGTCACGGACTCGCCGGTGCTGCTGGTGCTGGTCGGTCGGCCCGAGCCCTCGGAGTGGCTGACCCGGTTCTCGTCGGCGACGACGCTGCATCTGGATGCACTGGGCTCCGGCGACGCGGTCGCACTCGCCAACGCTCTCGTGGCCGACCTGCCCCTCGACGACGACGCAGCCGACTTCCTCGTCCGGCGATCGGGCGGCAATCCGCTCTACCTGCGGGAGTTGGTCGCCATCGCCAAGGAGCGAGGCGGCCTCCACGCGCTCGGGGACCGATACGACGTGGACCCCTCGACCGCGATCCCGACCACGCTGCAGGCGATCCTGGCGGCGCGGCTCGACTCCCTGCCGCCCCGCGAGAAGCTCGCGCTCCAGCACGTCGCGGTGCTCGGGGAGGTGGCCACGGCCGACCAGGTCGAGGCGCTCGGGCTCGACGACGCTGACCGCGTCATGCAGGCGCTGGCAGGGCCGGGGCTGCTCCGCCGGCGCCTGCCGGCCGGCACCTACGAGGTCGCCGACCCGCTGCTCGCCGAGGTCGCCTACGAGTCGCTGCCTCACCACCTTCGGGCGGAACGTCACCGCCACGCGGCCAGCAGCGCGACGACGGCAGAAGAGCGATCCCGTCATCTCGAACGCGCCCTCTCGTACGTGCCGGACGACGCGAGCCTGCGCGCCGAGACGGCGGGCGCGTTCGCCGCGACCGGCGGCGAGTTCCTCGACGCCTTCCGTCACCTCGACGCCGCGCGCGTCCTTGGTCGCGCGATCGAGCTCGGCGACGACACCCCCGCCACGAGAGTGCGCCTCGCCGAGGCGCACCAGATCCTCGGCCACAACGAGGAGGTCCTGGCCGTCCTCGACGGGTTGCCGGCCGACACCGGGGACCCCGTGATCGAGGCGCAGCGGGTCCACCTGCGGGCGGCCACCGTCATGTTCGATTCCCCGGAAGTCGCGGCCGACGAGCTCGACGAGGCGGCCCGGCGCTGGGCCGGGCTCGGCAACCTCGCCAAGGAGGCGTGGGCCCACGCCAACCGGGGCGCCGCCCTGTTCAACCTGAGCCGCATGCGGGAGGCGTCGGCGTCGCTGGAGCGCGCCCTCCCGCTGTTCCGCCAGGCCGGCGACCGGGGCGGTGAGCACGCGGTGCACAGCTTCCTCGGTCTCGTCCGCCCCCACGACCCCCGCGTCCCCGACTGGCTCGAGGACGGGCTGCGTTACGCCGACGATATCGGCGACCGGAGCCGCCAGCTCGGCGCCCTCGTCTCGCTCGCGTGGCACCACTACCTGCGCGCCCGTCTCGGCGGTGACGCCGACACGCGCACCGCCGACGACTACGCCACCCGCCTGGCAAGCCTCGGCGCAGAGGTCGGCGGCAACGAGTTCCACGCCCACGGAACGTGTATGCGCTCCAACCTCGCCCGTCTCGCGGGCCGGCTCGACGATGCCCGGAACCTTGCCGAGCAGGTGCGCCACTACCTCGATGACGGCAACCCGCGAGAGGCCACCCTGAGCCGCGCCGTCATCTTCGGGATCGACATCACCGACCCTGCTTGCGAGCCCGCCACGCCCCTGCCCGTCGACTCGGCCGATCCAGTCGTCGCCGTGTCGGCCCTCATCGTCGGGGAAGCGCAACTCCTCGCCGGCCGGGCCGACGACGCCACCGCCTACTTCGATGCCACGGGACGGTTTCCCGCGCTCGGCCCGGTCGCCCCCGTCGCCCCCGGGCTCACGAGCGGCCTCGCACACGTGCTCGCCGGGCGCTTCGCGAAGGCCGTGACCCCGCTCGAGCCCGCGATTGGTGCCGCGGAAGCCATCCACTCCGCTCCGGGCGCGGCTTCCGCGCGTGCCCTCCTCGCCGAAGCGATCGTGAGGCACGAGAACGACCTCGACCGGGCGCGGCAACTCCTCGCCGACGCGCCCCGGCCGACACCGGGCGGCGTCGCCGGCGCTCTCGTGCTGCGCGCCCGTGCCGTGCTCGGTGACGACGCGGCTCGCTCCGAGCTGGCCGCCGCCGTGATCCGGTTGCAGACCCCCGGGCTCGCGCTCGACGTGTAGGCCCGCGCCGCGGGAGCGCCGGCCCGCACTCAGCGACGGATGCGGGTCCGCAGGAGCTCGGGGGCGGCGGCCAGGCCGGTGCGGGGGGAGAAGCGGTCGGACGTCTCGGTGAGCCGCCCGGCGTCGTCGTCGGTCAGGTCGAGGTCGGCGGCGGCGGCGTTCGACTCGAGCTGGTCGACGCTGCTCGCCCCCGGGATCACGACGACGTTCGGCTTGTGGACGAGCCAGGCCAGGGCCACCTGGGCGGGCGTGGCGTCGTGGGCCTTGGCGACGTCCCGCAGGGCGCCGAGCAGCTCGGCGCCGCGGGCGAGGTTGTCGGGCAGGAAGAGGGGGTTGGTCGCCCGGACGCCACCGGGCGCGTTGCTGGCGTCGTACTTCGCCGAGAGAAACCCCTGGGCCAACGGGCTGTAGGCGATGACGAGGCGGTCGTTCGCCTGCGCCCACGGCACGATCGCCCGTTCGGGCGACCGGGCGGCCAGGCTGTACTGCACCTGGTTGGAGAGCACGGCGCCGCCGAGCGC
>JBOGFI010000038.1:0-15276 GCA_050743365.1 Acidimicrobiia bacterium | reverse complement strand
GGGGCGGCGCCGGCGGCTCCGTAGGGGGTGACGTCGGCTCGGCCGGCGGGGACGTCGGCGGGGCCGGCGGTGACGTCGGCTCGCTCGGTTCGGTGGGAGGTGACGTCGGCTCGGTCGGTGGTGGGGTGCTCGTCGGTGGGGCGTCGGCGGTCGGCCGGGCAGCATCTCCACCCACGGTGACGAACTGCACGTCGGTGGCGAGCCCGTCGGCGACACGTATGCGAACCTTCGACGGGTCGTCGACCGAGAGGGGTTCGCTCACGAAATCCGACCCGCGACGAGCGGCGGCACGCGCCGCCTCGCCGGTACCCGGGTCAGGCCCGATGTCCGCGGTCTCGACCGGGTACGGCGACGTCCAGGTGCCGTCGTCCTGCTCCACCTCGACGGAGAACTCGGTGTCGGCGGCGCCGTTCCACTTGATGCCGACGAGATGCGTCTCGTCGTCGACGGCGACGGTGTCCTGGAAGCCCGGAGTCGCCGGCTCGGCCGGCTCGGTCAGCGGTACCTCGTTGACCGTGTCGCCCGGGGGCGCGGTCGGCCGGTGGGTGACGGCGGAGCCGACCGCGGGGAACAGGACAGCGGTGGCGCCGAGCGCGGCGGGGACGAGCAGTAGTCGACGGATGGGAGGGCCTCCTCGACTGAGCTTGAGCGCGACTGCTCAGCGGTCAGATGCAGGATCGACCCGCTCCAGCCCTCACTTTAGCGAAAAGGTGCCCGCAAGGCGCGGAGAGCCGGGAATGGGCGCAGTGCGTCCCCAGTAGCACTAAAAGGGCTCGACGCACGAGAGAGCCGAGAAACCCCAATAAAAGCGTCGGTCTTCACTCCACGGGGTGGGTGGACTGCACCAACGCGACGATGGCGAGGAACGAGAACAGCCCGAGGACAGGAACGGCTATGAACCTGCCGCGTCGATCCGAGAACAGGACGGCGAGACCAACGGCGAAGCCAGGCAGTGCCGCGAACGAGTAGCGGTTCAGGGCGCGGAACCCGGTTCGATAGGCGGCGTACTGCAGGAGCACGAACACGAACCCGAAGACGAGGAGCCCGACGAACGTCGCCATGGCCAGGACGCGCCGACGCGGTTCGACCCCATGCATACCGACGACGAGGAGGCCGCCGATTGCCGCGAGCCCGATCAGCGCCACGCCCGATCTCAGGACACCGAAGTCGAAGCCACCCAATTGGAACTGGTAGTTGGGATTGACGGTCCTGTCAATCGACCACGGCTGACGTGGATCGAATAGTTGTGACAGCGCGACGTCGATCGGGACGGATGGCTTCTCCGCCCAGCCAAAGACACTCTCGTTGTCCACGGTGGCGCGCTGGTCGACTTGCGCACTCCATCCGACGTTCATCGCCAAGGTGGTGAAGGCCACCCCCGCGAGTAGGCCCACGGCGGCACGGCGGCTCGGAATGCCCGGTTCGTGACCGCGCTCGCCACTGCGCGGCCATACCAGCCTCCAGAGGACGTACAGCATCGCGACGCCGACGCCGGCGAAGTTCGTGGTGGCGAGCGCGACCGCGAGGACGCTCGCGGCGAGCGGCACGAACAGCGGAACCTTCTGCCGCTCCCACCACAGCACGGCGAGCATGACCCCCGCACCGCTCAGGAGGGCGGCGGCGCTGGGGTTGACGATCGAGGAGGAGTGGATCAGCAACGGGTTGATCGCAATCGCAACGAGACTCAAGCTGCTGGCGACCCGTCCGAACTCCAGTTCGCGCAACACGCACCACGTTGCGAGCAGACCCGCCGCCAGCCACCCTGCGCCGAGATAGCGGCTGACGTCAACCGCGTTCGTGTCTACGACGAGATCGACCAGACCGCTGACTGCGGCCGAGACCCCATAGTAGGCGGGGAAGTAGATGTAGGCGGTCGAGAACCGAACGGGAGGGAAGAAGTCGGCGGGGTCGTACGGGCGGTCGCCACAGCGGGTCGTCGGGAGCGCTCCGGTGTGCCCACGACATGCCCACTCATGCATCGCCTCTTGCGTGAGCAGGTCACCCCGACGCGGCAGGTCGACCCGCTGCACGCGTGCCAGGTAGTCGACATGGATGTGCTCGTCGATCAACGAGAGCTCCGGATGGTCACGCACGTGCAGGACGACTTCGGCCACTGCGAAGCAGAGCGGCGCTACCAGCAGGAGCAGCGCAAGCGCTCGCTGGAAGGGCCGGAAGCCCCGCCTAGGTGGCCGCGCCGCGGCCTGAAGGCGGCCATCGCCGTCCGTCTCGGTGCTGCTGGTCGAAGCCCCGGCCGTCGCCATCTCGACTCGCTCTCCCACCTCGCCGCACAATGGTTGCAGACAGTGCCCTGACTGCTTGGGACGGCATCGAACCCGTGCGATCTTTCGGCCCCTTGGAGTGCCTGATTGACCCGGTGCAGGCGGTTGATGGGCTTGAGTGCTGGGAACCACAGGGTGCACCGCCACCCCCATCGAGTGGTGGATCTGCAACCTCAACTCGTGGACAGGAAGCCCTAGGTACCAGGGCGGTACCCAGAGGACGCATCGTGTTCTCCCTCGATACCCCGTCGTGCAACTAGCGTTGGCGGGCGTGAACCTCGACGGGGCCCGGGTCTTCATGACCGGCGGCGCCGGCTTCATCGGCTCGCATCTCGTGCGCGACCTGCTCGGGGCCGGCGCGAGCGTCACCGTCTACGACGACTTCTCCTCGGGGTTGCGGGAGAATCTCGAGGGTGTCGACGGCGACCTGCGGATCGAACGGGGCGACATCCTCGACTACGAGCAGCTTCGTGACGCCATGCGCGGTCATGACGCCGTGTCCCACCAGGCAGCGCAGCTCGAGATCACGCGTTCGATCGGAGACCCGGTCTACGACCTGACCACGAACACCATCGGGACGATCCAGGTGCTCAAGGCCGCCACCGAGTTGGGCATCCTCAAGGTCGTCGAGGCTTCGTCCGCCGGCGTGTACGGGCAGGCGGTCACCGATCCGCAGACCGAGGAGCACCCCACCGAGCCCAACTGGGAATACGGCGTCAGCAAGCTCGCGTGCGAGAAGTACGCCGCGATCTACTGCGAGCGCAACCCCGGCCTCTCGATCGCGAGCCTGCGTTACGCCATCGTCTACGGCGAGCGCGAATGGTTCGGCCGGGTTCTCACGCTGTTCCTCGAGCGGGCCTTGCGCGCCGAGCCGCCGGTCGTGTTCGGGCGGGGTGACCAGGTCCGCGACTTCGTCTACGTCGGGGACATCACGCGACTCCATCGCCGCTGCCTCGAGGTGGGCTTCTCCGGTCACCTCGTCCTCAACGGCTCGACCGGGACCGGCACGACCGTGATGGAGCTCGCCCGTCTCGTCTGCGAGGTGACCGGTATCGCCGACGGACCGGCCTTCGAGGACGTCGGTGAAGGGGAGCGGTCGGCACTGGTCGGCGGGCGGATGCGGCTGCCGTCCGAGCTCAAGGCGATGCAGATGGCGAACGGCGCCGCTCGGCGGGCGGTGGGCTGGGCCCCGGAGGTGGGCCTGCGCGAAGGGCTCGAACGCGAGTGGAACTGGCTCGAGGACCACCCGCACCGGTGGACCGAGATGAGCTACTAGGGCGTTCGTGGTCGTCCGGCCCGCCGTGCTCGTGCTCCGATGACCGATCCATCCCTCGCGGCCGGGAGCTCGCGGCTCGACGAGATCGCGGCGCACTACGACCCGTCGAACCCCGAGCAGGAGTTCGACTACTACCTGAAGCGGCTCCAGGTCGCAACGGCCGGTCCCTGGCTCCGCGGTCGACGGCTGCTCGAGCTGGGCTGCGCGACCGGGGAGTTGTCGTCCCTGCTCGCTCCGCTCGCCGACGAGTACCACGTGGTCGAGGGCTCGATCCGCAACATCGAGGCGGCGCGACCGCGAGTGCCGGGCGCGACCTTCGTCCACTCGCTGTGGGAGCAGTTCGAGCCTGAGCACGCGTACTCGGACATCGTGGCGTTCAACGCGCTCGAGCACGCGGCCGAGCCCGTCGCGCTGCTCACGCAGGCCCGGCGGTGGCTGGAGCCGGGGGGCCGCCTCCACGTCGTCGTGCCCAACGGGCTGTCGCTCCACCGGCTCGTCGGAGTCGAGATGGGGATGCTCGTCGATCCGGTCACGCTGTCGGACGGTGATCGAAGCCAGGGCCACTTTCGCAACTACACGATCGACACGCTGAAGAGCGACGTCGCCGCCGCCGACCTGGCCGTCGTGCACTGGCAGGGAATCTTCCTGAAGGTCCTCTCGAACCGTCAGATGCTCGGGTGGGACTGGGACCTGATCCACGCGCTCCACCGCGTCGCCCAGCGCTTCCCCGAACACTGCGCCGAGCTGTACCTGGTCGCAACTCCTCGATGACCACCGTCCTGCTCCTGGGCGCGGGCGGCTCGGCGGCTGCCAACGTGCTCGACGCGCTCCGACGGGCCGAGCGCCGATACCGGGTTGTCGGCGCCGACGCCTCGCCCGTGCGACTTCACCTCTCGAGCGCCGACGAGCGCATCGTGCTCCCGCGCGCCAGCGAACCCGGCTATGCCGACGCGGTCGTCGCCGCGGTCGAGGGGCACGGCTGCGACGTCGTGCACCCTCAGCCGGACCCCGACGTCCGGGCCCTGGGCGCGATTCGCGACCGGATCCCGGCGGCGACGTTCCTCCCGAGCCAGTCGGCGATCGAGACCGCGGCCGACAAGGTCGCCTTCGCGGACCGCATGGCGGCGGCGGACGTCGCCGTTCCCGAGGCGGTGGCCTACTCGTCGCCGGCCGACGTGTCGCCCGTGACGGAGAAGCTGCTCGGCGAGCACGAGCGGGTCTGGGTGCGGGCAAGGGTGGGTGCCGGCGCCCGCGCCTCGCTTCCGGTGCGGTCGGGCGCGCAGGCCGACGCCTGGGTGAGGTGGTGGGTCGACGAGCGTGGACTGGCCGCGTCCGACTTCATGGCGTCGGAGCTGTTACCGGGCCGGGAGTTCGCCTACCAGAGCGTCTGGCAGGACGGCAAGCTCGTGGCCGGCCAGGCGCGTGAGAGGGTCGAGTACCTGTACGGGCATCTCACGCCGAGTGGGCAGACCTCGACGCCGGCGGTGGCGTGTACGGTCCGGGAGCCCGGTGTCGACGACCTGGCGATGGCCGCCATCCGCGCTTTGGACCCGGTGCCGCGCGGTGTGTACTGCGTCGACATCAAGGAGTCGGCGAGCGGGGCACCCAAGGTGACCGAGATCAACGCCGGGCGCTTCTTCACCACGTCGAACTTCTTCGCCGCCGCCGGCCTGAACATGCCCGACCTGTTGATGCGTTGCGCGCTCGGGGAGCGCCCCGAGCAAATGGGGTCGTCGCCGCTGCCGCCGGGCCTGTTCTGGATCCGCATGGTCGATATGGGCTACGCCCTGGTGCCCAGTGACGAGCTCGATGCTTGGCCCCGGCCCGGTCGTTGACTTCGACGGGACGCTGACGACGCTCGGGGTCTCGTGGAGCGACCTGCGCGCCCGCCTGGACGTCGGACACATCGACGAGCTGTGGGATCGGGGCGGTGACGACGGCTGGGCCGAGGTCACGCAGGCCGAGCTCGAGGCGGCCGCCACCGCCGGACCCGCGGGCCCCGTGTTCGAGGCGCTCGAGCAGGCGGAGGCGGTGGCCGTGCTGACGGGCAACGCCGAGGCGTCGGTCTGGCGCTTCCTCGGCCGGTTCGACGCGCTCCGGGCCCGCATCGCCGTGGTCGTGGGCCGCGAGACGCTGGCCGGTCCCAAGCGCGACTACGGCGTGTTCGCTCGCGGCTTCCGGCGGTGCGTCGAGGCGACGAAGGCGGTGCGGAGCCCGGGTGAGCCGGTCGTGTACGTGGGTGACCTGCCCTACGAGCTCGAGTTCGCCCGGCGGCTCGGTGCCCATGCGATCGACGTCACGCAGATCACGGGCGCGCGGTGACGGAACCGATCGCGATCAGTGTCGTCCGCCTCGGCGAGGAGGAGGAGCGGAACGTCCTCGGGACCCTGCGGTCGGGCCAGCTCGCTCAGGGGCCGATGGTCGAGCGCCTCGAGGCGGCGTTCGCCGAGCTGTGCGGCGTCGAGCATGCGGTGGCGGTCAGCTCGGGCACGACCGCGCTCGTCGCTGCGCTCCAGGCGCTCCAGGTCGGTCCCGGTGACGAGGTCGTGACGAGCCCGCTCACGTTCGTCGCCACGCTGAACGCGATCCTCGAGTGTGGCGCCACGGCGCGGTTCGTTGACATCGACCAGCACGACTTCACGATGGATGCCGGGCAGCTCGAAGCCAACCTCTCCGACCGCACCCGCGTCGTCATGCCCGTGCATCTCTACGGGCAGCCCGCGGCGATGGACCGGATCGCGCCCATGGCCGCGGCCCACGGCGCCGTGGTGGTGGAGGACGCCGCCCAGGCCCACGGGGCCACGATCGACGGCCGTGCGGTCGGTTCGTTCGGTGTCGGCTGCTTCTCCCTCTACGCGACCAAGAACGTCGCCACGGGGGAGGGTGGTGTCGTGACGACCGACGACGGCGAGGTCGCCGACCGGGTCCGGCTCCTCCGCAACCAGGGCATGCGGGACCGCTACGCGTACCAGATCCCCGGTCACAACTACCGTCTGACCGACCTCCAAGCGGCCGTCGGCGTGCCGCAGCTCGCGAGGCTCTCGGAGCTGACCGCGCGCCGCCGGCGCAACGCCGAGCGGCTGTCGGAGCGGCTGGGTGGAATCACGGGCCTCGTGACGCCGGTCACCGCGCCCGGCCGTACCCACGTCTTCCACCAGTACACGGTGCGAGTGACCGGCGAGGCGCCGCTCACCCGTGACGACCTCGTCGAGGGCCTCGTCGCTCGGGGCATCGGCACCGGCGTCTACTACCCGGCGGTCGTGTTCGACGCCGACTGCTACCGCCGCGATCCTCGCGTCGTCGTCGAGGCGGCGCCGGAGGCGGAGGCCGCCGCCGGGGAGGTGCTCTCGCTCCCGGTGCACCCGTGGCTCTCCGACGACGACCTCGACCGGATCGTCGACGGCGTCCGGACGCTTCTCCGGGCGTAGGCATTTCCAGGCCTAAGGAGGCGGCCTGAGTAGGCTGACGCGGTGCCCCTCGTACCCGGCCAGCCGGTTCGAGTCGCCCTGATCGGTGCGGGCCTCATGGGGGCGCTCCACGCCCGGGTGATCAGGCAGTCGCGCGACGCCGACCTCGCCTGCATCGTCGACCCCGACGCGAAGGTGGCGACGCCGCTGGCGGAGCGCTTCGACACCCGCTGGGTCCCCAAGCTCGATGACTTCGGTCCGTTCGATGCCGTCGTGGTCGCCACGCCCACCGCGACCCACCGCGCCTGGGCCGACGCCGCGCTCGATGCCGGGAAGCCGGTGCTGGTGGAGAAGCCCCTGACGGAGGACCTGGCCGAGACCGAGACGCTCATCACGGAGGCACGCACCCGCGGTGTGCCGCTGATGTGCGGCCTGCTCGAGCGCTTCAACCCCGCGGTCGTGACCGCCCTCGGCATCGTCGAGGAGCCGATCCACGTCACGACGGTCCGCCACTCACCCTACGTGCCGCGCATCACGACCGGCGTGGCGTTCGACCTGCTCATCCACGACATCGACCTCGTGCTGCGCATGACGCAGGGGAGGCTGCGCGAGGTCAAGGCCCAGTTCGGCTACTCCCACCCGAAGTCCGAGCCCGACACCGAGGACGTTGCCGAGGTCAGCCTCTGCTTCGACGACGGCTTCCTCGCGTCGCTGTCTGCCAGCCGGGTGTCGCAACGCAAGCAGCGGATGCTCACCATCGCGGAGCTGGAGCGCCTGGTCGAGGTCGACCTCGTGCGCCAGGACGTGACCGTCTACCGGCACGTCGACGCCGACTTCCTCGACGGCGCCACCAGCGGTTTACGCCAGCAGACGGTCATCGACATTCCCGCGATCACGAACGCCCGGGAGCCGCTGGCCGCTCAGCTCGATTACTTCCTCGCGCTGGTCCGAGGAGAGGCTGACGCCGAGGCCGAGCTCGCGACACTGCTGGAACCGCACGGCGTAACCGCCCGAGTGCTGGAGCTCGCTCGAAGGGGCAACGGGTAGCCGCTCGACCATGCGGATCGCGCTGGTCAACAACTTCTTCCTCCCCCGCGCCAGTGGGAGCGCGCACCTGACCGACGGTCTCGCCCGGACCATGGCGGCGCGCGGCCACTCGGTCCTGGTCGTGACCGCCGCCTACGACGACGCCGCCGCCGACGAGACCCGCCACGGCTACCGAGTCGTGCGCTTGCCGAGCTGGTCGCTCCCCAAGACGAAGCTGGCCATGAACTACGACGTC
Source organism: Acidimicrobiia bacterium (assembly GCA_050743365.1). Lineage (GTDB taxonomy): Bacteria > Actinomycetota > Acidimicrobiia > IMCC26256 > JACDBD01 > JBOGFI01. Next base: position 7,032 of record JBOGFI010000038.1, on the reverse strand, counting down.
AGCTTCACGGTGTCGCCCCGCAACTACCGCCGCTTCTCGCGCCTCCTCGACGAGTTCGCTCCCGACGTCGTCCACCAACACGGCCAGTTCTTCGATCTCACCTGGATGAGCGCGGTCTGGGCCCGGCGGCGACGGGTGCCGACCGTGCTCACCGTGCACACTGCGCTCGTCCACACCGCACCCGCGTTCGCGGCGGTGCTATGGGTGGCGGACATGCTGTTACCGCGAACGTTCCTCGCCATCGGGCGGCCCCACGTGGTGACGATCGACTGGTTCCTCGACTCCTACGTGCGGCGCCGCTACCGGCTCTCGGAGGACCGCATCGTCCCCGTTCCGATCGGCGTCGACCCCGAGCGCTTCGACAATGTGGATGGTTCGCTCGTCCGCGGGCAGCTGGGCCTCGGCGGGCGCCCGGTGGTTCTCTCGATCGGGCACGTGATCCCGCTGCGCGACCGGCTCGCGCTCGTGCGGGCGATGCCGTACCTCCTGGAGAAGCGCCCGGACGCGGTCGTGCTGGTCGTGGGGAATGTCTACGACGACCGGTTCCTCCACCTCGCCGACGAGCTCGGGGTGCGCGACAGCCTCGTCGTGACCGGCGGCGTCGCCCGGGAGGAGGTCCCGTCGTATGTCGCCGCCGCCGACGTCGAGGGCCACGACTTCCAGGGCTATGGGCTCGGGAACGCCAGTCTCGAGGTCATGGCCGCGCAGGTGCCGGTCGTCTCGGTCGTGCGACCCGACAACTTTCCCGGGGTCGAGCTGCGGTCATGGGAGAACATCGTGATCGTCCCCCCCGAGGATCCCGGCGCGCTCGCGGACGCGGTGGTACGCCTCCTCGACGACCCCGAGCTCGCACGCCGGGTCGGCGCCGGGCAGCGGAAGCTCGTCGTCGACAACTTCGCGATCGACGCGGTGACGACCCGACACCTCGAGCTGTACGAGCGCATCGCCGGCCGGGGCGCTCTCGTGTCTCCTGACCACACGCGGTAAGGAGCTCCATGAAGGTCACCCGTTGGCTCCAGATACGACTTCTGAGGCTCCTGAACCAGACCCTGCCACCCTTCGTGCGCGACGCGAGATGGCTCATGGCACTGCCCATGCGGCTGGTCTTCCGTGAGCACGCCGAGGTGGTGATGAACTTCAAGATCGACGCCTACGCGATGACGAACGACGAGTTTCGAGCCGTCTACGAGCAGATCAGGAGCTGCGCGCTTGCCGAGGAGACGGATCTCAACGACGCCTGTCAGACGCGAATCCTCGCCGACGCCGTGGGCGATACGGTGCTCGAGGTCGGATGCGGCGCCGGCGCACTCGCCAAGGCACTCGGTCGCCGACACACGGTCACTGCGTGCGACATCGTCGTGGACGACGATCTCGTGAGCACGACTCCGGAGATCTCGTTCCGGGAAGCGAACGTCGAGGACCTGCCGTTCCAGGATCGTGAGTTCGACACCGTTGTGTGCACGCACACGTTGGAGCATGTTCGGGACCTCCAGGCCGCCATCGGCGAGCTCCGACGGGTGGCGCGTGAGCGTCTCGTCGTCGTCGTGCCCATGGAGCGCCCCTACCGCTTCACCTTCAATCTCCACCTCCACTTCTTCCCTTATCCGCACTCGTTACGAGCGGTCATGGGCGCTCGCCCTCGCAGCCACTGCCTCGTGCTCGGGGGAGACCTCTACTACCTCGAGATGATCGGGGAGGACGGAAGCGACCGTGATCTCACGCGGGCGCGACGTTCGAGAAGCATCCAGGGCGCGAGCCTCAGGTAGCCCGCGAACGCCCGCAGCCGCCGGCGCACGGAGCCCCCTCGAGGCGGTGCCCCCCGCAGGAACGGGCCGAGAAGGTCGCGGCGCGCGTAGGAAGCGGTGATGAGCAGGTAGCGGACGACCGCCCGCAGGACCCGGGACAGCGGCGCGTAACGAGTCACCACGAGCAATCGATTGCGCTCGTTGTAGTAGTGGGAGCGCGCCGACCCCTCGACGCTCGTTGCGGAGTGGACGTGGCGCACGACCGACGCCGGGACATAGCGGTAGCGCCATCCCCGTGTGCGTCCCCGCCACGAGAGCTCGAAGTCCTCGTAGTACAGGAACAGTCGCTCGTCGAAGAGGCCGACATCGGCCAGGTAGCGGGCGCGCAGGAGCCCCGCGGCTCCGCACCACGCGAACACGTCCGCCTCCGTCTCGTACTGGCCCACGTCGCGTTCGAGGTAGCCGCGGTCGGCGCCGTAGCCGTCGTCGACCACGATCGAGCCGACATTGTTGATCACCTCGAAGACCTCGCCGTCGAGGCTGACCGAGTGCCACCCGGGTCGGGTGCCCACCGTGTACCGCTCTTCCTCACGGCCCGACACGACATCCACGCCCATCGCGAAGTCGGCCGCGAGGCGAAGCTCGCACGTCGGTGGCGCTTCGCGGTCGCCGGGCACCGGGACGCGGAGCACGGCCCGGGCGCCGGTCCACTGGTACTCGGCCTCGTCGGCTTCGCCGTGCTCCGGGCCCCAGAACCCCCGCCAGGGCTGGGCCAGGCGCCAGCAGTCCTTGCCGTCGACGCGCACGCCGCTGAGCCGCACTCCGAGCTGACGGCGATCACCGCGCCCCCGTCGGAACGTGCGCGAGACACCGATCTCGACGTCGAGGTACGGCTGGGACAGCCGGATCTTCGGGCACGCCGCGCCCAGGCTGGGATCGGCTTCGAGGCAGTCGACGAGCGGCCGCAACCAGTCGGGCTCGACGCTCACGTCGTTGTTCACGAGCGCCACGTGGTCGACACCGGCGAGGTCACGCAGCGCCAGGTTGCAGCCGCCGGCGAACCCGCGGTTGAACGCGCTCTCGACGACCCGTACGTCGGGCAGGTCCTGTCGGACGCGCGCGACCACGTCGTCGTCGGAGGCGTTGTCGACCAGCACGATCTCGAGCGACCCGGCGGGCCATTCCGTGCGCCGCAGCCGGCGCAGGCAGTCGAGGGTGAGCTCACCGCCGTTGTAGTTCAGGACCACGACGCGGACCCTGGGCGTCACGCCCGCAGCTCCGAGACGAGGCGGTCGAGGGACTCACGGTGGTGAGGAAGCAGCGGCAGGCCGCCGAGCCGGAGGGCGGCATTGTCGAGGACCGAGTTCATGGGGCGCGGCGCCGGGCGGGGCGGTACGAGGGCTGCGGTAGCGATGGGCCGCACGCGGCCGGGTTCGTGGCCGGCCGACTCCATGACCTCGCGCGCGAACTCGTACCAGGAGACCGCCCCCTGGTTCGTCACGTGGTAGGTCCCGCTGCGGCGGTCGACCACCAGCTGGCGCACCGCCCCGGCGACATCGGCCGCGAAGCTCGGATGGCCGCGCTGGTCGTCGACGAACGTGAGCTCGTCGTGCTCGTTCGCAAGGCGCAGGATCGTCTTCACCACGTTGTGCCCGTGGCGCCCGCACACCCAGGAGGTGCGCACGACCGTGGCGCCGGGGTCGAGCTCCCACTCCCCGGCCAGCTTGGACCGGCCGTACGACGACTGCGGGTTGGGCGGGTCCCATTCCACGTACGGATCGGGCTTCGTACCGTCGAAGACGTAGTCGGTCGACAGGTAGCAGACCGTGCCGCCGGTCCGGCGGGCGGCGTCGACCACGTTGCGAGTCCCGAGGGCGTTCACGGCGAGAGCGCGGTCAGGGTCGCCCTCGCAGGCGTCGACGGCCGTCCACGCGGCGGCGTGCACGATGGCGTCGGGCCGCGTGGCGGTCACGGCCTGGAGCACGGCGTCGCGGTCGCCGACGTCGAGGCGGGCGTGGTCGGCCGCCGTCACCTCGTGGCCGGCGAAGGCGCCGACCACCTCGCGGCCGATCTGCCCCCCGGCCCCGGTGACGAGGATCCTCACTTCTTCGCGGCCCAGGCGGAGTCCTCGGAGATCGGTGCGCGCCCGCGGAGGGGCTCCCACCAGGTGCGGTGCTCGGCATACCAGGCGACGGTGGCAGCCAGACCGTCGTCGAAGCCGATCACCGGCTCCCAACCGAGCGTCCGGCGGATCTTCGACCAGTCGAGCACGTAGCGGCGGTCGTGGCCGGGCCGATCGGGCACGATCTTCTTCAGGCGGGCGGGCTTGCCCAGAGCGGCGAGGACGGCGTCGGCGATCTCCTCGATGCTGCGCTCCACCCCGGTGCCGACGTGGTACGTCTCGCCCACCGCGCCCCGCTCCAGCACGGCCTCGATGGCCGAGCAGTGGTCGAGGGCGTGGACCCACTCCCGGCGGTGCTCGGTCGACGCGTACAGCGGCAGGGGCTCGTCGTCGATGGCGTTCGTCGTGAACAGCGGGATGACCTTCTCCGGGAACTGGTAGGGGCCGTAGTTGTTGGCGCAGTTCGTGATCGTCACCGGCAGGCCAAACGTCTCGTGGTAGGCGCGCACGGCATGGTCGGCGCCCGCCTTCGACGCGTTGTACGGCGTCCGGGGCCGGTAGGGGGAGCTCTCATCGAACACGTCGTCGGTGTCGAGGGGAAGGTCGCCGTACACCTCGCAGGTCGAGATGTGATGGAAGCGGACGACGCCGGCGCGGCGGGCGGCCTCGAGCAGAGCCTGCGTGCCGAGCACGTTGGTACGGAAGAAGCGGCCCGGGTCGACGATCGCGAGACTGTTGTGCGACTCGGCAGCGAAGTTCACGATCACGTCGATCCCGTAGTCGCGAAGGAGCCGCTCACAGAGCGCAAGATCGGCGATGTCGCCCTGCTCGAAGGCGATCTTCGGCTCGAGATCGGCGAGGCTGGCGCGGTTGCCGGCGTAGGTGAGGAGGTCGAGCACGACCACCTCGTCGTCGCGATGACGCTCCACCCAGAAGCGGGTGAAGTTCGAGCCGATGAACCCGGCGCCCCCGGTGACGAGCAGCTTCACGATCAGCTGCGCAGGGCGAAGTGGGGACGCCACCGGGGCTCGAGGTCGGCCCGCCACGGGTTGTCCTGGTCGCGCTTCGACAGGATCGGGTCGCTCACGCCCCAGTCGGCGGCGATCTCGGGGTCGTCCCATGCCACCCCGAGCTCGTCGGCGGGGTTGTAGTAGCCGTCGACGAGGTACGTGATCGTCATGTCGGTGATGGCGGCGAAGCCGTGCGCGACGCCGGGCGGGATGAAGACCCCCCGATGGTCGTGGCTGCCGTCCTCGCGTTCGCCGAGGTCCAGAGCCAGGGTCGCGCCGTCGGTCGGGGAACCCGCTCGGAGGTCGTGGAGCACGACGCGCGCCCGGCCCGCGGGCACGTACCAGTAGTCCGCCTGGTGCAGGTGGTAGTGCAGGCCTACCAGCGACCCCTGCTGGCGGTCGCCTCGGTTCCCCTGGACCATCTCCCGTCCCTGCCGGAACCAGGCGCGACGGTAGGTCTCGATGAAGACGCCGCGGTCGTCGCGATGGACGACCGGGTCGACCACGTAGACGCCCGCGATGACGTCCGACTCGACGACGGTGGCCATGGAGATCTGTTTACTCCAAGTCGACGCGAGAGTGGTCCCCGAGCATCAGCCGCAGCGCGCGGGGGCGGGTCCCCGAGCGGATGATCTCGACCTGCTTGCCCACGAGTGAGTCGGCGATGCCGGCGATGCCCACGATGCGGCTCTCCTCCAGCACCACCGAGTGGTCGAGCTCTGAGTCGGTGATCTCGCAGTCGTACGAGATCGACGTGAAGGGTCCGACGAAACTGTTCACGACCCGGGTGCGCTCGCCGATGATGGCCGGACCTCGCACTCGCGAGTTGACGATCTCGGCGCCCGCCTCCACCACGACTCGCCCCTCGATCGTTGATGCGGCGTCAACCGAGCCTTGGATCCGGGGCTCGAGCGTCTCGAGGATTCGGCGGTTGCTCTCGAGCAGGTCGTCCTTCTTGCCGGTGTCGATCCACCACCCCCCGAGCACGTCGTGGCGGACCCGCTCCCGCCGGTCGATCAGCCACTGGATGGCGTCGGTGATCTCGAGCTCGCCCCGGGCCGACGGCGTGATCGCCCGCACCGCCTCGTGCACGCGTGGGCTGAACAGGTACACACCCACCAGGGCGAGGTCCGAGGGCGGATCGGTGGGCTTCTCGACCAGCCGGGCGACGTTACCGGCGTCGTCGACCTCGGCCACTCCGAACTGCCGGGGATCGTCGACGTGGGCGAGGAGGATCTGCGCCGCCGGCGGCGCCAGGTGCTCCGCGATGGCCTGGGCGCGGTCCTTCTCGAAGCCCTCGACGAACTGATGGAGGCCCTGCTGGAGCATGTTGTCGCCCAGGTACATCACGAAGTCGTCGTCGCCCAGGAAGTCGCGGGCGATCAGCACGCAGTGGCCGAGGCCGAGCGGCACTTCCTGGGCCAGGTAGGTCACGCTGACGCCGAAGCGCGACCCGTCGCCCACCGCCGTCCGGATCTCCGCCGCAGTGTCACCGACGATGATCCCGATGTCGTTGATCCCGGCGCTGGCCATGTCCTCGATCCCGTAGAACAGGATCGGCTTGTTGGCCACCGGCACGAGCTGCTTGGCGCTCGTATGGGTGATCGGCCGCAGGCGCGTGCCCACGCCACCCGCCAGGATGAGTCCCTTCATCGGAGGGTCAGGCTAACCAGCGTCCCACCCCGGTGCACCGTGCGTTTGACAGGATGCGGCATGAGCTGCGGCGGTTCCGTCTACTCTCGACCGCGGGACGCCGACGCCGACGCCGTCCCTTCTCGCATGCCGCTGAGCCGTTGGGACCGCGTCGTACTGGCGATCCTCCTCGTGGGTGGGATCCTGCACGGGCTCGTCTACGTGGTGGCGATCCCACCGGGAAGCGGGCTGGTCGTCGGGCTGTGGCTCGGGAACACCCGCGGCCTGGTGCACCCGAAGGGCCGCGTCCTGTTGCCGGCTCTCCCGCCGGTGGCGGCGCTCTTCGCCGCCGGCTGGCACCGATGCCTCGCGCCGGGGCGCCGCCGCGCCCCTTGCCGCCGCGGCGATGTCGGCCGTGTTCCTCGTCGGGTGGCTCCAGCCGTTCCTCCATCCCGGCGGCCGCTGACGCGAGAGATCGTGCCGCGCCCGTGCTGATCGACGCCCGCCGGCTCGCCCCCGGCAC
>JBOGFI010000037.1:0-49570 GCA_050743365.1 Acidimicrobiia bacterium | reverse complement strand
CCGCCCAGGATCACGACCGCGGCGCCCTCGCGCGCGAGTGCGTGGGCCGCGTCGAGCGCGTCGGCGCTCACGACCACCACCCGGCCCGCCAGCGGGCCGGTCCTGTGCCGGGGCCGCGCCACGGTGCCGACGGTACTGTCGCCGCCGTGCCCGCCACGGGGAGCCCGCCGCCCCGCACGACCGATCCACGTCCGGCGCGCTTCGAGCAGGCGGTCGTCGCGGTCGTGCTCCTGTCTGGCTTCGTGTTTGGCGCCGCGCTGCTGATCCCGGTTTGCCTGGCGGCGCTGCTCGTCAGCGCGCTGGTGGGGTCCCGGTCCGCTCCGCTCCAGATCGTGTTCCACACCCTGCTGGCGCCCCGACTCGATGCCGGCACCCGAGTCGAGCCGGCGGCGCCTCGGCGCTTCGCCGTGCTGCTCGAGGCGGCTCTGCTCGCGGGCGCGTCGCTCCTCGTCCTGGCGGGCACCGAGGGCCTGGCCTGGGTCCTCGCCCTCGTGGTGGCAGGAGTGGCCGCGCTCGACGGCGCGACCGGTATCTCGGCCGGGGCCGCGCTCCACCGCCGTCTCCGGCACGATCGGTGACGCGTCCGCCGCCGTCGGACGAGCGCGGCCGGATCAGGAGGCGATCCGGCCGTAGCCGCCGCGGAAGAAGAGGAGCGGACCGTCTTCGGAGAGCACGCCGAGCTCGAGCACGCGGCCGACCACGATGACGTGGTCGCCCGCGTCGTGCTCGTCGTCGATCTCGCAGTCGATGTAGGCGAGGCTGTTGTGGAGGACCGGCGACCCGGCGCTGCTCTCCCGCCAGCCGATGCGGCTGAACCGGTCGGCGCCCTTCGTGGCGAACACCCGGGACACGTCCTCCTGGTGCTCGTTGAGGACGTTGACCGTGAACTTCCCGGCCGCCTTGATGCGCGGCCAGGTGGTGGAGTCCTTCGCCGCGCAGAACAGCACCAGCGGAGGGTCGAGCGAGACCGAGGTGAACGAGTTCGCGGAGATCCCGACGGGCTCGTTGCCGTCCATGGCGGTGATGATCGTGACGCCGGTGGCGAAGTGCCCGAGGACCGTGCGAAAGGACGCCTCGTCGGGCGTCATGAGCGCTTCGGCGCTCTCGGATTCGCTCAACGGGCGAGCGGCTGGTGCAGGTCGACGGTCAGGCCCTCGGCAGCAGCGAAGACGTCGAGGCTGCCCGAGGCGCGAGCACACAGCTCGCGGGCGTGCAGGAGCATGAGGTCGACGTCACCGTCGGAATGCGTCGGGCAGTGGTGGAACAGCGCCAGCCGGCGAGCCCCGGCCTCCCGGGCGACGTGCACGGCGTAGTCCACGGTGCAGTGCCCGTAGTGACGCTTCGCCTCGTACTCCTTGGAGGTGTGCTGCGAGTCGTGGATGACGAGATCGGCGGAGTCGCACAGGTCGAGCACGTCGGTGGGCACGAAGTCGTCGGGATCGCCGACGCACCCCGGGCCGTGGTCGGAGAGGTAGGCGACGGTGACGCCCTCGACCTCGGCGCGGAAGCCGAGCGTGGGGCTCGTGTGGCGCACCCAGCGGGAGCGCACTTTGGCTCCGTTGACGGCAAAGTCGTCGTGGGCGCTGTCGTGGAATCGGACCGCCCCCCCGATCTGGTCGGGGCGGATCGGGAAGTACGGCGGGCGCATCACGCCGGTGAAGACGTCCGCGAGCGGACCTTCCTCCTGGCGGGGGCCGTACACGTCGAGCGTGGCGTCGGGGTCGCCGAGCGGGCCGAAGAACGGCAGCCCCTGGATGTGGTCCCAGTGGAGGTGAGTGAGGAGGACCGCGCCGTGGAACGGGCCGAAGGGCGGGTGGCTGCGTCCTTCGGGACCGCTGGTGGCGAAGCCGACGAGCTCCTCGCCGTACGGGCGCAGGCCCGTGCCCATGTCGAAGATCACGGGCGGATGGCCGTCGGCCTCGAACGAGACGCACGAGGTGTTGCCGCCGTATCGCTCGTAGCGGGCGCCGGCACAGGGGGTCGAGCCCCGAGTGCCATGGAAGCGAACGCGTGTCCCCCCGGGCACCACACCTGGAGGATACCGACATCCGGCCCCGGGATAAACCGCGTCCTGCCTGGTGGAAGCGGTCGCGCGCCCGGGCGTGTGCGATCCTGGGCGGTCCACGGGGGCCGGAGGACCATGGAAACCAAGGCCGAGACCACGGCCAGTGGCACGGCGCACACGCCCGACGACGTGATCCGCACCTCGGCGCTCACGAAGGTGTTCGCGTCGAAGGCCGGCGCCGCGATCACGGCCGTCGACCACCTCGACCTCGGGGTGCGCAACGGCGAGATCTTCGGGCTCCTCGGACCCAACGGGGCCGGCAAGACCACCACCGTGGGGATGCTCACGACCCGGGTGGTCCCGACGAGCGGTCGGGCGTGGGTGGGTGGCGTCGACGTGGTGGCCGACCCGGTGGCCGCCAAGCAGATGATCGGCGTCGTGCCCCAGGTCAGCACGCTCGACCGCAGCCTCAACGTCTGGGAGAACCTCTACTACCACGGCCGCTACTTCGGGATGGGCGCACGGGCAGCGCGCGACGCCGCCGACGACATGCTCGAGCGCTTCCGCCTGGCCGACCGGGCGAAGGCCGAGATCCTCGAGCTGTCGGGCGGGATGGCACAACGGCTCATGGTGGCTCGGGCCATCCTCCACCGGCCCCAGCTGCTGTTCCTCGACGAGCCCACCGCCGGGTTCGACCCCCAGAGCCGCATCGCGCTGTGGGAGGTGATCGGCGAGCTGCATCGCGCGGGCCAGACCATCCTGCTGACCACGCACTACATGGAGGAGGCCGACCAGCTCTGCGACCGGGTGGCGATCATGGACCACGGCCGCATCCTCGCCCTCGACACGGCCGCGGCCCTCAAGCGGTCGGTCGGCGCCGACACCGAGGTGCGCATCCAGCTCGAGGACGGCCGGGCGGCGCAGCTGGCGGCCCACCTCGAGGCCCTCGACGGCGTGGCCAACGCACAGGTGACCGACGACGTCGTGCACGTCTACCTGCGCGGCGACCACGGCGGCCTCTCTCGGCTCATCGCCGACGTCGACGACGCCGGGTTCGGGATCACCGACGTCGGTATCACCGAACCCACGCTCGAGACCGTGTTCATCACCCTGACGGGGAAGGACCTGCGCGAATGACCACCGTCACCACCCGCCTCGACGCCACGCTCGACCGGCTCACGCCGAAGCGGACCGCCGCGATCGTCGCGTTCGGCGCCCTCCTGCTGCGCGACGTGCAGGTGCTCCGCAAGACCGCGGTGGCCTTCCTCATGCGCACGGTCACCCAGCCGCTCCTCATCGTGTTCGTGTTCGCCTACGTGTTCCCGGAGATCGGCCAGGGAGTGGGGGGCTCGGGTGCCGGCGCCACGTCGTTCTCCACGTCGCTCATGCCCGGGCTGATCGGCGTGGCCGTGGTCTTCCAGGGCATTCAGGCCGTCGCGCTCCCGCTGGTGAGCGAGTTCGGCTACACGCGCGAGATCGAGGACCGGGTGATGGCGCCGCTGCCGGTGTGGGCCGTCGGTGTCGGCAAGATCGTGTCGGGGGCCGTCCAGTCGGGCCTGGCGGCGCTCATCGTCGTGCCGTTCGCGCTGTGGATCCCGAGCACACCGGTGAACGTCGACCTCAACTGGCCCGTGCTGCTCACCGTCGGGCCGCTGTCGTGCCTGCTGGCGGGCGCGCTCGGCCTCGCCATCGGCACCCGGGCCGAGCCGGGCCAGGTGCCGCTGGTGTTCGGCATCATCGTCATCCCGATGACGATGCTGGGCGCCGCCTACTACCCGTGGGAGCGTCTCGACGCCATCGAGTGGCTCAAGTGGGCGGTGCTCGTGAACCCGCTCATCTACCTCAGCGAGGGCTTCCGGATGGCCCTCACCGACATCCCCCACATGAACGCCTGGGGGATCTACGGCGCGCTGGTCGGGTTCACCGCCGTGCTCGGCCGCCTCGGCATCGTCGGCTTCAAGCGGCGGGTGCTGGCGTGACCGAGCCGCAGCGGGTCACCGCCAACGGCGTCGACTTCGCGTACCTCGAGGACGGACCCGCCGACGGGCCCTTGGCGCTGTGCCTGCACGGTTTCCCCGACCACGCGCCCTCCTTCGAGCCCATGCTCGCCGCGCTCGCGGCGGCGGGCTACCACGCGGTGGCGCCTTGGACGCGCGGATACGCCCCGACGGCCCTCGCGCCCGACGGCAACTACCAGATCGCGTCGCTGGGCCTTGACGCGATCGCGCTGGCCGACGCGTTCGCGGCCGACCGCGACGCGGTCGTGATCGGGCACGACTGGGGGGCGACCGCCGCATACGTGGCCTGCGCCCACGCGCCGGAGCGGTTCCGCAAGCTCGTGGCTCTCGCCGTACCCCACTTCAGTGGATTCGGCGCGCACCTGGTGAAGCCGGCACAGCTGAAGCGCTCCTGGTACGTCTTCTTCTTCCAACTCCCCCTGGCCGACATCGCCGTGCCGCTCGACGACTACGCAGTCATCGACACGCTGTGGCGCGACTGGTCCCCCGGGTACACGCCCGATCCTGGCTTCATGCGCGCGCTCAAGGACACGTTCTCGGCTCCGGGCTGCCTCGACGCCGCCATCGGCTACTACCGGGCCACCTTCGGCACCACCCCGCCCGACCCCGCGCTGGCCGAGGTCCAGGCCCAGGGCGGAGGCGAGATCCCGGTCCCGACGCTGTACCTCCACGGCACCGACGACGGCTGCCTCGGCGTCGAGGGCGTCGTCGACGGCGAGCTCCGCCCGTTCTTCCCCGCCGGCCTCGAGGTCGAGCTGGTACCCGGCGCCGGCCACTTCCTCCATCTGGAGCGGCCCGACGAGGTGAACGAACGCATCCTCACCTTCCTGGGCCCGGCCGCGCCCGCTCCAGCCGCCCGACCCTAAGACCGCCCTCGGTGGCCGGCCGGTTGCCGATTTCGCGCGCTGAGGGGTTTGGCGGGCGTCGCTGCGGGGAAGGTACAAGCGGTATTTATGCCTCGTACGCCCACAGAGACGGCGCCGCTCCGATGAGGTTCCGCCGGTGGGTCACGCTCGTCGCCGGCGCGGCTGCGCTCGCCGTGCTCCCGGCCTGCGTCGGCGGAGTCGTCAGCACCGCCACCGAAACCGCCAACTGGACGCTGGGCGGTGAGCCGTGCCGGCTGATCCCGGTGCCGACGGCGGCCCCCGTGGGCACGGGCACCTGCCCCGGCGTCCGCCCAGGGGCGATCGTCCGCAGCGACAAGGGACAATGCACGTTCAACTTCCTCTTCCAGGGCTCGGACGGCCGCGCCTACATCGGGACCGCCGGCCACTGCATCCTCGGTGACAGCGCCATCGGCGGCGACGCCGGCGAGCAGGCGTGGGCACCCGGCGCCGGCCCCGTGGCTCGCGACGGCCAGAACCAGCGGATCGGCGAGTTCGCCTACGCCATCCTCCAGGACCCCAAGGACTTCGCGCTCATCCGTCTCGACCCCGGCGTCCCCGCGAGCCCGCAGATGTGCCACTTCGGCGGGCCGACGGGCACGAACGCCGACACGCCGTCGTCGCCGGTGGTGCTCCAGCACTATGGCAACGGCGTCGGCGTCGGGACCGTCGTCCCCGCCCGCAGCGCGGTGGCCGCCGGGATGCCCGATCCGGACCACGTGTTCGCGCAGGGCGTCGTGGTGCCGGGCGACTCGGGCAGCGGCATCGTCTCCGACGATGGCCGGGCGGTGGGCGTGATCGTCACCGTCGGCGTCCACACGAGCTCGATCGGCACCGGCGGGGTCGACGCCGGGGTCATGGGGATCACGCGTCTCGGGCCCCAGGAGGCCCGGGCCGAGCAGGTCCTCGGCCTGGCCCTGACCCTCCAGACCGCGCCGCGGCTCTAACTCCTGGTCGCACTCGCTCGGCAGCAGGCCTTCCTAGCGAGCAGGCGCGCTGGTCACCCGCCGGACGGGTCGGGCCCGTCGGCGCGCGCCTCGTCGACGTGGGCGAGCGCGTCTCGCAGCTGCTGGATCCAGTCGGCCTCGTGGTCGCGCACGAGGCGGACGCACCAGGCCAACGCCTCGCTGCGGCTGCGGGCGACGTTGGCCTCCACCAGGGTGTCGAGGACACCACGCTCCGCCATCCGCAGCCGGGTCATCACCGGAACGCTCAGGCTGGTGAACACCACCCGCTCGCCGCCGCACTCGGCGCCCCAGGCCACCTTGCGGCCGAACTTGTGCTCGGCGTCGGCGGCGATGCGGATTCGCTGCGCCCGAGTGTCCTCACGGAATCCCTCGACGCGCGCCCGCCGTGCCGCGGCGCGGGCGGCGTCGTCGGTGTCGTCGCCCAGCTCGGGCTCGGCCAGCGCCCCCACGACGAGGATCTCCTCACGGTCGTACGACACCTCGGGGGCACCGGTGAACCAGCCGTCGGGGAGGCGGCCGGCGAACCATCCCCGGGTCTTGCTCGATGCCTCTTTCATAATTACAATATTACATGACCTGTCAAACCAGGGCGCGCCGGATCCGCTCCGCCACCTCGGCCATCTCGTCGTCGCCCCCGTACTTGTGGCGGGGCCAGAAGAAGCCGCGCAGCCCGTCCTTGCGCCGCCGGGGCACCACGTGGGCGTGGAAGTGGGGGACGCTCTGGCTCACCACGTTGTTCATGGCGACGAACGTGCCTTCGGCGTCCATCGCCGCGGTGACGGCGGCGGCGACCCGTTGGACCTCGGTGAAGAACGGCTCCACCAGCCCCGCCGGGAGGTCGAGCAGCGTGTCGACGTGGTCGCGAGGCACGACGAGCGTGTGACCGTGGAACACGGGCCGGTGATCGAGGAAGGCGACCACGTCCTCGGTGTCGTGCACGACGCAGGCGTCGAGCTCACCGGCGACGATGGCGCAGAACCTGCACTCGCCCGCACCGGCCACCGGGCGCGCTACTCCGGGGACGTGTACGGCCGCTGCCGGGGCTTGGCCGCCTCGCGCTTGGGGACCATCACCTTGCGGCGGAAGTAGCACACCTCCTCGCCGCGCTGGTTGAAGCCGCGCGTCTCGACGCCCACGACTCCGCGGTCGGGCTTGCTCGACGACTCCTTCTTGTCGAGGACCTTCGTCTCGGCATAGATGGTGTCGCCGTGGAACGTCGGCATCTTGTGCTCGAGCCTCTCGACCTCGAGGTTGGCGATGGCCACGCCGCTCACGTCGGGCACGCTCATGCCCAGGACGACCGAGTACACGAGGTTGCCGACCACCACGTTCTTGCCGAACTGGGTCTGGGTCTCGGCGAACCACGCGTCGGTGTGGAGCGGATGGTGGTTCATGGTGATCATGCAGAACAGGTGGTCGTCGTACTCGGTGATGGTCTTGCCCGGCCAGTGCCGGTACAGGTCGCCGGGCTCGAAGTCCTCGAAGTAGCGTCCGAACGCGCGCTCGTGCTCGGTCATGGATCCGAGCCTACCGACGGGCCCTACCGACGGGCCGAACGGAAGGAACCGCGATGGCCAAGGTCTCGATGCTCGCCAAGCTCCGGGCGAAGGAAGGGAAGGGCGACGAGCTCGTCGCCGCCTTCGACTCGATCTTCCAGGCGGTCGAGAAGGAGCCGGGAACCGAGATCTACGCGATGAACCGCTCGAAGGACGATCCCGATGTGTTCTGGTTCTACGAGCTGTACGCCGACACCGCCGCGCTCGGCGCCCACGGCGGCAGCGAGGCCATGGGCGCCGCGGCCAAGATGTTCGGCCCGCTCATCGCCGAGTCGGAGCTGACCTTGGGCGAGCCGGTGCGGGCGAAGGGGGTCGCGGTCTAGGGGGGATCGGGGTCGTCGGGTGGGGCGAGGTCCCAGTCGTGGTGGTGCCGACGACCTTCCAGCCGTAGTGCGTCTTGAGCTTGTGGTGTGGGGGTGAGCGTCCCAGGCGGAGTCGACCCGGGTCGTCTGCGCGAACACGCTTCCCCCTCCGGGAGGACCGACCAGGACGGGGAAGCGCTCGATAGGAAGTTGCCACACGTCTATCGAACAGGTGTTCGACTGTCAGGCCCTGGGGTAGAGAATCATCTGGGTGCAGCGCTGGAGCGCGATCAGCCGGCCCGACGTCGTGTTGGTCACCGTCACGTCCCACACCTGGGTTGTGCGGCCGAGGTGCGCGGGCCGAGCCTCCCCCTCGACCGCCTCGCCGCCCCGCGCCGAGCCGAGGAAGTTTGTCTTGAGCTCGACCGTGGTGAAGCTCGCACCCTCGGGCAGGTTGGCGCCGGTACCCGCCGCGCACAGCGCGTCGGCGAGCCCGACGACCACCGGTGCCCACAGGAACCCGGTCCCGGCCAGCAGGCGGTCCGTGACGCCGAGCCGGCCGCGCACGACATCGCGTTCGATCTCGAGCATCTCGAGCCCGATCATTGACGGAAACGGACCCCACGGCAGCTCCTCGTTGAACCGCCGCACCGTGTCGGCGCCGGTGCGATCGTCCATGCTTAGGCCTGGTACCGCTCGAGCAGCCCGCGCGCGATCACGAGCCGCTGGATCTCGTTGGTCCCTTCACCGATGATCATGAGTGGCGCGTCGCGGTAGTAGCGCTCGACCGGCAGCTCGGTCGTGTAACCCATGCCGCCGTGGATGCGCATGGCGTCGGTGGCGATCTCGAACGCAGCCTCGCTGGCGAACAGCTTCGCCATCCCGGCCTCGACGTCGCAGCGGGCACCCGACTCCTTGAGCTCGGCGGCATGAGCAGTCAGGAGCCGAGCCGCCTCGAGCTTCGTGCCCATGTCGGCCAGCTTCATCTGGATCGCCTGGTGCTGCGCAATGGGCTTCCCGAACGTCTGCCGTTCCTGCGCATAGCGGATTGCGGCCTCGAAGGCGGCCCGGGCGACGCCGACGGCGCGTGCCGCGATGTTGATGCGACCGACCTCGAGCGCGGAGAGAATGAAGTGCTGCCCGCGGCCGAGGCCGTCGCCACCGCCGAGCACGCAGTCGGCGCCCACCCGGTGGCCTTCGTAGACCATCTCCACGGTCTCGATCCCCTTGTACCCGAGCTTGCCGATCTCGCGGCTCACCGTGATGCCGCCCGAGCGCTGCGCATCGGGCTCCTTGTCGACCATGAAGCACGTGATGCCCTCGTCGGTGCGCGCCGCCAGCGCGACGAGGCCGGCCCGCTGCCCGTTCGTGACCCACATCTTGGTGCCGGTGATGACGTACTCGTCGCCATCGCGCACCGCCCGGCAGGTGAGGGCGCTGGTGTCGCTGCCGGCGTCGGCCTCCGAGAGTGACAGGCAGCCCCGGATCTCGCCCGCGGCGAGGGCAGGGAGCCAACGCTTGCGCTGCTCCTCGGTGGCGTAGGCCTTCAGCAGGTTCGCCGCCATGACGTGGGTGTTGAGGATCCCCGACAGCGACATCCACCCCGCGGCCAGCTCCTCGATCACGCCCGCGTAGGTGCGGAGGTCGAGCCCGAGCCCGCCGTACTCCTCGGGGATGGTGACCCCGAAGAGGCCGAGGGCGCGCATGCCCGCCACGATCTGGGCCGGGTACGCGTCGGCGTGCTCGAGGTCGAGCGCGACCGGCAGCACCTCGCGCTCGACGAACCGGCGCACGGTCGAGACGAGCTCCTCGCGCACGGCGGGGTCGGTCGGCACGGCCGGAGCCTAGGTGGAATCCCTTCGCGCCCGAGTAGGTTGAAGCCGGCAGATGATGCACCAGACGATCTGGGGCTTCCGGCGTGATCCCGACGCCGTGAGGGGCAAGCGCGTCGAGCGCGCCCTGGTGCGGCGCGTGCTGCGGCTCGCCCACCCCTATCGCGGGCTGCTGGTCGGGTTCCTGGTCGGCGTCGTCGCCGCCGCGGTCGTCACCGCGATCCCGCCGCTGCTGCTCAAGGCGCTCCTCGACACGGCCGTCCCCGACCGCGACCGGGCCATGGTGACGGTCCTCGCGGTAGGCGCGGTGGGCCTCGCGCTGGCCAGCGCCGCGCTCTCCCTGTTCCAGCGCTGGTACTCCGCCCGCATCGGTGAGGGGCTGATCTACGACATGCGGGTGGCGCTGTTCGACCACGTGCAGCGGCTACCGATCTCGTTCTTCACCCGCACGCAGACCGGCGCGTTGATGTCGCGGCTCAACAACGACGTGATCGGCGCCCAGCAAGCGGTCACGAACACGCTCGGAACCGTCGTCTCGAACGTCATCACCCTCACCGTCACGCTCACGTTCATGCTCGTGCTCGAGTGGCGTCTCACCATCCTCACGCTGCTGGTGTTGCCGGCGTTCGTCATCCCGGCGCGACGCATCGGCCGCCGGCTCCAGGCCGTCACCCGGGAGGGCATGCAGCTCAACGCGTCGATGAACAACACCATCGCCGAGCGCTTCAACGTTGCCGGGGCGCTGGTGGTGAAGCTCTTCGGCCGCCACGACCAGGAGCGCGAGGGGTTCTCGGGCCGCGCGAGCCGTGTGCGCGACATCGGCGTGACCAGCGCCATGTACGCCCGTGTGCTCTTCGTGGCCCTCGGGCTCGTGGCCGCCGTGGGTACCGCCGTCGTGTACTACGTCGGCGGCAACCTCGTGATCTCGGGCGCCATCCAGATAGGGACCATCGCCGCCTTCGTCGTGTACGTCGGGCAGATCTACCAGCCGCTCACCCAGCTCACGAACGCCCGGGTCGACGTGATGACGGCTCTGGTGGCGTTCGAGCGGGTGTTCGAGGTGCTCGACTTCCCCTCCAGGGTCACCGACCATCCCGGCGCGGTGGACCTCGTCGCGCCCGACGGCCGCATCGCCTTCGAGCACGTGTGGTTCCGCCATCCGCCGGCGGCGCTGGCGTCGCTGGCCTCGCTCGAGGAAGGCGTCGTCGTGCCCGGCGACGACCCCAGCGCCTGGATCCTGCGCGACGTCAGCTTCACGGTGGAGCCGGGCGAGTTGGTGGCGCTGGTCGGCCCGTCGGGCGCGGGCAAGACCACCACCGCGATGCTGGTGCCGCGCATCCACGACGTGAGCCAGGGGCGCGTCACCTTCGACGGCGTCGACGTGCGTGAGCTCACGCTCGAGTCGCTGCGCGGGGCGGTGGGCGTGGTGATGCAGGACCCGCACCTCTTCCACGAGTCGATCCGAGAGAACCTGCGGTACGCGCGGCCAGACGCCACCGACGCCGAGCTCGTCGAGGCGTCCCGCGCCGCGCGCATCCACGAGCTCATCGAGTCGCTGCCCGAGGGCTACGACACCATCGTGGGCGAGCGGGGCTACCGGATGTCGGGCGGCGAGAAGCAACGGCTCGCCATCGCCCGCATGTTGCTCAAGAGCCCGCGGGTGGTCGTGCTCGACGAGGCGACCTCGCACCTCGACTCCGAGTCGGAGCTCGCCATCCAGCGCGCCCTGGCCGACGCCCTGCGCGGCCGCACCGCGCTCGTCATCGCGCACCGCCTGTCGACCATCGTGGCCGCCGACCGGATCCTGGTGATGGACGAGGGCCGCATCGTCGAGGAGGGCCGACACGAGGAGCTCGTGCGGGCCGGCGGGCTCTACGCCGACCTCTACCGCACCCAGCTCGAGCGGGCCGCCGAGCCCGCCTGAGGAAGTCGCCGCTGCGAGTCGACCCGAGCCGACGCGTCCCCACGGCTGAGGCCGCCCGCCACTACCATTATCCGATTCCCTCGGCATGGCGCCGAGCGATCGCGCCTCGATGCCGCCTGACGACACCGCCCCCGCCTCCCGCCGTGACCGCCGTCAGCAGCGGCGCCGGCGCCTGGTGCGCGGCCTCTTCGTCGCCGGGGCGGTCGCAGGCGGGTTCGCCGTCACCGGCACCGCGCTCGCGCTCACCGGCGTGGTCGACGTCGGCGGTGACGACCCCGAGCTGCTGGGAGAGCGCGCCGCGGCATCGGCAACCACCGCCCCGGCCGTGACGGGGGACGCGACGCCGTCGGGCTCGTGCCGGAGCCCGCTCGACCCGGACGACCCGCTGCGACTCTGGATCGGCGGGGACTCGCTGGCGGGATCGGTCGGCCCCTCACTGGGCGACCTCACCGCCAAGACCGGCGTGGTCCAGCCGGTCTTCTACTCCAAGGTGTCGAGCGGGCTGATGTCCCCCGACTTCTTCGACTGGCCCGAGCGCGGCGGCGAAGAGATGTTCAAGCTCGACCCCGAGGTCGCCGTCTTCATCATCGGCGCCAACGACACTCCCGTGGTGCAGGACGACGCCTCGGAGTGGCGACCTCGGTACGAGCAGCTCGTCGAGAGGATGATGACGCTGCTCATCGGGGACGGGCGCGCCGTGTATTGGGTGGGGGCGCCGGTGCTGGAGGACCGCCGGTCGGAGAAGGTCCGCCAGCTCAACGAGGTGTTCCAAACGGTGGCGGGTCGCCATCCGGAGGTCACCTACGTCGACGCCTACACGCTGTTCACGGGGCCTGACGGCGAGTACGCCTCGTCGTTGCCCGACGGCGCGGGCGAGACGGTACGGGTGCGCGCCGACGACGGGGTGCACTTCACGCCCGAGGGTGGCGACCGCCTCGCCGGCGCGGTGTTCGCCAGCCTCGACCCGAGGTGCGCGATCACCACCCAGGCGGTGCCCGGGGCCGCCAAGCAGACCATCGAGACCGAGGGCAGCTCGCGCGTCCCCGGGACGTCACGCGAGTCGAGGACGACCGTGACCACCACCGCCGCCGCGGCGCCGGCGTCGACCGCGCCTCCGGCTCCACCCACCACCGCGCCGTCCACGAGCGCGCCTCCCACCAGCGCGTCGCCCACGACCACGACCTTGCTCCCCGACGGTTAGGCCGACGGTTACCCCGACGGTTAGGCCGAAGGTCGGCCGGCGGCTGGCCGACGATCCGGGAGGCCCTCGGTAGGCTGCATCCCGCATGACGGACCATCTCGACGCGGCCGCGGCCGCGGTCGACGCCGCCGGCGAGATCGTGGCGGCCGCCGCTGCCTATCTGGCCGACGCCTCCGCCGACGACGGGCGGGTAGCGGTCGGGAAGCTCGACTCCCACCAGGTGGTCGCCTACGACCTCGCCCACGCGGCCAGCGCGGTCGAGGGGTGCCGGGTGATGCTCGGGTACGCCGGGCACGGCGAGCTGGAGTCGATGCTCGCTCGCGCGTTCGTCGCCGACACCGTCGCCGATATCGGCGCTCGCCTCATCGCCCGGGACGAGGCGTGGGGTGTCGAGCCCGGCGTGCTCGCCCCCACCCTGCCCTTCGTCGCCGCGCACCGCGCGCCCCAGTTCCTCGACTCGCTCGCCCAGCAGGTGGAGAAGCACGGCACCGGGCCGGCGCACCTCTCCGACGACTTCGACCTCGTGCGCGAGACGTTCCACCGCTTCGCCGAGGAGAAGGTGCGGCCGGTCGCCGAGCACGTGCACCGCGCCAACGCAGACATCCCCGAGGACGTGATCGCCGGCCTCGCCGAGATCGGCGGCTTCGGTCTGTCGGTGCCCGAGGAGTACGGGGGGTTCGCCGCCGGCGGCGAGCACGACTACCTCGGCATGGTCGTGGCGACCGAGGAGCTGTCGTGGGGCTCGCTGGGCGTGGGCGGCTCGCTCATCACCCGACCCGAAATCCTCACGCGGGCGATCGTGAGGGGCGGCACCGAGGAGCAGAAGCAGCGGTGGCTGCCCGGCCTGGCCAGCGGTGACCTGATGGTGGGCGTGATGGTCACCGAGCCCGACTTCGGCTCCGACGTCGCCAACCTCAAGGTGACCGCGACGCCGGCCGATGGCGGCGGCTACCGCATCAACGGCGTCAAGACGTGGGCCACCTTCGCGGGGCGCGCTGACGTGCTCATGCTGCTGGCGCGCACCGACCTCGACCGCGCCGCCGGCCACCGGGGGCTGTCGTTGTTCGTGGTGGAGAAGGAGCCGGCGCCGGGGCACTCGTTCTCGTTCACCCAGGACGGCGGCGGCAAGGTCGAGGGCCGCGCCATCGACACGCTCGGCTACCGCGGCATGCACTCCTACGAGGTCGCGTTCGACGACTGGCTGGTGCCGGCCGAGAACCTCGTCGGCGAGGAGGGCGGTCTGGGCAAGGGCTTCTACCTCCAGATGGAGGGCTTCGAGAACGGCCGGCTCCAGACTGCGGCACGTGCCGTCGGGCTCATGCAGGCCGCGTTCGAGGCCGGGCTCGGGTACGCACAGGAGCGGCGCGTGTTCGGCAAGGCGGTGTTCGACTACCAGCTGAGCCGGGCCAAGCTCGCCCGGATGGCCGCACTCATCCAGGCGGGCCGCCAGTTCTCGTACGACGTCGCCCGGCGCATGGCCAACGGCGAGGGCGCGTTGCAGGCGTCGATGGTCAAGGCCTACGTGTGCCGTGCCGCCGAGTGGGTCACGCGCGAGGCCATGCAGCTCCACGGCGGAATGGGCTACGCCGAGGAGTTCCCGGTGTCGCGCTACTTCGTCGACGCCCGCGTGCTGTCGATCTTCGAGGGCGCCGACGAGACGCTGTGCCTGCGGGTGATCGCGCGGCGCCTGGCCGAACAGGCGCTCGAGGGACAGCACGCTTGACGGAAGTGGCCGCGCCGGACCGGCCGGAGCGGCACCCGGGCGACGTCATCCGCGTCGTCCTCGGCGTGGTGCTCCTGGTGCTGGCGGCGTTGTCGGTGCGGGACGGACGCGTCGGCCTGACCGAGGCCAACGTGTTCCAGGCGATCAACACGCTGCCCGGGTTCATGGAGGACCCGTTCCGCGTGGTGCTGGCCGCGACCCTGGTGGCGGCAGCCGCCGCGCCGCTTCTCGCGCTCGTGTTCCGGCGGCTGCGGCTGGCCCGCGACCTCGTGGTGGCGGCGGCGCTCTCGTGGGGGGCGGCCGAGCTCGTCGAGCGGCTCGTCGAGCGCGACGCTCCCGCGGGGCTCCTGAAGGGGGTCGAGCTGCGGGGCATCGAGGCCAGCGGCCTCGGCTTCCCGTCGCCCTACGTCGCGGTGGCCGCCGGGCTCGCGACCGCGGCATCGCCCTTCCTCACTCGCCGGCCCCGGCGGCTGCTGTGGGCGGTGGTCGCGCTGGTCGCGCTGGCGCGCATCTACGTAGGCGCGCATCTGCCGGTCGACGCGGTCGGCGGCTTCGCCGTGGGCTGGGTGGCGGGCGCGCTCGTGCATCTCGCGTTCGGCGCTCCCGGCGGACGCCCGATGCTGGCGGCCGTTCGCGACGCGCTCGCCCGCACCGGCCGTCCGATCAGCGACCTCACGCCCGCCGGACTCGGCCGCCGCGGCTCGGCCGTGTTCACGGGCCACGCCGCCGACGGCACCGCCGTGTTCTGCCGGGCGATCGGACGCGACGAGCGCGACACCGACTTGCTCGACAAGGCCTGGCGGGCGGTAGCGCTGCGGGACCAACACGACCAGCCGTTCTTCACGTCTCTCCAGGCAGTCGAGCACGAGGCGTATCTGGCCCTCCTCGCGCAACGAGCGGGCGTTTGCACGCCGACGGTCTGGGTCACCGCCGGGTTCACCGGCGCGGCGGTGCTGATGGAGGAGCTCGCGCCGGGAACCCCGCTCTCCTCACTGGATCCGACGAAGCTCGGCAACGGCGTCCTCGACGACCTGTGGCGCAATGTCGCCACCCTCCACGCCGTGCATCTCGCCCACGGCGCCCTCCGGGCAGAGAACGTCTACGTCGCCGGCGGTCGGGTCTCGCTGGTCGACTGGGCCGACGGGCGGTCGGCCGCCACCGACCGGCGCGTCGCCGAGGACGTCGCCGAGCTGCTCGTGTCGCTCGCGATTCGCGTGGGCGCCGAACGCGCGGTGGCCAGCGCGGCCCGCGGGATCGGCGCCGCGGCACTCGTTCCGGCGCTGCCGCTCCTCCAGCCGGCGGTGCTGTCGTCCACCACCCGCCGCGCGCTGCGCGGCCACAAGGGCCTGCTCGACGAGGTCCGGGCCCAGGCGGCGCACGGCGCCGGGGTCGAGGAGCCCAAGCTCGAGCCGCTGACCCGCATCCGGCCCGAGACCATCCTCGTGGTCGCGGTGCTCGGGCTGGGCGTCCACCTCCTCGCGCCCCAGGTCGGCGAGCTGGGGCGCGCGTTCGAGGCGATCCGCGAGTCCAACCCTGGATGGCTCGCCCTCGCGCTGGTCGCGTCGCTGCTCACCTACGTCGCCGGGGGCTGGTCGCAGACGGGCGCCGTGCGCCAGCAGATCGCGCTCACGCGCGCGACGGCGATGCAGCTGGCGGCGGCGTTCACGAGCCGGCTGACGCCCGCGTCGATCGGCACCCTCGCGGTGCGCATCCGCTTCCTCCAGCGTTCGGGCCTCAGTTCGGAGGAGGCGGTGACCGGGACCGCCCTCAACTCGGTGGCAGGGGGCATCGCCCGCCTCGTCGCCATCGCCGCCGCCATCCCCCTCATCGGCTCCAGCGGGTTCGGCGTGCCCCGGCCGGCGGACTGGGAGATCCTCGTGGCGGTGGTGGTCGTCGGCGCCGTCGCCGGTGTCATCTTCTTCACCGCCATCGGCCGACGGCTGCTCCAGCCGATCCGCAGCGCGTTCACTGAGCTCGGCGTGGTCCTGCGCGACCCGGCCAAGGCGTTCGCGCTGCTGGGCGGCGCGCTGGCGGTGATCCTGCTGAACATCATCTGCTTCGCCGCCGCGCTCGCGGCGGTGCACGCGCACGTCGGCGCGAGCACGGCCATCGTCGTGTACCTCGGCGGCAGCACCGTCGGCGGCGCCGCACCGACGCCGGGCGGGCTCGGCGCGGTGGAAGCGGCGTTGATGGCCGGCCTCACCGCGGCGGGCACCGACGCCAGCCTCGCTGTCGCCGGTGTCCTGACGTTCCGGCTCTTGACCTACTGGCTGCCGATCCCTCTCGGCTACGTCACGCTGCGCCGGCTTCGTCACGAGGGGCTTCTCTGATCTGATCAGGATCTCTGTCGTGAAGCCGCTCCCATCGCTTGACAGCCGAACGTACGTTCGCTAGGGTAGCGAGTGCTTCCTCTTCTTCCCCCGATCGCGCCGAGCCGAACGGGGGAAGCGTGGCCACCGACCAAGCGCACCGACGCCCGAGCGAAGCGCTTCAAGGGCGAATCTGTCGAAGTCGATGCGATCCCGCCAGAGCTGCTGCGTTCACTCGCTTCGGACGCGATCCTTCAGCACATCGACGCCCATGCGCTGCTGCTCCTTCGGGCTGCCGAGGAGAGCGAGCGGGAGCTCCTCTACGCCATGGCAGCGCAGGTCACACCGTCGTGAGCACGAGCCCGCGCTCGTCTGATCTGCTCTGATCAGGTCCCTCATTCCTGGTCGCGCTCCCCTGGCGGCCAGCATCGGGCTGGCAGGCCTTCCTAGCGCCGAGCGAGGAGACGGCGGAGCGAGAACGGCCGCCACGCGCCGTCGGGCTGGGCGAGCCGGTCGGCGATCACCAGCAGCACGGCCGGGTGGTGCCCGAGGCCGCAGTGGCTGCCGATCACCTCGACGCACTCGCGGAGCTCGCCGTGGCCATCGTGGCACGACTCCCCCGCCGCGATCCCGTCGGTGCGGCTGTAGATGGCGGTCGACGGGACGCGCAGCGGCGGTGGCTCGCGGCCGGAGGCATGGCTCCCGTCCCCGTCGGTGAGCCGGAACGGGCTCCCGAGGGTGATCACCTGACGGATGCCGTCGGGGTTCGCCCGGGCGATCTCGCGGGCGTAGATCCCGCCCAGACTCCAGCCGATCAGGCTCAGCTTGTGCCCGCCGTGGACCTCGCGCAGCCGGGTCAGACGTGCGTCGAGGCCTTCGATGATGTGGTCGGTCGGGCCGAGGTTGGCGCCCAGCCTCCACCCGTGCACGTGGTAGCCACGGTCCCGGAGGAACCACCGCAGCGGCCGGGTGGAGCGGTCGGAGGCCATGAAGCCGGGAAGCACCACCACCGGGTGGCCGTAACCGCGGGGCGCGAGCCGCAGCAGCGGCAGGGCGGCGCCGAACGCGCCCAGCTCGGCGACGGCGCGGGGCGCCTCGAGCGCGAGCAGTCCGAGGCCCGGCCGGCGGAAGGAGACGGCGTTGTCGACGACTGCCGAGGGCGCCACGAGCGGCCAGCGTACCGGTGCGGCTCCACTCCGAAGACCAGACGGACGGCCGACCCAACCGCGAGGCCGCTCAACCGGTGGTGCCGGGGTGCTCGTCGCCGCGTGGACCGGTCGCGTCGCTCCCGCCACCGAGCTCGTGGGCCTCGCGCCGGGCCTCGTCGAGCGCGTCGAGTCGCTCACGGAGGTCGCGAAGGCCGGCGTCAGCGGCGCCGAGCACCGGGCCGGTGAGATCG
This sequence comes from Acidimicrobiia bacterium, assembly GCA_050743365.1. Classification (GTDB taxonomy): domain Bacteria; phylum Actinomycetota; class Acidimicrobiia; order IMCC26256; family JACDBD01; genus JBOGFI01. The sequence continues at coordinate 31,449 of JBOGFI010000037.1, read as the reverse complement.
GCCGCGACCGCGTCCACCCTCCGCGCCAGCTTCTCGACCTCGATCACGCGGTAGCGGAGGTCCTGGAGCGCCCGATGCCGTGGCGCCGACGGCAGACGCGACGCCGCCACGAGCTGCGCGTCGATCGCCCGCGCCTGGGTTTCGAGATCCTCGGTGAGCGACGTCAGCCGGTCGACGGGTGCGCCCCGTCCCCCGGCGCGGGCGACCGCCCGCCGGGTCTCGTCGATGCAGCGGTGGAGCCGGCGGTGGAGGTCGGCGGCGCTGCTCTGCGCCGTCTGCCACCCGAGCGGCACGCCCCGGTGCCGGCGCCGCAGGCGCCAGGCGAGAAACGCGGCCGTCGCGGCAGCCAGAACGAGCAGCCCGACCTCCACGACGGCGAGGGTACCGCCCGCCGCGTTCATCGCCGCTCCGGCGCCTGAGAGGATTGAGCGGATGGGCGACGCCGGAATCGAGACGAGCCGGCCCTCTTCCCGTGCCAGCCTGACGCTGCTGGTGGTCCCGATGGTCGCCGTGACCGCGGTCGCGCAGGTGGGCGACGCACTCGCGCCCACGTTGCTCGTCGAGCATCCACTGCTCCTCGTGGCGATGATCCCCCGCACGCGGTACCTGGTCCTGACCGCCCCGCTCGTCGACGTGGTCCCGTTCTTCGTCGTCGGTCTCGTGCGGCTCGTGCTCACCGACCCGGTGTTCTTCGCGTTCGGGCGCCGCTACGGAGACGTCGGGATCCGCTGGATCGAGCGCAAGTCGGGCTCGCCGCGCACAGTGCAGACGGCCGAGCGCTGGTTCCGCAAGGCCTCTCACCCGATCGTCGCGGTCGCGCCCAACAACCTCGTCTGCGTGCTCGCGGGGGCCACGGGCATGCGGACGGCGCCGTTCCTGGTACTCAACCTAGGCGGCACCGCGGCTCGCATGGCGCTGGTGGTTTGGGTCGGCGACCTGTTCTCCGACCAGCTTCTCGACGTGACCGACTTCGTGGGCCGCTACCGGTGGTGGCTCACCGGGATCTCGGTCTCGCTGGTGACGATCTCGGTGTGGCGAGCACGTCACACCGGTCGTTCCGAGATCGAGACGGTCGGCGAGGTCGAGGCCGAGCTGACCGAGATGGCGGAGGACCAGCCGCCGGGCGGCGCCACTCGACGGTGAGCGGGCGTCAGCCCTCCTGCGACCGGCTCATCCCCGCACGCTCGCCCCGGCTCACGAACTTCGTGGCCATCTTCCGGCTCGCCTCGTCGATCATCTCGTCGCCGAACATCACCGCGCCCTTGCGCTCGCCCGCGCCGCCCTCGGTGGTGGCTCGCTCGTAGGCCTCGAGGATGTCCCACGCCCGGTCGAACTGCTCCTGCGTGGGCGTGTACACCTCGTTGATCACCCTCACCTGGTCGGGGTGCAGGGCCCACTTGCCGTCGTAGCCGAGGATCCGGGTGCGCATGGAGTAGTCGCGCAGGGCGTCGAGCTCGCGGATCTTGAGGAAAGGGCCGTCGATCACCTGGAGCCCGTTGGCGCGCCCGGCCATGAGGATCCTCGCGAACACGTAGTGGAAGTGGTCGCCGGGGTAGTCGTCGACCTGCACGCCGCCGGTGAGAACGGGCATCTCGGTGGAGGCGGCGAAGTCGGCGGGCCCGAAGACGATCGTCTCGAGCCGATCGGATGCCGCGCAGATCTCCTCGACGTTGATGAGGCCGCGCGCGGTCTCGATCTGGGCCTCGATGCCGACCCGGCTCTGGCGGCCCGTGACCGCCTCGACCTGGGTGAGCAGCATGTCGAGGGCCTGCACCTCGGCCGCCGACTGCACCTTGGGCAGCATCAACTCGTCGAGCCGCTCGGACGCGTTCTCGACCACGTCGACCACGTCGCGGTAGGTCCACTCCGTGTCCCACGCGTTCACGCGCACGCAGAGAACGGTGTCGCCCCAGTCGAGGTCGTTGATCGTCTTCACGACCTTGTCGCGCGCCGGCTCCTTCTCGAGAGGCGCGACCGCGTCCTCGAGGTCGAGGAACACCATGTCGGCGCCGAGGCCGGGGGCCTTCCCCATCATCTTCTCGCTCGAGCCGGGGACCGAGAGGCACGAGCGACGGGGCAGGTTGCGGGACCGCTCGGACATGGGCAAGGAGGGTATCGGCCCCCGCGGCTCGGGCTCCAAATGGGCGGCTACGCGTCCCCGTCCTCGAACAGCCGCTCGCCGCGCCGCAAGCGGGTCGCGATCCGGATCACAGTCGGCAGCTCGCGGCGGGTCGGCGTGTGCGCGGCGAGGAAGCGGGCCAGCCCCGCGAGGATCAGCGCGGCCTCCTCCGATCCTTCGGGCCACGCGAATGCCTGCCGCATCGCGGCCTCGTACACCTGGAACCAGTGGAACTCCACGTCCTCGTGCAGCAGCGCGTGGCCCAGCGCGGCCGCCAGCTCCTCGCGCGTGCCGCCGCCGCGCAGGAACCCGTAGGCGAGGTTGCCGGCGGTGTCGACCTCGCCCTGGACCTCCCAGCACCCGGCGAGCTCGGCCAGGCTCCCGCGCTCGGCGGTCGGGAGCCGGGCCGGTGGCACGTTCAGGAAGCGGTCGAGGTACACGCGCAGGGCGCCGTGCACCACGCCCCGCAGGAGCTCGGGGCCGGGGGCCCGCTCGAGGGCATGGTGGAGCGCGTTGGCGGCGGTGAACGCGTGGTGCACCGAGTCCCAGTCGCCGAAGTCGTTCTGGGTGTGGAAGCGGGTGATCCGCAGCGCGGCGGCGTACGCGAGGGCACGGCCGAGCTGCTCCGGCGTCGAGCCCGACTCCAGCGCGCCGAGCACGGCGTCGACCACCGGGCCCGGCTCGTCGGCCAGGAGCCGTTGCGCCAGGCCGGCGACGTCGTCGAAGCTCCCTCGCCGGGGCTCACCGGCAGCGAGCGCTTCGGGCAGTCGCCCGTCGGCGCGCGCGATGAGGCCGGCGAGGTCGTGCGGATGCCGCCACTCGCTGCCCTCCTCGCTGCGGCTGGCGTGGGCGGTCTGGCGCACCAGCGTCGGAAGCACGAGCGGCGCCGCGCCCGCCCCGAGCATCTCGACGGCCTCGAGCGCCTTGTTGGTGAAGTCGAGGGTGTGACCGCCGTCCACGAAGACGTGGTCGGTGACGGCGGCGAGCATCATGCCCTCGACGGCGGCGAGGTCGACGTCGCCGGCCAGCGCGGTGGCGAGCACACGCTCGGCGGCGTCGGTGGAGCGGGTGTCGACGAAGCGGCGGTACCAGGCGGCGAGGCGCTCGGGGGGCACGCCTCGGGTGCGCAGGGGCGCAACCGGGAACCGGGGGGCGTGATTGCGGGTGTCGCGCGACACGAACGCCAGCGCGTGGACGAGTGCGGCGGCGCGGTCGGCCGGGTCGAGGCGGGGGAGGACGTTCGACATCGCCACCAACACGGTGAGCCCGGCACCCCAGCCCGGGCCGCGATAGGTCGCGCCGAACTCGACGCCGGTGCGCACGATCTCGGCCGGCGCCACACCCCCCTCCAGGAGGCCGAGCACCGACTTGGCGACGACGAGCGTCAGCCCCTCCTCGAGGCCGTCGCGCAGCCGGCGCTGGAGACGGTCGATCTCGTCGCCGTCGGCCTGTGGCGCGACGAGGACGTCGTCACCCGCCAGCTCGACGGCGAAGGCGCGGGCGTCGTCGGCCCAGAGGTCGAGCGTGGAGCCCGACTCGAGGTCGAAGCGGGCGTGGTGCCAGTGGCAGGTGACGAGGCCGCTCTCGACGGTCCCGCGGTGGAGCGGGAAGCCCATGTGGGGGCAGCGGTCCTCCATCGCGTACGCCCGCCCGTCGTGCCAGAAGACGACGACCGGGACGCTCCCCACCTTGGCGAGGAGCCGGCCGTGGGCGCGGAGCTCCCCGACCGACCCGGCCCGGACCTGCTCTCCCGCCACCTCGCCACCTCCGGGACGGTCTCGGCGCCGCCGGCGCCGTCCTGATTCCGCAAGCTAGTACTTACCGCACGCAGCACCTGCTCTCGGGCGACGCCCGCTGCGCCTACCGCGTCACCGAACGGGACCGATCGACGCGGGGTTAGGCTCGAATCCGTGGCCACGGCGAGCCCGACCCTGACCCTCCACCCGCTCGGCGACGGCGTGTACGCGTGGCTCCAGCCCGGGGGCGAGTCGGGGGTGAGCAACGCCGGGGTCATCGTCGACGACGACGGCGCCACGATCGTCGACACGCTCATGGTGCGCTCGCAATGGGAGCCGTTCGCCGCGGCGGTGAAGGAGCTGGGCGTGCCGATCCGCCGCATCGTGCTCACGCACGCGCACATCGACCACGTGGGCGGGGCGAAGGCCTTCCCGCACGCGTCGGTGTGCGCGTCGCCGATGACGAGCGCATTGCTCGACCAGACGATGCCGCTCGACGCCTACAAGGCGTTCATGCCCGCGTTCGAGGAAGAGTTCGACGAGCTGGCCGAGCTCGGGACCCGCCCGGCCACGCACGAGATCGACACGGCCGCCCAGCTGACGCCGCGAGTCGAGGTGCTCCCCGCTTCGGGACACACCGACGGCGATCTCCTGGCGCTGGTTGCCGACGCCGACGTGTGCTTCGCCGGCGACCTGTGCTTCTTCGGCGTTACCCCGCTGGCGTTCCAGGGCGACCCGGCGAAGTGGGCCGAGATGCTCGACGCGGTGGCCGAGCTCGCCGACACGATCGTGCCCGGCCACGGGCCCATCGGCGGCGAGGCCGAGATCCGCGAGCTCCGGGGCTACCTGCGGGCGTGCGTCGAGGCCCACGGCGACCCCGCGAAGATTCCGTCGGGGCCGTGGGACTCCTGGCTCGAGCGCGACCGCGACGCCATCAACGTGGAGCGCGCCGCCCTGCTCGCCCGGGGCGACGACGGTATGCCGCCGTCGATGCTGAAGGCGATCGGCTTCGGCTAGATCAAGATCAGCGGAGGTTCTCCCGAAAGAACGCGACCGTCCGCTCCCAGGCGACCCGCGAGTGCTCCTCGTGGAAGACCTCGGGCCGGTGGTGGTTCGTGAACGCGTGCCCGACACCCGGGTAGACGAAGAACTCGACCCTGGCGCCGTGGCCCTTCAGCTCTTCTTCGAGCTTGCGGACGGTCTCGGGGTTCGCGAAGTCGTCGTTCTCGGCGTAGTGGCCCTGCACCGGTGACTTCAGCTTCGAATAATCGGGCTGGGCCGCGGGCCAGGGGATGACGCCGTAGTACGGGACGACTGCCTTCACATCGTCGGGACGCAGCGTCGCCAGCCACAGCGCCAGGCCGCCGCCCATGCAGAAGCCGGTGACGCCCACGCCGCTGCCGGTCACGGCATCGTGCCGTTTCAGGAAGTCGACCGCGCCGGCCATGTCCTTGGCCGCCTGCTCGATGTTCAGCGACATCATCATCTGGCCGGCTTCGTCCTCCATGGTGGTCGCCTTGCCGCGGTAGAGGTCGGGCGCGAACCCGACGAAGCCCTCTTCGGCGAAACGGTCGCAGACCTCCTTGATCTGCGGGTTCAGGCCCCACCACTCCTGGATCACCACCACGCCCGGGCCCGATCCCGACGCGGGAACGGCCAGGTACCCCTGGCCGGTGGTGCCGTTACTCTGGAACTCGACCATCTCACCCACGTGGCACCTCCGGTTAGTAGACCCCGCCCAGCTTCGAGTGGTCCCAGCTCACGATCTTCTCCGGCTTCACGACGACGACGACACGCTTGGCGCCCATCGCCCGCACGCCCTCGCGCACGGCATCGTCGTCGATGGGGCCCCAGTAGCGCTGGTAGACGGTCTCGCCATAGCGCTGCACCGCGTCGCGGTCGTCGACCAGCTCGGCCCGGCCGGCGATCGACACGCCACGCAGCTCTTCGTACCGCTCGCCCGTGGCCACCAGCACGGTGAGACGCGGGTCGCGCCGGAGGTTCACGATCTTCTGCGACTTGGCGTAGGTCCAGAACGCGGGCTCGCCGTCGAGCACCGCGTACCACATGGTCACGAGGTGGGGCGTGCCGTCGGGGTTGATCGACGCGACCTGGAGGTCGCGTCCCGCCTCGAGGAACGCCTGCGCCTCTTCGTCGGTCATGCGGATCTGGTCTCGTCTGCTCACCTGACGGAGCCTACCGCCGCGCTACGTTTCTCGGGCCGTGGCCAAGGACCCGGATCCGACGCTCGAGCTCACCAGCATCAAGGGCGTGACGCGCACGCTCGACGACTGGTCGACGATGTTCCACCTCTGCCTGGTGGTCCTCCCCGATCGGCCGGAGGCGAGCGCGTGGGTGCCGGTCGCGCGTCGAATCTTTCGTACGTTCGCCGACGCCGACTGCCACGCGGCGTATTGCGTGACCGGCAACGTGAGCGTCGCCCGTCGCATCCTCGCCGACGCGGAGCGGGAGGCGGTCGTGTTCGTCGACCCCGACCGCGCCTTCGTGCACAGCCTCGGGCTGGAGCGCCTGCCTGCGTTCGTGCACCTGCGCCAGGACACCACCGTCGTCGCCGCCGCCGAGGGCTGGGACCCACGCGAATGGCAGCGGGTCGCCCGAGAGGTCGGCAAGGCGCTGGCGTGGACGGTCCCCGAGGTCGCCGGGCCCTACGATCCGGCCCCCACCCCTGGCTGGGCCGCCTGATATATCCGGTTTGGGGGACGGCTGATCGGGGTAGACAGCGGTCGGCAATGCTGGCGCCGCTGGGGGGCGGCGTCTAACCTTTAGCCGAAGCCCGCAAGTCCCCCCTCGGGTTCAGTAGAAGCCCGCACGTCCCCTCTGGGTGCGTACGGGCGTCTTTTTATAGTCCGCCAAAAGCCAGACCGTGTTCAGCAAGGACCGACGGCGGCACCTGCCAAAGGGAGTCCCTACGTGAACCTCCGGCCTGCCCGGCTGGTAGCCCTCCTCTTCGTCGGCGCCACCGCGCCGCTGCTCCTCCCGACCGCCGCTCCCGGCGCGCCCATCGACGACAAGCGCGCCGAGGCGGCGCGCCTCCAGGACGAGATCGACGAGCACGGCGCCAAGGTCGCCGCGCTGGGGGAGCAGCTGAACGCGGCGCAGATCCGCGTCGACGAGGCCGAGGAGAAGATCGCCGACTCCCAGCGACGGATCGACGGCGCGCAGGCGCGGATCGGCGAGCTCACCATGCTGATCGCCGATCGGGCCGCCACCATCTACCGCATCTCCGGCACGAGCGGTCCGCTCGAGTCGATCAACGCCGAGGACGCCACGGAGTCGGGGAGCCGTGAGAAGTACACCGACGCCGCCGCCGCCGGGGACGAGGCCCTCGTCGACCAGCTCTCGCAGGCGAAGGAAGACCTCGCGCAGCAGAAGTCGGACGCCGAGAGGACGCGCGAAGAGGCCGGGAAGGAGCGCGACGACCTCGCTGGCGCCAAGGCCGAGGCCGACGCCGCCGCCGCCGAGCAGCAGGGTCTCCTCGACCAGGTCAACGGCGAGATCGAGCAGTACGTGGGCGAGGAGCAAACGCGGCGCGACGCCGCCGCCCGGGCCGCAGCCGCGGCGCCGCCGCGATCCTCTGGTAGTGCTGGCCGAAGCCGCGGCGGCGGCGGACCGTCGGGCCCACCGCCGCTCGGGCACGGTGGCGCGGGCGCGGCGGTCGGGTACGCGTGGGCCCAGGTCGGCAAGCCGTACTGCTACGCGGGTGCCGGGCCGGGCTGCTACGACTGCTCGGGCCTCACGATGATGGCGTGGCGCGCCGGGGGTGTGTCGCTGCCGCACTACTCGGGCGCGCAGGCGGGGCAGGGCCAGGCGATCTCGATCGACCAGCTCGCCCCCGGCGACCTCATCACGACGAGCAGCTGGCCAGCGCACATCGGCATCTGGGTCGGGGGCGGGTACATCCACGCCACCCACACCGGCGACTTCATCAAGTTCGTCGCCGGCAGCGGTTCCGTGCGCGCGGCGGTGCGCGTCAGCGGCTAAGCGTCGTACGCTGCGGTCTCGTGACGACCGCGGCCGAGCCCGTCCGCCTCACCCGCTTCTCGCACGGCGCCGGCTGCGCCTGCAAGCTCGGTCCCGCCGACCTGCGCACGGTGCTCGGGCTCGTGCGCGGGCTCGATCCGCCGGCCGACCCCGACCTGCTGGTGGGGCTGGACACGTCCGACGACGCCGCGGTGTACCGGCTGCGCGCCGACCTGGCCGTCGTGGTGACGACCGACTTCTTCACCCCGATCGTCGACGACCCCTACGACTGGGGGCGCATCGCCGCCGCCAACGCCCTGTCCGACGTGTACGCGATGGGCGGGACGCCGCTGCTCGCCCTCAACCTGGTGGCCTGGCCCCGCGAGGGACTGCCGTTCGAGCTGCTCGCGCGGGTGCTCGACGGCGGCGCCGACGTCGTGCGCGCCGCCGGCGCGGTCGTGGCGGGGGGGCACTCCATCGACGACGCCGAGCCCAAGTTCGGCCTCGCCGTCGTGGGAACGGTCGACCCCGCCCGCGTGCTCACCAACGCCGCCGCCCTTCCGGGCGACGCGCTCGTGCTCACCAAGCCCATCGGCCTGGGCGTGATCTCGACCGCGCTGAAGCGCGACGCCGCGCCCGCGGGTGTGCTCGACGACGCCGTCCACGTGATGACGACCCTCAACGCGGGCGCGCGCGATGCCGCCGCCGCGCTCGGTGGCGCGGTCCACGCCGGAACCGACGTCACCGGTTTCGGCCTGCTCGGGCATCTCCGGGAGATGCTCGTGGCGTCGGGGGTCTCGGCCGAGGTCGACGCGGCGTCAGTGCCCGTGATCGACGGCGTCCGTGAGCTGCTCGCGGCGGACATGGTCGCGGGTGGCACGCAACGCAACCATGCCTTCGTCAGCGACACCGTGGATTGGGGCGGGCTGCCCGAGTCCCAGCAGCTGCTCCTCGCCGACGCCCAGACCTCGGGCGGCCTGCTCCTCGCGGTGGCGCCCGGCCGCTCGGGCGATCTGGTCGACGAGCTCCGCTCGCGCAACACCCCGGCTGCGGCGATCGTCGGCCGCGTCACACGCGGCGAGCCGACGACGATCCGAGTCTGCTGACGAGCGCTACGGGATCACGAGCATGCCGAGCTCGGCCTCGATCTGCTGGCGCGGCTTGGCGCCCAGGGAGGAGCGCTCGAGGCGGCCGTTGCGGAACAGGCCGATCATCGGGATGCTCTGCACCTCGTAGCGCTGGGCGATCGCGGGCTCGTCGTCGATGTTGACCTTCACGACCTTGTAGGCCCCCTCGCGCATCATCGCGATCTGCTCGACGATCGGGCTCACCTGGCGGCACGGGGCACACCACGGCGCCCAGAAGTCGACGATCACGGGGAGCTCGCCCGCCAGCACCTCGTGGTCGAACGTGGCGGTGGTCACCGCCTTGACCGGGCCCTCGGGCGGGTCCTCGGGGACGACCTCCGACGGCTGCTCGCCGGCCCGCACCGCGTCGAGCCAGTCCCGGCCCTGCTGCACGCTCTCGAGCGCGACCTGGTGGGCCATCGGGTACTCGGTATAGGTCACGGGCACGCCGTGCGACTCGAGGGTGCGGGCGAGGTCGCGGCTGCGCTGCACGGGCACCAGCGGGTCCTCGGTGCCGTGCTGCACGAGCACGGACATGGCCTTGGCCGCCTCCCAGTCGGGGTCGAGGGCGTCGAGCGCCGGGGCGGCGGGGCTCATCGCGAGCACCGCCGCCGGGTGGAGCCGCTCGCTGCGACGAAGGGCGAGCGCGAGCGTCATCCCCGCGCCCTGGGAGAAGCCGCCCACCACCGCCTCGTCGCGCCCGAGCCCGTGCTCGGTGCAGGCCTCGTCGAGCAGGTCGTCGAGCTCGTCGAGGCTCGACCGGAAGCCCTCGGCGTCGAACGCGCCCGACTCGCCCCACTGGTACCAGGCGAACCCGGGAGGGGCCGCGACCGGCCCGCGCGGGAGCACGGTGACGAAACGCCCGTCAGGGTCGAGGTAGGGCAGCAGTCCACTCAGGTCGCGCTCGTCGGCGCCGAGGCCGTGGGCGAGCAGGAAGACCCGCTCGGGCTCGCCGCCGTGCACGACGTTCGTGATCAGGCTCATGCCGTCAGCCTAAGGGGAAATCGCGCGCCTCTCCCACGGCGCGCGTGCGACCCTGGGCCCCATGCGGCTCGAGGCTCCCGAGCTCGACGACGGGGTCGTGGCACTCCGACCGCCGGCTCCCGGCGACGTCGACGCCATCTTCGAGGCGTGCCAGGACCGTGAGATCTCCCGTTTCACGACGGTCCCGTGGCCGTACAAGCGCGCCCATGCCGTCCGGCACGTCGAGGAGTCGGCGCGCGCGTGGAGGGGCGGTGCGGGCGCCGTCTTCGTGATCGTCGACACCGCCACCGGTGAGCTGCTCGGTTCGATCGGGCTGGTGCGCCTCGATCGCGACGCCGGCGTGGCCGAGGTGGGCTACTGGGTGAAGCGGGGAGCGCGCGGCCGGGGCACCGCCGCGCGCGGCGTGCGGCTCTTGGCGCCGTGGGTGCTGTGCGATCTCGGCTTCGCCCGACTCGAGCTCCAGGCCGACGTGCGCAACCGCGCCTCGCAGCGCGTGGCCGAGAAGGCCCGGTTCCGGCGCGAGGGAGAGGTGCCCGCACCGGAGCGCTGCGCCGGGCGCAGCGAGACGATGGTGATGTTCTCGCTGAGCCGAGCGGGGCTCCGGCTCGTGGGGGACCCGGGACGAGCCGGCTGATCCCTCGTCCTCTCGACCGTCCGGTCGAGTGTGCGCGACGATTCCGCCCATGCGCCTCGGGATCAACTTCGGCTACCAGGACTGGGGCTCAGGCCTCGCCGGCGCGGTCGACCTCGCACAGGAGGCCGACCGACTCGGGTTCCACTCGGCGTGGACGGCGGAGGCCTACGGCACCGACTGCATCACGCCGCTGACCTGGCTCGCCGCCCACACCGAGCGGCTCAACGTGGGCTCGGCGATCATGCAGATGCCGGCGCGCAGCCCGGCGATGACCGCCATGACCGCGGCCACGCTCGACCTCATGAGCGGCGGGCGCTTCCTGCTCGGCCTGGGCCTGTCGGGCCCCCAGGTCGTGGAGGGCTGGCACGGCCAGGCGTACGGCAAGCCGCTGGCGAAGACGCGTGAGTACGTCGAGATCGTCCGCGCGATCCTCCGGCGCGAGGAGCCGCTCGAGCACCACGGGCCGCACTACGACATCCCCTACCGCGGCGAGGGCGCCACCGGGCTGGGCAAGCCACTCAAGATCATCGTGCACCCGAAGCGGTCCGACGTCCCCGTCTACCTCGCCGCCATCGGGCCCAAGAACGTCGAGCTGGCGGCCGAGATCGCCGACGGGTGGCTGCCGATCTTCTTCTCGCCCTACCGGTTGAAGGACACCTACGGCGCCACGCTCGACGCCGGTTTCGCCAAGGCCGGCGGGGGCAAGAGCCTCGACAGCTTCGACGTGGCGCCGACCGTGACCGTGATCGTCGGCGACGACGTCGAGACTCTGCGGGGCTTCGTCAAGCCGATGGTGGCGCTGTACGTCGGCGGCATGGGCGCTCGGGGTCGCAACTTCTACAACGCCCTCGCCTGCCGCTACGGGTTCGAGGCCGCGGCCCGGGAGATCCAGGACCTCTACCTCGACGGCAAGAAACGCGAGGCGACGGGCGCCGTGCCCGACGAGCTCGTCGACGAGATCTCGCTGATCGGCCCGAAGGAGCGCATTGCCGAGCGGCTCGACGCGTGGCGGGAGAGCGGCATCACCACGATGATCCTCGGTGCGCAGCAGCCCGAGGCGCTCCAGGTCATGGCCGAGCTCACGCTCTGAGCGCGGTCGGGTCAGAACAGGAAGTTCATCTCCTCGACGATCTTCCGGCCGAGAGGCTCGTCGCCGTCGAGTTGCACGGCACCGCTCGCGAGGATCTCGGCGGGGTCGCCGCGGCCCATACCGAGGCGGACGAAGGTGTCGGTGTCCATCGTCAGGCGCACCGAGGGGTCGGTGGGTGCCTCGTCGAGGGCCTTCCCCCGACCGCCGTCCATCCCGACAGACACGACGCGGCCGGCGGGCCCGGTGACGTCGAAAACGACGGTTGTGCCGTCGGGCGGCTTCACCTTCTTCCCGACCACGAACGGCATGGCACCTGCAACGCGATCGAGCGACAGGCCGCCCACGGGGGTGTCGAGGTTCCCGGGGCGGTCGAGCGCCCGGCGGATGTCCTGCTCGTGCGCCCATGAGTCGAAGATTCGGAACGGCAGCAAGTCGCGGACCGTGCCGGGGCCGGCGGGCGTCCACGACTCGGCGCCGAAGTCCGCATCGGTCATCCGCCGCAGCGTGGTCAGTCGCTGATCAATGATCCCGCGGAACTCCGCGAGCACCTCGGCGCCCGAGCGGTCGCGGCGGGAGTCGACCCAGACCTCGTTCCGCCGGCCGACGTCGTTCTTGATGTGGGGCAGTTCGGGCGGCGTGTGGTCGGGCGCGGCGCGGCCCATGATCGTCGACTCGATGCCGATGAGGTGGGCGATGTTGTCCTGCACGCTCCAGCCCGGGCACTCGGTCTCCGTCTTCCACTCCGCCTCGTCGAGCCCGGCGCAGAGTTGCTCGACGGACCGCCAGACCTCCTCGAGCCGGTCAACCAGCTCCCGGTCGCTCTCGCCCATGCGATCCCCCTTCTCGGCCGGGGGTCATTGTGCACCGGCGCCGGCCACGACCGCCCGAGCCCAAGGGGCGAGGAGGCCGAAGAGCTCGTCGACGTCGTCGCCGAGCGCCTCGACCAGTGCCCGCTCCTGGCGGTCGGTGGCGAGCTCGACGTCGTCGCGCAGTCGGCGGCCGGCCTCGGTGGGCCGGCCGGCCTCGTGCACCAGGCCGCGCGCCCGAAGGCGCTCGAGCCCGGCGGCCGCGTCGGCCGGGGGCCAGCCCATCTCCGCCGGCCCCGCCGACCCGGGGTTCGGCGTGGCGCGCCAGCCCTCGGTCAGGAGCAGCAGCTCCACCGGGTCGAGTCCCGCCGCGGTCCAGGCGTTGAGGTGCGAGCCGCCGCGCCGCTCGCGCACCATGTCGCAGGCGCGCCACAGGTCGCCGAGCGGAGTACCTGGCCACGGCAGCGAGCGCAGCCCCGCGTACACGGCGTGGCCCTCGGTGGTGCCGGCGGTCGCGACCGGGCGCAAGAGCTCGACGGCCCGCTCGATGCCGGGCGGCTCCTCGCCGATCACGCGTCCGAGATGAGCGGTGGCGGCGTGCAGCCGAGCCTGGAGCAGCGCGGGCGGGTCGGTCACCCGCCAGGCCTCCTCGACCGCGGCCACGACAGGTGCCGGGTGCATGGGCGCGACCACGGCCGCTGCGACCTCGCCCCGTACCGGGCCCAGGCAGGCGACCCGGCCCCCGAGCCCGCTCGCGGCCGGCGAGAGGCCGAGGTCGGTGAAGCCGGTCCGGGCCTCGGGCATGAACCAGACCGCGGCCAGGATGGCGTCGCAGCGTGACCGCAGGCGGCGGCTGACCTCGCTCACCCGGTCGCCGGGGGCGGCTCCGCGGGACGACATACTTGCACGATATTATGTAACAATGGATATGGCAACGTACGGGCTCACCGTCGACGAGCTCGCCCGGCGGGCCGGGCTCACCACGCGCACCATCCGGGCCCACCAGACCGCCGGCCTGCTCCCGCCCCCCCGCCTCCGGGGCCGGACCGGTTACTACGGCGAGGAGCACCTTCGCCGCCTCGGGGCCATCGCCCGGCTCCGGGGTCGGGGCTACTCCCTCGCCGCCGTCGCCGATCTGCTGCGGGCCTGGGACGAGGGCCGCACGCTCGCCCACGTGCTCGGCTTCGAGCCGGCCTCGACGCCCGGCGACTGGGCCGACGAGCTGTTCGCCGCCTACCTGGCGCCCGACGACCCGGGCGGGCTGTTGCCGGCGGGCGTCTGGAACTGACCCTCATTCCTGGTCGCGCTCGCTCGGCGGCAGGGTACCTGCCGCCGCGCTCCGGGCCGCTCGCCACTCCCGCGCAATCCTGGCGGCCAGGAACGCGCTGGCAGGCCTTCCTACGCCTTCCTATGTAGTTCCCAAAGACGTTCGTCAGCCCGGGGGGGCCGAGCGTCGCTTGACGGTGCCGTCCCACTCGGCGAGCGGGGCGCAGTGCCAGTACCAGTCGGGATCGAGACGGGGACGGTCGCCGAGGGGGGCGCGCCCGTTGGCCCACCACAGTGTCGACCACGGCTCGGTGTCGATCGGCGCCCACGGGAACAGCCGGGCTACGACGCGCTGGCAGAGGTCGACGGGGGCGGCGAACCCCACGCCGAGGCCGGCGGCAATGTCGGCCGTGTGCACCAGGACCTCGTCGCAACCCATGGCGAGAAAGCCCTCGGCGTCGGCGACCCCGGCGGGATGCCAACCGCGCGCTTCGTGCCCCGCGGCCTTCGCGACCTCGGCGAGGATCGAGGCGGCCGCGGGCACGACGCTCAGCAGGATCCCGACCGGGGCGGCGGGGTCGCCGTTGCGGACCTTCGGCGTCGGGCCCTTCGCCCGGCTGGCGAGGGCGGTGGCGTAGAAGATCGACGTATTCGCGATGTGGTCGAGGGTGTGCTTGCACGTCCAGTCGAGCACGCCGGCGGTCGCGTCCCAGTCGGCGTCGTCGGCCTGCCCCAACGTGGTGGAGCACAGCTCGGCCGCGACCACGATGTCCTCGGACGTCACGGTCACGACCCGAACTCTGGCATGACCTCGGTCGCGAAGGCATCCATCTGCGCCTCGACGCCGGCGGCGTCGAGGTCGACGCCCGACGTCCAGAAGCGCAGCGTCAGGTGCTCCACTCCGGCGGCGGCGAAGACGGCGACGTCGTCGGCCAGCTGCTCGGGCGTGCCGGTGAAGCGCGGGCGCCCGCCGCCGGCGCGCGGGAGCGGCGGCACGTAGCCGAACTCGGGCCGGGTCGGGCGGGGGTCGGCCACGTCGCCCCAGTCGTCGCGGGGCCGATCGAGCACGCGCCCGAGCGGGCACGAGTAGGAGAACGTGAACGGCCGGGCGATCCCGGCCCGGGCGCGCAGCTCGTCGATGCGCCGGCGTCCGCCCGCGTAGTCCTCGGGCGTGGGCCAGAGCGGATGCCAGCCGTCGCCGAGCTCGGCGGCGCGCCGCAGGGCGCGGGTGATGTTGCCCCCGACCCAGAGCGGGACGCCGGGCGCCTCGGGCTGCACGCCGGGATGCACGCCGCCGACCGGTCCCGACGTCGTCCACGCGTCGCGCAGCAGTCGGAGGTGCTCGTCGGTGATGTCGCCCCTCTGCTCGTACGGGACGCCCAAGGCGGCGAACTCGCCCTCCAGGTAGCCCACGCCGACGCCGACCACCAGCCGTCCGCGGGAGAGCCGGTCGATGGTGGCAGCCGTCGACGCGAGCACGAGCGGGTGCCGGTACGCCGCGACCAGGACGTCGACCCCGAAGCGCAGCCGAGAGGTGAGCCCGGCGCCGAACGCACAGGTCGAAAGGGGCTCGAGAATCGGCGGCGGCAGCCACCCGGTGGCGTAGTCGGGCACCACCACGTGGTCGGCGAACCACGCGCCCTCGTAGCCGAGCCGCTCGGCCGCCACGATCAGGCGGGCCACCGCCTCGGGGTCGCCGAGGCGCCCGTAGCTCGGGACGACGACCCCGAACCTCACCCCTGGGCCCGGGTGGCCTCCCCGGGGTCACGCAGGTGCCGGCTCAGATCCCCGAGAAGGTCGGGGACGATGACGCGCTCGGTAAAACGCCACCGGCCCTCGACCCGTCCGAACCGGTCGTGGTACCGACCGGCGATGATCGGCTGGAGCGGGAAGTCGGGCAGAGCCTGGAGCACGGTGAAGTACGAACGCGCCGTGGCCGTCCTGTTGGCCTCGTCGACGTCGATGGTGACGTTCGAGATCACGTGCTTGGTGGCGGGCGTCCCGTCCTCGTGGAGGATCACGCCGTCGTAGCCCCGACGCACCGGCGCCGCGCCCCGCAGCGGCTCGCCGCGGCCGGGCGAGCCCCACGTCGCGTCCTCGAACAGCGCCGCGACGCCGTCGAGGTCGCCGGCGTCGAGCAGCTCGGCGTAGGCGTGGATCAGCGCGGTGATCGCGGTGGCGTCATCCACTGCCCGCGCGCACCCACCGCTCGGCCCAGGCCGACACGGCGTCCACGACGTCGCCGAGGGCCTCCCCCTTGTCGGTGAGGCGATAGTCGACCCGTACCGGGGTGTCCGGGCTCACGCAGCGCTGGACGATCCCCTCGGTCTCGAGGTCCTTGAGCCGCTCCGAGAGGAGCCGGTCGCTGAGACCGGGGATGGTGGCGGTGAACTCGCTGAAGCGGGTCTTTCCGGCGAGAAGCGCCCGCACGATCTCACCGGTCCAGCGGCGCCCCACCAGCTCGATCGCCCGCTGGTAGGTGGCGCAGTACTCCTCGGCCGGCTCCGCTCCCATGGTCGCGGACCCTACCGCCATCGGTCCGGCGGCTCCGGGGAACATTGGGCGCCTCCCTGGACTTGTAGACCATAAGTACCTTACTAGAGATTAGCAGAAGGGGCGCTCATGAGCACCACGCAGATCACCCGACCCGACCAGGACATCCTCTCCCCCGGTGTGTGGGAGATCGACCCCGCGCACTCCAACGTGGAGTTCGTCGCCCGGCACCTGCTGTCGAAGGTCCGGGGCCGCTTCACCGAGTTCGAGGGTTCGATCACGATCGATGCCGACCCGAGCCGGTCGTCGGTGGAGGCCCAGATCCAGGCCGCCAGCATCGACACCCACAACCCCGACCGGGATGCCCACCTGCGCAACCCCGATTTCCTCGACGTGGAGCGCTTCCCGACGCTCTCGTTCCGGAGCACGGCCGTGCGCCCCGACGAGCCTGGCCGCTACGTGGTCGAGGGCGACCTCACCATCCGGGACGTGACCAGGCCCGTGACCCTCGACGTCGAGTACCTCGGCTGGTCCGACGACCCCTGGGGCGGGAAGCGGGCCGGCTTCTCGGCTTCGACCGAGATCGACCGGGACGACTTCGGCGCCAACTGGAACGTCGTGCTCGAGACCGGCGGGGTGCTATTGGGCAAGACGGTCCGCATCGAGCTCGAGATCGAGGCGGTGCTGCGCTCCGGGTGACTTGGTCAGGCTGACGCTGCCGCGTTCTCGAGGCGTTCCTGGTAGCCGTCGGCGAGTGCCCGCAGCGCGGCAGGGCAGTCGCCGTCGAAGGACGAGCCGTGCATGAGCGCGAGCGCGCGCGGCTCGAGGTCGGCGAGCTTCCGGATCGTCGGCGCGGTCTGGGGGGTGAGGCACGAGGCCAGGAAAATGTCCTCGGTCTCCATCGCCGGGCCCACGATGTCGTCCCGGGTGAGTGCAGGCCCGTCGCCGATATGGGTGAACAGGTCGCCGCACAGCAGCGTCCCGGTCGTCTCCTCGTACAGCACCCGCGCCTCCCACGCGTGCGGGACGTGCGGGGTGTCGAGGTGGCGTACCCGCTTGCCGCCGAGGTCGATCACCTCGCCGTCCTCGAGCGCCCGGGGTGGTCGGTCGGCGAGGTCGTTCAGAGACACGAGACAGCCGATGACCCCGTGCGCCACCTCCGCTTTCGGCGCGGCCGCGAGCCACTCGTTCATCGAGCCGCACTCGTCCGACTCGACGTGGCCGAACGTGATCCAGCGCAGCCGCTCGACCGGCATGATCCGGCCGACGGCGTCCGCCACCAGCGGGAACATCTGGCGGGGCCCGCAGTGGAACAGCAGCGGCTCGTCGGCGTCGACGAGGAACTGATTGAACGTGAAGCCGGCGGGCTCGGCGATCTCGGGCACGAACGTCGAGAGGCGGTGGATCCCGGGGGCGATCTCGTCGACCTTTGTCTCCATCAGCGGATTCCTCGCGTCGGCGGCGTCGGCGGCTCGTTCCGGGCATAGCCTGCCCGCCGTGGCGCGACGGCGAAAGTTCTGGGGCTGGGGCTACGAGGGCGAGGGCCCGACCCGGGCCCAGCAGGAGTCGATGGCGCAGACCCTGGCGGCGATGTTCCGGGTTGACTCACTGGCCGTCGCCGAGGCCCCCACTCTCGATGAGCTCGACCTGCCCGCCCCCCGCCTCACCCCGCCGACGTCGCTCGCGTCGCTCTGCACCACCGACCCGTTCGAGCGGGCCGGTCACACCTACGGCAAGTCGTTCCGCGACGTTGTCCGCGCGTTCCGGCGCGAGTTCCCGCATCCGCCTGACGTCGTTGCGTTGCCTCGAACCGAGGACGACGTCGCCGGGCTGCTCGACTGGTGCGCCGAGGCCGGCGCCGCCGCCGTCCCGTACGGCGGCGGCTCGTCGGTGGTCGGAGGCGTCGAGTGCGACGCCGGCGACGGGCAGTACTCCGGTGTCGTGACGATCGACCTCCGCAACCTCGACCGCGTGCTCGAGATCGACCGCACCTCCCGCGCCGCCCGCATCCAGACCGGGGTCTACGGCCCCGCGCTCGAGGAGCAGCTCCGCCCCCACGGCCTCACCCTCCGCCACTTCCCGCAGTCGTTCGAGTGCTCGACCCTCGGGGGATGGATCGCGACCCGGTCGGGCGGCCACTACGCCACCCTCTACACCCACATCGACGACTTCGTGGAGTCGCTGCGGGCGGTCACGCCCGGCGGCGTGCTGGAGACGTTCCGGCTGCCCGGCTCGGGCGCAGGGCCGTCCCCCGACCGGCTGCTGCTCGGCTCCGAGGGCATCCTCGGCGTGATCACCGAGGCGTGGATGCGCCTCCAGGACCGGCCCCGGTTCCGCGCCTCGGCCCCGGTCCGCTTCCGCAAGTTCGACGACGGCGTCGACGCCGCCCGCGCGCTCGCCCAGGCCGGGCTGTTCCCGGCCAACTGCCGGCTGCTCGACGCCACCGAAGCCATGATCACCGGCACCGACGACGGCTCCGCCCACGTGCTGCTGGTGGCGTTCGAGTCGGCCGACCATCCTCTCGACCCCTGGATCGCCCGGGCGGTCGAGTGCGCCCGCGACCACGGCGGCGACGTGGCCGATGACGCCGTGCGCACGCGAACCGACGACGACGCCTCACGAGAAGGCGCGGCGGGCGCATGGCGCAACGCGTTCATCCGGGCGCCGTACACGCGCGACGCCCTGGTGGCGATGGGCTGCGTCAACGAGACCTTCGAGACCGCGATCACCTGGGATCGGTTCGGCGCCCTCTACGCCGACGTGATGCAGGCCGTGCGGGGCGCATTGGCGGCTGTCGACGCCGCCAACGGGGTCGTCACCTGCCGCTTCACCCACGTGTACCCCGACGGCCCCGCGCCCTACTTCACGGTGATCGCGCCGGGGCGCGACGGCGACCAGCTCGCGCAGTGGGCCGCGATCAAGGCGGCGGCGTCCGAGGCGCTGATGCGGCACGGCGCCACCATCACCCATCATCACGCGGTCGGCCGCGACCACCGGCCGTGGTACGACCGCCAGCGTCCCGAGCCCTTCGCCGACGCGCTGCGGGCGGCCAAGGCCGCCGTCGACCCCGCGGGCTTGCTCAATCCCGGCGTGCTGGTGGACCCGATCCGCTGATGCAGTACCGAGCGGTGATCTTCGACCTCGGGGGTGTCGTGTTCCCGTCGCCCCTCGACGTGTTCCGCGCCTACGAGCGCGAGCACGGGCTCCCACATCGTTTCCTCAGCGAGGTGGTGCTCGCCGACCCCGAGGGCGGGGCGTGGGCGCGGCTCGAGCGCGGCGAACTGATGGTCGACGAGTTCTGCACCGCGTTCGAGGCCGAATGCGCCGCCGCCGGCGAGACGGTGTCGGCCTCCGACATTATGGCGGCCGTCGGCGCCGGGCTCGCCCCGCGACCGGAGATGGTGATCGCCCTGGACGCGATCCGGAGCCAGGGGCTCAAGACCGGCGCGCTCACGAACAACTGGGCCGGCGACCACGAACGGCGCGAGTCCGGCGGCGTCTCCGCCCTGGGTGACCGCTTCGACGTGATCGTGGAGTCGGCGGTCGAGGGGCTGCGCAAGCCCGACCCGCGGGTCTACGAGCTGGCCTGCGAGCGACTGGGCGTCCGTCCACAAGAGTCGGTCTTCCTCGACGACCTCGGCGTGAACCTGAAGGCGGCGCGTGCGCTCGGGATGACCACGATCAAGGTCACCGACCCGGCCGCGGCGCTGGCCGAGCTCGAGTCCGTACTCGGCTTCACACTGGCCTGACCGACTGTGGACCTGCTCCTCATCCGCCATGCCGAGCCGGTGCGGATCGCGCCGGGCGAGGGCGGCGGCGGTCCCGTCGACCCGGCGTTGACCGAACGGGGGCGCTCCCAGGCCGAGCGGCTGGCCGACTGGCTCGCGCTCGAGCCGCTCGACGCCGTGCTGACGAGCCCCCTCGCGCGAGCGCGTCAGACGGCCGAGCCGGTCGCCCGGGCCCACGGGCTCGAGCCCGAGGTCTGCGCCGACCTGGCGGAGTACGACGTGAACGCCGACCACTACATCCCGGTCGAGGAGCTGCGCGAGACGCGCGACCACCGCTGGACCGCGATGATCGAGGGACGCTGGGAGGACTTCGGAGGCGAGCCCCCGGAGCAGTTCACGGCCCGCATCGTGCCCTGCGTCGACGGGATCATCGGCCGGTTCGCGCAGCGGCGGGTGGCGCTCGTCTGCCACGGCGGGGTGATCAACGTCTACCTGGCCGCCCTCCTCGGGCTCGAGCGGCACCTGTGGTTCGAGCCGGCGTACACGTCCGTCAGCCGCGTCGCCGCCGCTCGCTCGGGCCCACGGTCGATCGTCACGCTCAACGAGACCGCGCACCTCGTGGGGTCCCGCGACCCTGACCGGCTGGCCCGGGGAGGCCTCTAGACTCCGCGACGGTCGATCGCGAGAGGGGGAGTGTCGATGGCCGCAACCGAGGCACCCGGAACGCGCACGGTCGGCGACATCATGAGCCACCCGGTGGTCACGGCCACGGCGAGCGAGACCATCGCCGACACCGCCACCCGGATGCGGGAGAAGCGGGTCGGCTCCGTCGTCGTCGTCGACGGCGAGAAGGCGATCGGCATCCTCACCGAGCGCGACATGATCCGAGTCGCGGCCGCCGGTGCCAACACGGGCGCCGACAAGGTCTCCGACTGGATGACGGCCGACCCCGACTCGGTCGCCTCCGACGAGGAGGTCACCGATGCCTTCGCGAGCCTCGCCGAGCACGGGTACCGGCACATTCCGGTCGTCGACGACGACAAGCTCGTCGGGCTGGTATCGATGCGCGACCTGATGAGGATCGCCCAGATCCTGCCGGTCGAGCGGGCCGCCACCGACATCCCCAAGGGCCTCGAGGGCATCGTCGTGGCCGACACCGCCATCGGCGACGTACGAGGCCTCGAGGGCTTCTACCACTACCGCCAGTACAACGCGGTCGAGCTCGCCGAGAAGCGCACCATCGAGGACGTGTGGCACCTGCTCTTCGAGGGCGAGCTGCCGTCGGTCGACGAGCGCAACCGGTTCATCGACGAGGTGAACCCGCTGCGCGAGATCCCGCCCGATGTCGAGGACCTGCTGCCGCAGGTCGCGGCGCTGGGCGGCCCCGAGGCGCCGCCGCTCGACATGCTGCGCACCACCGCCTCGATGATGGGCGTCGACCTGGACTTCCGGCCCTGGCTCGACGTGAGCCGCGAGGAGCTCCGTCGACAGGCGCTCCAGACCTGCGCGGTGGTGCCCACGCTGCTGACCGCGCTGTACCGGCTCAAGCATGGGATGGAGCCGATCGCCCCGCACGCCGAGCTGTCCTACGCCGCCAACTACCTGTACATGATGCTGGGAGAGGTCCCGGAGCCCGGGCACGCCCGCGCCGTCGAGCAGTACCTCATCTCGACGATCGACCACGGCTTCAACGCGTCGACGTTCACCGCCCGAGTGATCACGTCCACGGGCGCAGACCTGAGCTCGGCGGTCGTGGGGGCGATCGGCGCGTTGTCGGGCCCGTTGCACGGCGGTGCGCCGAGCCGGGCCCTCGACATGCTCGACGCCATCGGAACCGAGGATAAAGCCGAGCCGTGGCTACGCGACGCGGTGGAACGGGGCGACCGGCTCATGGGTTTCGGCCACCGCGTCTACAAGACCGACGACCCCCGCTCGGTCATGCTTCGCGGCGTCGCCGAGCGGCTCGGCGGGCCCAAGGTCGATCTGGCCAAGGCGATCGAGAAGAAGGCCGTCGACGTGCTCGCCGAGCTGAAGCCGGGCCGCCAGCTCTACACTAACGTCGAGTTCTACGCCGGGATCGTGATGGACACCTGCGGCGTCCCCCGCGAGATGTTCACTCCCACGTTCGCGTCCAGTCGCGTGATCGGCTGGACCAGCCACATCCTCGAGCAAGCGGCCGACAACCGGCTGATCCGCCCCAGCGCCCACTACGCGGGCCCGCCGCCGCCCCAGCCTGTTCCCGACCTGGCGTAGCGCACACGCGGTCACCACGTGGTCCCGGGAGGTGGGCGAGAGGTGTCGGAGTCCTTCACACTCAAGCCGATCTCGAAGGCCGCGATCCCGCGGGCACTCGAGAAGGCCGAGCGCTACCGACTCCTCAGTGACCCCGAGCAGGCCGAGAGTATCTGCCTCGACATCCTCGCCGCCGACCCCGGCAACCAACCGGTCCTTGTCGTCCTCATCCTCTCGATGACCGATCAGTTCGGCAGACACGGTACGCGGGGCGTCCGCTTGGCGCGGGAGTACGTTGGCCGGCTCACCGACCCGTACGCGCGCAACTACTACGAGGGCCTCGTCTGGGAACGCGAAGCGCGTGCGCGCCTGGCCCGGCCGGTGGGTTCGGACTTCGGCTACGACAGCTTCCGCTCTGCGATGGCCTGCTACGAGCGGGCGAGTGTTCTGAGCCCCGCCGATGACGACGAGGCGATCCTGCGGTGGAACGCGTGCGTGCGGACGATCCAGGAGGCCAACCTTCGGCCCCGGCCACCCGAGGTGGAGCAGGAGCAGCCCCTGGAGTAGCGGCTAGTTTGACCGGGCACCGAGCGCAGAGGGAGCGCAGGGGATGGCGGCTACCACCGATCAGTTGCGTGTGCGCGACGCGAGGCTCGGGGAGCCGAGCGTGCCCTCCCGCCGACAGGATCGGTGGTGGCTCGAACCACTGATCACGGTGCTCGCGCTCGGCGGGTTCATCGTCTACGGCCTGTACGTGACGTTCGTCAACGCCGACTACTACGCCGATCCGTACCTCTCGCCGTTCTACTCACCGTGTCTGGCGGACAACTGTGAGCACCACTCGTGGAATCTCGTCGGCAGCTGGTGGGGTCTGTCGCCCGCCCTATTGATCCTCCCGTTCCCACTCGGGTTCCGTCTCACCTGCTACTACTACCGCAAGGCCTACTATCGGGCCTTCTTCTGGTCGCCGCCGGCGTGCGCCGTCCCCGACGCCCGATCGCGCTACAGGGGTGAGTCCCGCTTTCCTCTGATCCTCCAAAACGTCCACCGCGTCTTCTTCTATCTGGTGCTGCCGTTCCCGTTCCTCCTCCTGTGGGACGGCATCAAGGCGTTCAGCTTCCCTGACGGCACCGGCATGGGCGTGGGCACCGTGATCCTGTTGGCCAACGCTGTGCTGCTCGGCGCCTACACCGTTTCCTGCCATTCCTGCCGGCATCTTTGTGGAGGGCGTCTCGACGTGTTGTCCAGATCGCCCCGGCGGTACCGCGCGTGGAAGGTCGTGTCCTTCCTGAACGATCGGCACATGCAGATCGCCTGGGTGAGTCTCGTCGGGGTCGTTCTCACCGACCTGTACGTCCGCCTCGTCGCGACCGATGTCATCCGGGACCCGCGGATCTTCTGATGGCCGAGTACGAGATTCACGCGTTCGACGTCATCGTCGTGGGGGCCGGAGGGGCGGGCTTGCGCGCGGCGATCGAGGCCTCCGCGCAGGGGGCACGCACGGCGCTCGTCTGCAAGTCGCTGCTCGGCAAGGCGCACACGGTGATGGCCGAAGGGGGGATCGCTGCGGCCCTTGGCCACGTGTACCCCGAGGACGACTGGAAGGTGCACTTCCGCGACACGATGCGGGGCGGCAAGCTCCTCAACAGCTCGTGGATGGCGCAGATCCATGCTCAAGAGGCCGCGGACAGGGTGCTCGAGCTCGAGGAGTGGGGCGCCCTCTTCGACCGCACGGAGGACGGGCGCATCCTCCAGCGCGACTTCGGTGGCCACCGGTATGCCCGTCTCGCCCACGTCGGTGACCGTACCGGTCTCGAGATGATCCGGACGCTCCAGAATCACGCCGTTCACAAGGGCATCGACGTCTTCATGGAGTGCACCATCATCCGCCTGCTCAAAGAGGGCGAGCGAATCGCGGGTGCCTTCGGCTACTGGCGCGAGTCGGGCCGCTTCGTCGTGTTCCAGGCTCCCGCCGTCGTGCTCGCCACGGGCGGGATCGGCAAGGCCTACAAGATCACCTCGAACTCCTGGGAGTACACCGGCGACGGCCATGCGCTGGCGCTCTGGGCCGGCGCCGATCTCATCGACATGGAGTTCGTCCAGTTCCATCCGACCGGAATGGTGTGGCCACCGTCGGTGAGCGGCATCCTCGTCACCGAGGGCGTGAGGGGCGACGGCGGCGTTCTGGAGAACTCCCTCGGAGAGCGGTTCATGTTCCGCTACATCCCCGAGATGTTCCGTGCCGAGACCGCCGAGACCGAGGAGGAGGCCGACCGCTGGTACACGGACAAGCAGACCGCCCGGCGCACCCCCGACCTCCTGCCCCGGGACGAGGTGGCACGGGCGATCAACAGCGAGATCAAGGCTGGCCGGGGGAGCCCCCATGGGGGCGTGTTCCTCGACATCGCCAATCGACGCGACCCCGATTACATCAAGCGCAGGCTGCCGTCGATGTACCACCAGTTCCTCCAGCTCGCCGACGTCGACATCACCAAGGAGCCGATGGAGGTCGGACCGACCTGCCACTACATGATGGGTGGGGTGCGCGTCGACGCCGAAAGTCAGGAGTCGACCGTTCCCGGGCTGTTCGCCGCCGGCGAGTGCGCCGGTGGCATGCACGGAGCCAACCGGCTCGGGGGCAACTCGCTGTCCGATCTGCTCGTCTTCGGCCGGCGAGCCGGGTTGTACGCGGCGCGGTACGCGGCCGGGCTGTCGGCGAGACCCGCCGCCGATACCGAGGCGATCGACGAGCTCGCCCGCCATGCCGTCCGACCGTTCGAGGCGGCCGGCGCCGAGAATCCCTATGCCGTGCAGCAGGACCTCCAGGAGTGCATGCACAACCTCGTCGGCATCATCCGCACCGAGGACGAGCTCGGCAAGGCGCTGGAGGAGCTGACAGTTCTCAGGGACCGAGCCGTTCGGGTTCGGGTCGAGGGGCACCGTCAGTACAACCCCGGCTGGCATCTCGCGCTCGACCTCCCGTCGTTGCTCGCCGTCTCGGAATGCATCGCGCTCGCGGCTCGGGAGCGCCGGGAGAGCCGCGGTGCCCAGACCCGGGACGACTACCCCACTGCCGACCCAGAGCTCGGAAAGGTCAACGTGGTCGTCCGCGAGCGGGCAGGAGAGCTGAGCCTGGCGCGTGAGCCTCTCCCGCCCCTGTCGGACGACCTGAAGAAGCTGTTGGAGGACGCGTGATGCCCGGCACGGTCACGATGCGCATCTGGCGCGGCGACGCCAGCGGTGGGGACTTCCAGGAATACGACGTGGTCGCCCAAGAAGGAGAGGTCGTCCTCGACGTCCTCCTCCGGCTCCAGGCAACCCAGGCCAACGATCTTGCCGTCCGTTGGAACTGCAAGGCAGGCAAGTGCGGCTCGTGCAGCGCGGAAGTCAACGGCCTTCCTCGCCTCACCTGCATGACCCGGATGAACACCTTCGAACCGGGCGAGGCGATCACCGTGGCGCCGATGAGGACGTTCCCGTTGATTCGTGACCTCGTCACCGACGTGTCGTTCAACTACGAGATGGCCAAGCAGGTGCCGCCGTTCCGGCCCGGTCCGAAGGAACCCGACGGGACCTACCGGATGCGCCAGGAGGACATCGACCGGGTCCAGGAGTTCCACAAGTGCATCGAGTGCTTCCTTTGTCAGAACGTGTGCCACGTCCTCCGCGACCATGAGGAGAACCGCACCGCGTTCGCCGGCCCGCGCATGTTCATCCGCTACGCCGCGCTCGAGATGCACCCTCTCGACACGAACGACCGACGCGACCTCCTCGACGCCCGCGCGGGGCTCGGGATGTGCAACATCACCAAGTGCTGCACCGAGGTCTGTCCCGTGGACATCCACATCACCGACAACGCCATCATTCCCCTGAAGGAGCGGGTCGTGGACGCCCGCTACGACCCGGTGATGTGGCTGGGAAGGAAGCTGCGCCGCCGCAAGTCACCGGCGCCCCCGGATCTCACCGAGTGAGCGTGCCATGACCTGCATGAACGACGTGCCCCCGGTGGGAGTCGAACCCACACTGAAGGGTGTTTAAGACCCTCTCCTCTGCCAGTTGGGATACGGGGGCCCAGCGCGCGTTGGCGATGTTCCTGTCGCGGTAGGTCGGCGTCCGAGCATGGTGGTTCGGGCACAGGATACGTAGGTTGTCGAGTCGGTTGTCGTCTCGGCCGCCGTGGCTGTCGTGGAGCTTCCGGGGAATCTGCTGGCGGTTCCAGGTCAAGGGGACCGGTTCGGGAGGGCTTCGCTGAAGTGTCGAGCGAGTCGACGATGCCGATGTTGAAAGAGGGCGCCGAAGAACTCGAACGTAGCAGTCGCGCCAACCCAGGGATCCGCGACAAGGGACCGCGTAGCTCGAAAGCCACGCGGTCCTGAACCTCGCAGCCACCAGCGCGACCCACGACCGTACGCTCGTGCTCCCATTGCCTCATGCTCAGCATGGAGGAGCGCTCGACGAAGCGGCAACCAGATTCGAGCTCGGCGATGCCGATGTCGTCGTACTCGAAGGGGAGAACCCCGAAGAGCAGCAGCCAGCTGCGCCCGACGTGGGATCCCGCGGCGACGTCGGCGATCGTCCTACCCCTCATCGACCGCGGGACCGTCATTCGCACAAACGGCCTGAGCTCCCCGTTGATGCCGGCGGGAGTGGTCACGCGGTCCCAGACGTCCCCCGGTGGAGCCGCGATCATCGTCAGTACCTCGAACGTCTCGAGACCCGCTGAGGGCGCGTTCCGCGCGTCCGAGAACGCGCTCACCCGTCCCCGGCACCGTCCTGGGCGGCGCCGAGCCCGCCCCGCTCGTCCAGCGCCTCGAGCATGCGCTTCAGGGCGACCTGGCGATACGAGCTCTCCATGAGCTCGGCGGCCTCGGTCCAGTCGACGGGCGCGGCGGTGAAGTCGAGCGCCAGCCATCCGCCCGGCCCGAAGTAGGGCGGCACGTAGAAGCGCGGGTCCTCGAGGAGCGCGAGCCGCTCGTCGGCCTCGGGCTTGAACGTCACGGCGTACGCGTGCTCGTCGTCGCCCGCGAGCACCGCGAACATCTTCTTGCCGGCCCGGAAGGTCGGCCTTCCCCACGCCTCGACCTCCGCCGACTCGGGCAGGTCCAGGCAGATCGCCCGCAGCTCGGCAAGGTAGGGATCGTCGTCGCGGTACATCCGCGGATGAGCCACGGGCGAGACACTAGGCCGCTCCGGTAGCGCCAAGCGGCGGCTTCAACCTCGCTCGGCACTCCGCTCGTCGCGGAGCGCACGGGCGGCTGCTGACGCGGCCGTCCGTGCGGCCGACGCTGCCTCGCGCCCGAGGCGGGCCAGCCGGAGGGCGTAGCGCGGGCGCCTCAGCAACAGGCGCGCCACTGCGGGCAGGTTCGGCGACCCATCGGCGCGGGCCAGCTCGAACACCGAACTGTCTTCGTGCTCGTCGGCCCGATCGCTGATCGCCCGGAATACGGACCACGCTCGGGCGTGCCCTTCGCACACTGCCGCGACCGCCGCGGTCTCCATGTCGAGGGCCACGACTCCGTCGGCCTCGAGGCCCGCCAACCTCGTCTTGTCGATGACGAACTCGTCCGAGGTCCATACCTTGCCGCTCGGCCGAACCGCGCCTGTGCCCGCACCCAGGGGTGCCGGGCGGTACTCGCGCCCCGTCGCGCCGTCGACGACGATCTCGGGGACGATCAGGTCGCCGACTCCCACGTTCGGGCCGACCCCGCCGGCGATGCCGACGACGACCACGTGGTCGGTAGAGGGAAACCCGTGCAGGAGCCGTTCGGTGGCTTCGGCAGCGGCGACCGTCCCGATCGTCGTGAGGCTGGCGACGACCTCCGTGTCGCCCACGGCTCCCCGGTACACGTCGAAGTCGCCGACGCGGGTTCGGCGCAGCGAAAGCGCTCGCACGAGCGGGCGCAGCTCCGAGCGCATCGGGGCGAGGAACGCGATCTGGCGGAGGTCGGTGGGAGGCATGGGGACAGACTGCCGTACCCGCCGGGCGCTCGCCGCTCCCGGCCTTTCTCCTCACCCTGCCGTCCAGACCGTATGTCGGGGGCTGTAGTCGCCGTGGCCGGTCGTCCGGGTGAGCAGGCACGCATCGATTCGGAACTCGAAGAGCAACTCCTCGTCGAACCCGGGCGGCGGGGCGTCCAAGTCTCGTTCTCGGAACCAGACAGCCGCCAGGGCCTCCCTGAGATCGGCTTCGGGGCGCGCTTCAGCGACGCCGGCGAGATAGAAGGCGTCCTCGTTCACCGGCGACGGGAACGAGTGCATGGCATACCGACGGTCTCGAACCAAGTCGGCGCGCTTGGGAGAGGGCACCAGGAACGCGAAGAGGCCTCCGCGCTCGACGAGGGGGCACATCGGGTGAACCCGCGGGCCCCCGTCACGCCTCACGGTCGCAAGGAACGCGAGCCCGACACCACCGAATTGGGACAGCAGCCCCCGGCCGGCTCCCGCGAGGTCCGGTCGTTCGCGCTCGAACTCCTCCCACGAGAGCATTTCGCTACGCCGCCCGGGCGTCGTCGGTGCGGGGGGCCTCGGCCGCATCGGCAAGGGCGGAGCGCAGGCGGGCCGCGGCCACGCCGCCGAGGCGGTTGGCGACGATCACCCCCTCCACCATGTCCGCTGCCACCTGCTCGAACGGCCGCTCCCGGAGCTGCACCGAGATCACCGCCCCGCCGGTGTACCGGCGGATCGTCCGGGGGGCGCCGGCCAGGCGGGGTGGACACCGGAACGCGGGGACGGTGAGCCCGGCCGCCCGGGCCGCGGCGCCCAGCCGACGGGCGGTGCGGGCGAAGCGCAGTGCGGGAGGCGCGTCCACGCCGTGAGCATCCCACGGGGGTACGACACCTATCACCTCATCGCGAGGTACAACGGCGGTGTGCCCCTGATCGTCGGGACGTCGGGCTGGCAGTACCGGGACTGGCGGCCCGCCTTCTACCCGCGCGACCTCCCTCAGCGGGCCTGGCTCGAGCACTACGCCGAGCGCTTCGCCACGGTCGAGGTCAACAACACCTTCTACCGCCTCCCCGACCGCAAGACATTCGAGGACTGGCGTCGCCGTACTCCCGAGGACTTCGTGTTCGTCATCAAGGCGAACAGGTTCCTGACCCACGTCCGGCGGCTGCGGGAGCCCCGGGAGCCGGTGAAGCGAATGCTCGATCACGCCAGCGGTCTCGGCCCGAAGCTCGGCCCGGTGCTGCTCCAGCTCCCGCCGAATCTCCGAGTCGACGTGGGCCGACTCGCCGAGACGCTCGAGCGGTTCCCGGCCCGGCGCCGGGTCGCGGTGGAGCCGCGCCACGACTCGTGGTTCACCGACGAGGTCTACCAGCTGCTCGCCCGCCACGACGCCGCCCTATGCCTCATCGATCGCGTCGGCCGGCTCGGCCCCGTGGAGCGCACCGCCGGTTGGGCGTTCCTGCGGCTCCACGAGGGCACGGCGTCGCCCCGGCCATGCTACGGCGACCGGGCCCTCGCCCGGTGGGTCGAGCGCCTCGCCGACGGCTGGTCCGCCGGCGAGGACTGCTACGTCTTCTTCAACAACGACCCTCGTGCCTGCGCGGTGCGCAACGCGGCCCGGTTCGCGCGGCTGTCGGAGCGAGCCGGCCTTCGCCCGACGAGGGCCCCGGACCCGGCGAGCGTCAGGGTGGTGGGGGCGCGGCGGTAGGTTCCAACCCGATGCGGCCCGAGCGGCGCAGTGGTCACGACCGGGAGATCGCCCGTCTCGCGCTCCCCGCGCTCGGCGCGCTGGCGGTCGAGCCGCTCTACATCCTCGTCGACACCGCCATCGTCGGGCATCTGGGGACCGATCCGCTGGGTGGGCTCGCGGTGGCGGGCAGCGTGCTGGTGGCGGTGTTCAACATCTTCAACTTCCTCGCCTACTCCACCACGGCGGCGGTGGCGCGGCGCGTCGGCGCCGGCAACCGGCAGGCGGCGGCCGAGCAGGGCGTGGCCGGACTGTGGCTGGCGGTCGGCCTGGGCGTGATGCTCACGGCCGTCGGCCTCGGGATCGCCCCGACCATCGTCGACGTGATGGGCGCGTCGCGCTCGGTGGCCCCGCCGGCCCTCACGTACCTCCGTATCAGCCTGCTCGGCGCGCCGTTCATGCTGCTGATGCTCGCCGGCATGGGGTACCTGCGCGGGCTCCAGGACACGCGCACGACCCTGGTCATCGCAGTCGCGGCCAACGTCGTCAACCTGTTGCTCGAGATCGTGCTCGTGTACGGCTTCGACCTCGGCATCGCGGGCTCGGCCTGGGGCACGGTGACGGCGCAGGTGGGCGCGGCGCTCACCTACGTCTGGCTGCTCGCCCGTACCGTGGCGGCGGAAGGAGCGAGCGTGCGGCCGCACGCCGCCGACATCCGAGGCGCAGCCGTCGTGGGCGGCCAGCTGGTGCTGCGCACAGGATCGCTGCTCCTCGCGCTCACTGCCGCCACCGCGGTCGCGTCGCGCATCGGCGACGCGCCGGTGGCCGCCCACCAGGTGGCGTTCCAGATCTGGCTCTTCCTCGGCCTCTCGCTGGACGCGGTGGCCATCGCCGGCCAGGCGATGATCGGCCGCTTCCTCGGAGCCGGCGACCCCGGCAGCGCACGCGCCGCGGCGCGCCGGATGGTCGAGTGGGGGCTGGCGGCCGGGATCGGCCTCGGCGCGCTGGTCGCCCTTTCTCGGCCGTGGCTGGTGCCGCTCTTCACCGATGACGGCTCGGTCCGCGCCCTGGCGCTCGACCTGCTCTGGCTCGTGGCCGCGCTCCAGCCGCTCAACGCGGTCGTGTTCGTGCTCGACGGCGTGCTGATCGGCGCCGGCGACGTCACGTACCTCGCGCTGGCGATGCTCGGCGCGCTCCTCGTCTACGTGCCGGCGGCAATCGCCGTGCTCGTGCTCGGCGGCGGGTTGCTCTGGCTGTGGGGTGCGCTGGCGCTCTGGATGGGCGCCCGCTGCGTCGGCATGGCGACCCGGTTCGCGGGGTCCCGCTGGCTGGTGACTGGAGCCGTGCGAACAGCCTGATCGCCGATGCAGTTTGCACCGATCGCCTCGACGCGATTTCCTTCCATGGATGTCCGACGCGTGGGACAAGCAGTCCCCCAGCATCCATTTGCGCGAGCCCGACGAGGTAGACGAGGTCGACGTCGAGGCGCCGCCGGCGAGCACCGACCTGGTGCCCATCCCGCCCGAGGCCGAGCCCGACGACACCGAGCTGCGTCGCGGCGACGTCGATGCATGGGGCCGAAGCGAGCGGGCGCGCGAGCTTGCGCGCACGATCTACGAC
>JBOGFI010000036.1:0-17101 GCA_050743365.1 Acidimicrobiia bacterium | reverse complement strand
GCGTGGTGGCGGCCCTCGGCCTCGCGGCCGCCGCGTGCGGCGGCGGCGGAGGTGGCGACGGCGGCGGAGCGGTCGTGCGCAACAACCCCCCCGAGAACGAGGGCACCCCCAAGCGCGGCGGCGAGGTCGTCTACGGGCTCGAGGCCGAGACCACCGGCGGTTGGTGCCTCCCCACGGCCCAGCTGGCCGCCGGCGGCATCGAGGTCGCCACCGCCGTCTACGACACGCTCACGATCCCCAACGACGACGGCGAGATCGTCCCCTACCTCGCCGAGTCGGTGGAGCCCAACGACACCTACACCGAGTTCACGATCACCCTGCGGGAGGGCATCGAGTTCCACAACGGCGAGCCGCTCGACGCCGAGGCCGTGAGGACGAACCTCGAGGCCCTGCGGAACGGCCTGCTGTCCCAGTTCGTCCTCCAGGACGTTAGCGATGTGCAGGTGGTCGACCCGCTGACGGTGAGGGTCACGACCGAGCGGCCGTGGATCGCCTTCCCCGGCTACCTGTGGGGCACGGGCCGGTTCGGCATCGTGGCGCCCGAGCAGCTCGCTGACCGCGAGACTTGCCCCCGGAACCTGATCGGCACCGGGCCGTTCCGCATTACCAACTGCGAGCAGACCGACTGCGGCTGGACCCCGAACGACAAGTTCGTCGCCGAGCGCAACCCGGACTACTGGCAGAAGGACGAGAACGGGACCCAGCTGCCCTATCTCGACCAGATCACCTTCCGGCCCGTGCCCGACGTCTCGCAGCGGGTGAACGGGCTCAGGGGCGGCGAGCTCGACATCATCCACACGACCGACGGCCTCCAGATCAAGAACCTGCGCCGGGACGCCGAGGCGGGCGAGATCAACCTCGTCGAGGTCGACGAGGCCTCGGAGATCGGCTACACGATGTTCAACGTGACGAAGCCGCCGTTCGACAACGAGAAGGCGCGCCAGGCGTTCGTCTACGCGCTCGACCGTGAGGAGCTGGCCGAGATCCAGGGTGGCGGGGTGGGCGAGATCGCCGACCAGCCGTTCGACGCCGACGTGCCGGGCTACGTGGACCCGAAGCAGCTCGACTACCCCGAGCACGACCTCGACCGCGCCAAGGAGCTCGTCGAGGAGTACGAGAACGAGACCGGCAGCGAGCTGAGCTTCACCCTCGGCGCCGTCCCGGACCCGTCGATCGTGAAGACGGCCCAGATCGTCCAGTCGCAGATGCAGGGGGCGGGCATGGCGGTCGAGATCTCGACAACCGAGCAGACCCAGTACATCAACGACACGCTCGGGGGACAGTTCCAGGCCAACCTGTGGCGCAACCACCCCGGCGGCGACCCCGACGGGCAGTACGTGTGGTGGCACACGGGCTCGCCCGTCAACTTCGGCAGGTTCAGCGACCCCGAGATCGACGCCGCACTCGACGAGGGCCGCTCCGAGACCGACGCGGCCAGGCGGGCGGAGATCTACCGGGGCATCAGCGAGGAGTTCGCCAGGGAGCTCTACAACGCGTGGATCTCGTATCAGGTCTGGGCGTTCCCTTCGAAGCCCGAGGTCAAGGGGCTGTTCGGACCGCAGCTCCCCGACGGGAACGGCAACCAGACGATCCGCGTCAGCGTGCAGCCGACGGTCGGCATCTGGCTCGACGAGTAGCGGACCGGCGAGTCGCTACCGCGAGTCTGGCCCCGTCATCTCGTGGGGCCTGACGATCTCGTCGAACTGCTCGGCGGTCAGATGGCCGAGCGCGACCGCCGCCTCCCGCAGCGTGGTGCCCTCACGGTGGGCGTGCTTGGCGATGGCGGCGGCGTTGTCGTAGCCGATGTGCGGGTTGAGGGCGGTGACGAGCATCAGCGAGTTGCCGAGGTGCTCGGCGATCCGCTCCTCGTCGGCCCGTAGCCCCTCGACGCAGAACTCGCGGAACGTCCGGCAGACGTCGGTGAGCAGGCCGACCGAGTGCAGGAAGTTGAAGATCATCACCGGCTTGAACACGTTGAGCTCGAAGTTGCCCTGCGAGCCGGCGAAGCCGATGGCGGCGTCGTTGCCGAGCACCTGCACGCACACCATGGTCATCGCCTCGCTCTGGGTCGGGTTCACCTTCCCGGGCATGATCGACGACCCCGGCTCGTTCTCGGGCAGGATCAGCTCGCCGAGGCCCGCTCGTGGGCCCGACCCGAGCCAGCGGATGTCGTTGGCGATCTTCATGAGCGAGACGGCGAGCGTCTTCAACGCGCCGCTCGCCATGACGATGGCGTCGTGAGCGGCGAGGGCCGCGAACTTGTTGGGCGCCGACACGAACGGCAGCCCGGTCAGCTCGGCGATCTTGCCCGCGACGAGCTCGGCAAACTCGGGATGGGTGTTGAGGCCGGTGCCGACGGCGGTGCCGCCGACGGCGAGCTCGTACAGGCCGGGGAGCACCGCCCGGACGCGCTCGAGGTCGGCGTCGAGCTGGGCCACGTAGCCACCGAACTCCTGCTCGAGCGTCAGCGGGACCGCGTCCTGGAGGTGGGTCCGGCCGATCTTCACGATCCCCGCGAACTCGCCCGCCTTGCGGGCGAGCGCGTCGCGCAGCTCGGTAACCGACGGCACCAGCCGGTGGACGACCTGCTCGGCGGCGGCGATGTGCATCGCGGTCGGGAAGGTGTCGTTCGACGACTGCGACATGTTCACGTGGTCGTTGGGATGGATCGGCGCCTTGCTCCCCCGTTCCCCGCCGGCCAACTCGATGGCGCGGTTCGAGATCACCTCGTTGACGTTCATGTTCGTCTGGGTGCCGCTGCCGGTCTGCCACACATAGAGAGGGAACTCGTCGGGGTGGCGGCCCTCGATGACCTCGTCGGCGGCCTGCACGATGAGCCTGGCTTCCTCGGCGGCCAGCTTCCCGAGGTCCTGGTTGGCGAGGGCGGCGGCCTTCTTCAGGATCGCCATGCCGCGGATGACGGGCTCGGGCATGCGGTCGCCGCCGATGGAGAAGTGGTGGAGGCTCCGCTGGGTCTGTGCGCCCCAGTAACGGTGCGCGGGCACCTCGACGGCGCCCATGCTGTCGGTCTCGTGGCGGACCGTATCGCCGTCGGTGGCCATGGTCGTGCCCCTTCTCGTCTCCTGAACGGACCGTAGCGCGAGGGCAGTCGGGAGCCCGGAACGTGTAGCGCCCTCTCGAAAGCCGGCCCGCACGACGCGCGAGACTCGGCCCCTTCATGTCCGCCGTCTACGACCTCGCCGAGCGGTACGTCGAGCGCTTCGCCGCCCTCGACCCCGTGTCCGCAACCTTCGCCGGGCTGACCGGCCACGACGCCGAGATGACCGACTACGGCCCCGACGCCGCCGAGGAGCGGGCCGGGCACGACCGGGCCGCCCTCGCCGAGGTCGGCCGGGCGCCACACGAGAGCGAGCGCGACCGTGTCGCCGCCGAGGTCATGGTCGAGCAGCTCTCGCTGGGCCTCGAGCTGCACGAGGCGGGGGAGCACCTGCGCGACCTGAACATCATCGCCAGCCCCGCCCAGGGCATCCGCCAGGTGTTCGACCTCATGGACAAGGACACCGAGGCCGACTGGGACCGCGTCGCCGCCCGAATGGCGCTGGTCCCCCAGGCGCTGTCGAGCTTCCAGGACGCGCTGACGGAGGGCGCCCGCCGGGGGCTGGTCGTCGCCCGGCGCCAGGTCGTGGCGTGCGCCCGGCAGGCCGACACCTGGGGCGGCCTCGAAGGCGATGGCCCGCCGTTCTTCCTCGCGCTCGTCGATGCCTACGACCGCGGCGGGGGCAACGGCGGGCTGCGCCGTACCCTCGACGACCGGGCCCGCCGCGCCACCCAGGCCTACGCCGCGTTCGCCCGCTTCCTCACCGACGACTACTCCGCGCATGCGACCGAGCGCGACGCCGTCGGCGCCGAACGCTACGCGCGCCGGGCCCGCGCGTTCACCGGCACCCGGCTCGACCTGCGCGAGACCTACGACTGGGGCTGGGAGGAACTCCACCGCATCGAGCGGGCCATGGGTGAGGTGGCCGAGCGCATCCTGCCCGGCGAGGGCGTCGACGCGGCCATCGAGCACCTGGAGTCGGCCCCGGACCGGTCGATCGAGGGCGCGGACGCGTTGCGAGACTGGCTCCAGGAGCTGATGGACCGCACCGTCGCGGAGCTGGACGGAACGCACTTCGATATCCCCGAGCCGGTCAGGCGGGTCGAGGCGATGATCGCTCCGCCCGGCGGCGCCGCCGCCATGTACTACACGCCACCCTCCGAGGACTTCGGCCGGCCCGGACGCACCTGGTACCCCACTCTGGGCAAGACCCGCTTCCCGACGTGGAAGGAGCTCTCGACCTGCTACCACGAGGGTGTCCCCGGGCACCATCTCCAGGTCGCGCAGGTCCTGTACCTCGCGGCCGAGCTGACGCGGTACCAGCGAGCGCTGGCGTGGAGCTCGGGCCACGGCGAGGGCTGGGCGCTGTACGCCGAGCGCCTGATGGGCGAGCTCGGCTACCTCGACGATCCCGGCTACGAGCTGGGCATGCTCGCCGCCCAGGCCATGCGGGCCATGCGCGTCGTCGTCGACATCGGCCTGCACCTCGAGCTCCCCATCCCCGACGTCGAGCCGTACCACCCCGGCGAGACGTGGACGGCCGAGCTCGCGCTGCCCTTCGCCATCGAGCGGAGCAAGATGCCGGCCGACTTCATGGCCAGCGAGGTCGACCGCTACCTCGGGTGGCCCGGCCAGGCCATCGCCTACAAGGTCGGGGAGCGCGTCTGGCTCGCCGCCCGCGCCGAGGCCAAGCGGCGCCGGGGCCCGCGCTTCGACCTCAAGGCGTTCCACCGCCACGCCCTCGATCTCGGCAACATGGGCCTCGCCCAGCTCGAGCGCGAGCTCGCCCGCTGGGACGGAACCTGATCGGTCAGGTCGCCGGCACCCGTCCGGCCGCCACCGCCGCCGCCTCGGCCGCCTCGAGCTGCTGCTCGACGATGGCGAGGCCGCCGTCCCAGAACGCGGGGTCGGCGAGGTCGACCCCCACGATGCGGCCGAGCTCCTCGGGCGGCGCTGAGCCGCCGCGCGAGAGCAGCTCGAGGTAGCTGGGCACGAACTCGGCGCCCCGCTCCTCGTACTGCCGGTAGACGGACAGGGCAAGGAGCTGCCCGTAGGCGTACGCGTACACGTAGCCGGGTGTGCCGATGAAATGCGGGATGTAGGACCACCACGTGCGGTAGCCGTCGGTCAGCTCCACCGCGTCGCCGAGCATGTCGGCCTGCGTCTCGGTCCACACCTCGCCCAACCGGTCGACGCTGAGCTCGCCGCGCCCGCGTCGCTCGGTATGGACCCGGTCCTCGAAGCGGTTCATGGCGGTCTGGCGGAACACGGTGGCGATCTGTCCCTCGATGCTCTCGGCCAGCAGGGCGAGGCGGGCGGCAGGGTCGTCGGTCTCGTCGAGGAGGCGGCCGAACGTGACCGTCTCGCCGAAGACCGAGGCGGTCTCGGCCAGCGTGAGCGGGGTGGACTGGTGGAAGACCCCTTGATGCCGGGCGAGGTAGGCGTGCAGGCCGTGACCGAGCTCGTGCGCCAGCGTCAGCACGTCGCGGCGCCGGGCGGTCCAGTTCAGCAGCAGGTAGGGATGGTGCGACGGCACCGTGTACGCGCAGAAGGCCCCGGGTCGCTTTCCCGGCCGCACCGGCGCGTCGATCCAGCGCTCGTCGAAGAACCGGCGCGCCACCTGGGCCAGGTCGGGCGAGAACGAGCCATAAGCATCGAGGACGAGCTCATGGGCGTCGCTCCACGAGAACTCGGTCTCCGCGGTAGCCACCGACGCGACCCGGTCGTAGTCGGCGATCCGGTCGAGGCCGAGGAGCCGCGCCTTGAGCGCGTACCAGCGCTGCGGGATGTCGTTGCGCCGCTGCACCGCCTCGACCAGGGCCCGGACCGATTCGTCGCTTGCCTCGTTGTCGAGGTTGCGGCTGGCCAGCCAGTCGGGATAACGACGCAGGCGGTCGTCGACCGCCTTGTCGGCGAGCAGGGTGTTGAGCACGAACGCCCGCGTCCGCAATCCCGGGGCCAGCCCCGCCGTGACGGCCGCGGCGGCCCGGCGTCGCTCGTCGCGGTCGGGCGACGCGAGGCGCGAGAGCCCCTCTTCCAGGCTCACGGTCGTGTCGTCGAGCTCGAGGGTGATTACCGAGGTGAGTTCGCTGAACAGCCGGCTCCAGGCGCTGCGGCCGGTGACGGCCTTCTCCGTGAGTATCTGCTCCTCGGGCTCGGTGAGCAGATGAGGCCGGTACCTGCGCGCCGACGCGAGATGGTGGCGGCAGAAGCCGAGGCGGTCGTCGACCAGGAGCGCTTCCACGCGTTCGTCGGACAGCGCGGCCCACTCGAGCTCGAAGAACACCAGCCTGGTGCTGATCGCGGTGGCCCGCTCCTCGACGTGCTGGAGGAGCGCGCCCCGGGCCGGGTCGGTGGTGTCGACCGCGAAGCGCAGGCCGGCGTAGGACGCCGCCCGCCCGACGAGCTCGTGCACGGTCGCGAGCTGCTTCATGACCGCCACGAGCCCGTCGGCATCGAGCTCGCTCACCTCGCCGCGACGGCCCTCGATCTCCCCCGCGATCCGCGCGGCCTCGTCGAGGAGCCCGTCGACCCCGGATTGGCGATGGTCGCCGAGCAGCGGCTCGAGTTCCCAGGCCACACCGATGGCAGCGAGATCGGCGTCGGTCGCGGTCATGGGCTCCTCATCTCATCATCCTCTCCGGCGCGCGTTCCGGCTCGAGGGCTTCGGGCAGCGGCTCGGCGTGCACCACGGCCAGCGTCCGGGTCGTTCGGGTCAGGGTCACGTACAACAGTCGCAGACCGGCAGGGTCCGGGGACACGAGCCGCGCCGGCTCAACCAGCACGACGTGGTCGAACTCGAGTCCCTTCGCCTCGCGCGCATCGAGCACCGCGACCGGGGCGTCGAGCGCGTCCTCTGACGCGGCGACGGCGCGGACGTCCGTGAGCTCGTCGACGATCGCGGAATGCAGCTCGGCCGGTGCGATCACGGCCGTCGTCCCCGGCTCGACCCTCGCGGCCTGGACGGCACGTGCGGTCTCGCCGACGAGGGTGCCGGGCGCGGCCGCCTGGAAGAGGGGCGGGCGGCCGGTGCTGCGGACCGATCGCACTGCCTCGACGCCCGGGGCGGCCGCCGCTAGCACGCGATTTGCGACCGCCATGATCTCGGCGGGTGTGCGGTAGTTGACGCTCAGCGTCACCCGACGGGCAGGCGGCCGGGCGGAGAGGGCGGCGACGACCACGTCCCAGTCTCCGAGGGCGCCGGGCCCGCTGGCCTGGCCGAAGTCGCCCACGATGGTCATCGACCCGGAGGGGCAGCGCCGGGCGAGCATGCGCCACTGCATCGCCGAGAGGTCCTGGGCCTCGTCGACGAGCACGTGCCCGAACGTGCGCAGGTCGCGCCGGCCACCGTTGTCGTCGTCGGCCGCGGGCGCCCCGGCGTAGCGGCGGGCGACCTCGGCCGCCGTCGTATAGCCGCCCAGCCCGAGGTCCTCCACGACCCGGGTGGCGGCGGCGAGTTGCTCGGTCTCGGCGGCGCGGCGGCGGCGCCGGCGGCGCGGACGCGCCGCCTCGGGCGGGCCGAGTAGCGCGTCGGCTTCGTCGACGAGGGCGAGGTCGGCCTCGGTCCAGGCGACGTTGCGCACGTCGTCCGACCGGGGTCGGTGCAGGCCCTGCTGCTCGGCTCGGGTGAGCGTCCCGTCGGCGGCGGAGCGGATGAGCGCGACGAAGCCGAGCAGGTCGTGGAGGAGCTCGGCGCCGGTGAGAACGGGCCACATCCGGTCGAGCGCCGCCCTCACCTCGGGAAGGCGCCTGATCCGCGCGGTGAGCTCCTGCTCCCACTCCTGGGGAGGGCGGTCGCCGCGCGACAGTGCCGCCGCCACCGGGATGTCGACGAGCTCCTCGCCGCCGCCGCGAGGGAAGAGCGCCGGTGCCGGCACGGTAATGCCGCGCCGGTCGCGGTGGTACGCGCGCACGAGGGACCGGTGGTACTGGTCGCGCAGGTGGTCGAGGACGAGGCGCGTCAGATAGGGGCGACGCTCGTTGTGGGTGCCTCGCCACCGGCGTGCCCGCTGGACGATCCGGGCCGAGTCGCGCCGGCGGAGGCGCAGCCGGTGGCCGTCGATCGACACCACGAGGTCGCGCGGCAGCCTCCGCTCGCGGTCGGCCAGCGCCTTCGCCACCACGGTGGCCATGCGGGCGTCGCCCTTGACCGCGGCGACGTCGGACGGGTCGTCGGCCCCGACGACGAGCTGCGGCTTGAGACCGGCCGGCGTCGTCAGCTGCACCTCGTCCTCGCCCAGGGACGGGAGCACCTGGTCGATGTAGTGCAGGAAGATCGGGTTGGGCCCGACCAGCAGCACGCCGCGCGCCGCGAGGCGCCGGCGGTGCGTGTACAGGAGGTAGGCGGCGCGGTGCAACGCCACCGCGGTCTTGCCGGTGCCCGGGCCCCCCTCGACGACGAGGATCCCGGGCAGGTCGGCGCGGACGGCCTCGTCCTGCTCCGACTGGATCGTCGCGACGATGTCGCGCATACGACCGGTGCGGTCGCGTTCGAGCGCGGCGAGCAGCGCGCCCTCCCCGACGACGGTGTGGCCGGCTGCTTCCGTCGCCGCGGCGTCGAACACCTCGTCGTCGATGCCGACGAGCTCGCGGCCCTTCCGAATGTGGAAGTGGCGACGACGGGCAATCCCCATCGGCTCCACCGCGGTGGCGCGGTAGAAGGGCTCGGCCACCGGTGCCCGCCAGTCCACGACGACCGGGGTCTGGTCGTCGTCGGTGACGGAGACTCGGCCCACGTACAGTGGCCCGTCCGGTTCGCCGTCGGGCTCGGGCTCCTCGAGGTCGAGCCGTCCGAAGCAGAGCGCGGCATCGCCGAAGTCGAGGGCGGCGAGCCGGCGCCGGGTGTGGGCCTCGGCGGCCTCGCGCTCGAGGCGGGCCTGGTGGGTGCCGCCCCGGCGGACGTCGGCGTACCCGGCGGCGACCCGCCGGGCGGCGCGCCGCATGTCGTCGAGCCGGCTGTAGGCGGCGTCGAGGTAGCGCTGCTCGGCCTCCATCTCCGCCTGGGGCGCCGCCGGGGGCGTGAAGCCAGCCCCACCAGAGGGGTTGTCGAGCACGGGCAGCTCCTGAGAAGGGGAACCTTCCAGGCTACCGGTTGGCGGGCGAAGACCTGCCCGTGGTCAGTGCGGCGGCGGCACGGTGACCTCGACCTCGTCGGCGTCGATGAGGAGCTGCCGCTTCCCGAGCACGAGCGCGTCGCCGTCGGTGTCGATCCAGCGCCCGCCGAGGTTGGGGACGGGCTCGGGCTCGGCGCCGAGGTGGCGCTCGACGGCACGCACGACACCGCCGTGGGTCACCACCAGGGCGACGCCCGCCGGCGTCTCGGCGGCGATGTCGTGCAGCGCCGCCAGCGCCCGCTCGAGGACGGCGGCGTCGGGCTCCCAACTCGGCGGCGAGCGACGGGCGGCGAGGTGACCGGGCCACCGCTCCTCGATCTCGGCGCGGGTGAGGCCGCTCCATTCGCCCGCGTCACGCTCGCGCAGTCGCGGGTCGTTGCGCGGCGGGTCGACGCCCAGGGCGGCCGTGAGGAGCTCGGCGGTCCGGGAGGCGCGGCCGAGATCAGACGTCCAGATGCCGTCGACGGGCACGGTGATGCCGGCCGCGGCCGCCTCCGCCTGGCGCTCGCCCAGCGCCGTCAGCGGCGGGTCCGCCTGCCCCTGCCAGCGCCCTTCGGTGTTCCAGGTCGACTCCCCGTGGCGGACGAGGAAGAGTCGCGTCCGGGTCACGCCCGCGCAGCTCCGTCGATGGCGCACACGACCTTCCCGCGGGTGCCGCGGGTCGCGAGCCGGCCGAGGCCCTCGGCGGCAGCCTCGAGTGGAAGGACCTGCGACACGAGGGGGTCGATCTCCCCGACCGCGTGGAGACGCATGAGCTCGTCATGCGTGTCGCGAACGAGCTGCGGGTTCATCAGGTTGTAGAGGCCCCAGTGCACGCCCACCACCGCGTAGTTCTTGATGAGGGCGTGGTTGGTGGGCGCGTCGGCGATGCGGCCACTGGTGAAGCCGATGACGAGGATTCGCCCTTCGAACGCCACGCACTTGCGTGACCGGTCGAAGGTGTCGCCACCGACCGGGTCGTAGATGACGTCGGCGCCACGCCCACCGGTGGCCTCCTTCACGGCGTCGACGAAGTCGGAGGCCGAGTAGTCGACCGCGAGCTCGGCGCCGAGATCGCGGCAGGTCCGGACCTTCTCGGGGCCGCCGGCGGTCGCGAACACCCGCGCCCCCATTGCCAGGCCGAGCTGGATGGCGGCGGAGCCGACCCCGCCCGCGCCCGCGTGCACCAGGAGGGTCTCGCCCTGCCGGAGCGCGGCGCGCCGGTGAAGCGCCAGGTGCCCGGTCTGGTAGGTGATGTGGAGCGCGGCGGCCGCCGGCCAGCTCAGCGTGTCGGGGATCGGGTACACCGTCGCCTCGCTGGCGACGGTCTGCTCGGCGAGGCCGCCGGCCTCGAACCTGGGGATGGCGAGGACGCGCTGCCCTTCCCGCACCGACGCCACGCCTTCCCCGAGCGCGGTGACCGTGCCGGCGACCTCGGCGCCGGGAGTGAACGGCAGCGGTGGCTTCACCTGGTACTCGCCCCGGCACATCAGCACGTCGGGGAAGTTGAGCGACGCCGCGGCCACGTCGATGCGCACCTCACCGGGGCCGGGTACGGGCGGGTCCACCTCCTCCAGCGTGAGCACGTCGACCGGCTCGCCCAGCTCGTGTACTCGCCATGCGCGCACGGGCACCTCCCCGACGAGGGAGGCTACCGTCGCGGCACCCGAGCCCGAGGGAGCGATCTATGCGAGGAGCCGTCTACGTCGAGCAGGACCAGCCCCTGGTGGTGGAGGAGCTCGAGCCGGTGGAGCCGGGCCCCCGCGACGTGGTCGTGGGCATCGCCGCCAGCGGGGTGTGCCATTCCGACCTGTCGGTCACCAACGGCACCCTGCCCATGCCGCCCCCGTGCATCCTGGGGCACGAAGGCACGGGCACGGTGGACTGGGTGGGCCCCGAGGTCACCCGCGTCCACGCCGGCGACCGCGTCGTCGCCACCTTCGTCCCGGCCTGCGGCACCTGCTGGTACTGCACGAACGACCGGTCGAACCTGTGCGAAGGCACGAACGCGACCTCGTTCGTTCCCCGGGCCAAGCGCCCCGACGGGAGCACGGCCACCGGCTTCACCGGGCTCGGCACGTTCGCCGACGTGATGACGGTCAGCGAGTCGCAGGCGGTGAAGGTCGAGACGGACCTGCCCGACGATCAGCTGGCCCTCATCGGCTGCGGGGTCACAACCGGTGTGGGGGCGGCCCTCAACACCGCGCGGGTCGAGCCGGGCTCGTCGGTGGCCGTCATCGGGTGCGGCGGGGTGGGCCAGGCCGTGATCCAGGGTGCCCGTATCGCGGGGGCGGCGCGCATCATCGCCGTCGACCCGGTGGAGCTGAAGCGCAAAGCGGCCGAGCAGCTGGGCGCCACCGATCTCGTCGACCCGGCCGATGGCGACCCCATCGGCCAAGTGCAGGAGCTCACGGGCGGGCGCGGCGCCGACTACGCCTTCGAGGTGATCGGCAGGCCGGAGACGATCACCCAGGCGTTCGCCACCGCCCGGCGGGGTGGCACCGCCGTGGTCGTGGGCATGCCGCGCATGGACTCGCAGGTGACATTGCCCGGGTTCGCCATGTTCTACGACGAGAAGCGCCTGCTCGGCTGCGTGTACGGCTCGGCGCAGGTGCGACGCGACTTCCCCCGCTTCATCAGCTTGGTGGAGAACGGCCGCCTCGACCTGGGCGCCATGGTGTCGCGGCGCATCGGCCTCGACGAGGTGAACGACGCCTTCCGGGCCATGGAGGCGGGTGAGGTCATCCGCAGCGTGATCGTGTGAGCCAGGAACGGACGGGGTGGTCCAGATGATGACGGTAGAGCAGCTCCTGAACACCAAGGGACGTGAGGTGGCGACAATCGAGCCCGACGCCACCGTCGCCATGGCGGCGCACCGCCTCCGGGCGCGCAGAGTCGGGGCGCTCGTCGTGTCGCGGGGCGGCGGTGTGATCGCCGGGATCATCTCGGAGCGAGACATCGTCCGCGGCCTCGCCGAGCACGGACGCGACCTTCTCGATCGTCGCGTCTCCGACCTCATGACGCGGTCCGTGACCACCTGCTCCCCGTCCGACAGCGTCCGAGACCTGATGGCGGTGATGACTCAACGACGGATCCGGCACCTGCCCGTCGCGAGTGAGAGAAGGCTCTGCGGCATCGTCAGCATCGGCGACGTCGTCAAGAACCGCCTCGAGGAGATGCAGCTCGAGACGGGCGTCCTCCGCGACGCCTATCTCGCGGTGCACTGAGTGCCCCGGCCGTAAGCGTCACGAGCAGCCGCTGGTGGCGCCGCAGCTGGGACACGCGTAGCAGCTACCGGCGCGCTGCATGATGTCGCCGCAGATGTGGCAGATGACCGTCTCTCCGATGGTGGAGCCCGACTCGGCCGCCGCCGCGAGGGTGGCCTGACCCGTCGCCGCCGGGAGCGACGCGGAGGGCGCACGATCCTCGGGTGGCAGCACGTCGAGCCCGGGCTCCGTCGGCGCGACCGCCTCCTCGACGCCGGGCAGCGTGGGCTGGACCCGCTCCCCCACGGTGAGGATGCCGAGCTCCTCGCGCTCCTCCTTCGGCAGGTACTCGACCGCCAGGCGCCGGAAGATGTAGTCGACCAGGCTGGTGGCGAAGCGGATGTCGGGGTCGTCGGTCATGCCGGCAGGCTCGAAACGCATGTTGGTGAACATGTCGACGAAGGCGCGCAGCGGAACGCCGTACTGGAGGCCGTGGCTCACCGAGATGGCGAAGGCGTCCATGATCCCGGCCAGGGTCGAGCCCTGCTTGGCGACCTTGAGGAACACCTCGCCCGGGCGTCCGTCCTCGAATTCGCCCACCGTCGCGTAACCGTGACAGTCGGCCACCCGGAACGAGAAGGTCTTCGAGTTGCGCGTGCGCGGCAGCTTCTGGCGGACCGGCTCCTGGACGATGACCGTCTCGACGATGCGCTCCACCTGCTGGGTCAGAGGATCGGACACCGGTACGGCGTCGGCGGCCCTCTTCTGCGTCGCGAGCGGCTGGGCGACCTTGCAGTTGTCGCGGTAGATCGCGATCGACTTGAGGCCCAACTTCCAGGCTTCGATGTGAAGGTCTTCGACGTCCTCGACGGTGACATCTTCGGGCATGTTGGTGGTCTTGCTCACCGATCCGCTGATGAAGGGCTGGACCGCGCCGAGC
This sequence comes from Acidimicrobiia bacterium, assembly GCA_050743365.1. Taxonomy (GTDB): domain Bacteria; phylum Actinomycetota; class Acidimicrobiia; order IMCC26256; family JACDBD01; genus JBOGFI01. The sequence goes on along the minus strand of JBOGFI010000036.1, from coordinate 3,805 downwards.
ATCATGACGTGGCCCATGTAGTGGATCGGGTTGTCGCCCATCGAGCAGGCGAACACGGCCAGGTGCTCGGGGTTGAACCCAGGTGCCCCGATGATGGACTTGTGCTCGTCGATGTGCTTCACGATGGCATCGACCTGCTCATCGGAGTAGCCCAGCCGGCGCAGCGCCCGGGGCACCGTCTGGTTGACGATGAGCATCGTGCCGCCACCGACGAGCTTCTTGGCCTTCGTGAGCGCGAGGTCGGGCTCGATGCCGGTGGTGTCGCAATCGAGCGCCAAGGCAATAGTCCCGGTCGGCGCGAGAACCGTCGACTGTGAGTTGCGCACGCCGTGGACCTCGGCCACGTCGACGGCTTCGTCCCACGCGCGTTGCGCCGCGCTCAGAACCTCGGGGGGTACGAGCTCCTCGTCGATCTTGGCCGCCTCGGCGCGGTGCATGCGCAGTACGTTCAGCATCGGCTCCTCGTTGGCGGCGTAGCCGGCGAACGGGCCCATCCGACGGGCGGTTCGGGCGCTGGTGGCGTACGCGTGCCCCGTCATCAGTGCAGTGAGCGCGCCCGCCCAGGCACGACCCTCCGGAGAGTCGTACGGAAGGCCGAGCGCCATGAGGAGAGCGCCGAGGTTGGCATAGCCGAGCCCGAGCTGACGGTAGGCGCGACTGGTCTCGGCGATCTTCTCGGTGGGGTAGTCGGCGTTCCCGACCAGGATCTCCTGGGCGGTGAAGACGACTGCGATCGCGTGCTCGTAGCCCTCGACGTCGAAGGTGTCGTCGTCACGGAGGAACCTCAGCAGGTTGATGCTGGCGAGGTTGCACGCCGAGTTGTCCAGGTGCATGTATTCCGAGCAAGGGTTGGACGCGTTGATCCGGCCGGTGTTCGACGCCGTGTGCCACTTGTTGATCGTGGTGTCGAACTGCATGCCGGGGTCGGCGCACTCCCAGGTCGCTTCGGAGATCTGGCGCATGAGGTCTCGGGCCTTGACGGTCTTGAGGACCTCGCCCGTCGTGACCGACGGCAGGGACCAGTCTCGGTCGTCGAGCACCGCCTGCATGAACTCGTCGGTTACCCGCACGGAGTTGTTCGCGTTCTGGTACTGGATCGAGTAGGAGTCGCGGCCGTCGAGGTCCATGTCGAACCCCGCGTCACGCAGAGCACGCGCCTTACGCTCCTCGCGCGCCTTGCACCAGATGAACTCCTCGATGTCGGGGTGGTCGGCGTTCAGGATGACCATCTTGGCGCTGCGCCGGGTGCGGCCACCGGACTTGATCGTGCCCGCGGACGCGTCGGCGCCACGCATGAAGCTCACGGGACCGCTCGCCGTACCGCCACCCTGGAGTGTCTCGATCGAAGAGCGGATGCCGGACAGGTTGATGCCCGACCCCGAGCCGCCCTTGAAGATGATCCCCTCCTCCCGGTACCAGTTGAGGATCGCGTCCATCGTGTCCTCTACCGCGAGGATGAAGCAGTTGTGGACGCGGAGGTGATTGCTGAGGTACTCGCCGCTCTCGGTTTGGACGTCGTAGACATCCATCCCACCGAGCGGCTCGATGCGATCGATCTCGAGCCGCTTCATCGCGGTATCACTCAGGCCGGGAAGCTCGAATGTCGCCTCGAGTTTCTCGGCCTTCCGTGGGTCGAGGAACCCGAGCTCGTCCGCGAAACGCCTGCGGTCGCCGGCAACCTGGATTGTGAGAGACCAGCAGCCCTGACGGTTGGCGCGCCCGTCGCTCTTGAAACGGATCCGCGAGTAGATCCCGAAACGCATGAGCAGCTGCTGTGCGCCACGCACGAGCCGCTCCGAGATCATGTCCAGTCCCACTTTCGCCGAGCGTTCGCGCTGTGAGACGTATCCCTCGGCCTGGAACAGGCTCCGCAGGTACGCGGCAACCATGGGCAACGGGGCGGTGAACAGGTGACTGGGAATGTTCATATCGAGACCGCGGTCCAGCAGCCCCCAGCGATCAACGAACTGACGCAGGCGTTCTCCGTAGAGCCGGAGCCGGCGGCAGTCGAGCGCCTCGTCCTTCGTCGCAACCTTCCGTTCGTGACGGTGCACGTCTGGGAACACCGTCTCGATCGCCCATTCGACCCACTCACGTTCAGCATCAGTCACCGTCATCGCTTCGATCGTGAGCGACCGGTTCGTTCCGTTGTACTGGCCGACGAACCCGTCCGACTGCAGCCAGCCGGCTAGCGCGGCCTCCGCGATCTCCCGGGTCGAGAGCTCCCCCGTTCCCCAGGACTCTTCGCGGTGCCACTCCAGCTTGTCGCCAGGCGCAAGGCTGCCGGCTTCGACGAAGCGGCCGGTGCCATCGCCGGTTGAGCGCCACACCAGATGGTCCGCCGTCACGTCGAGCGCGATGCCGGCCTTCGTGTGGACGCGCAACACTTCCTTCCGGCCGTTCGCCTTGACCGCGACGACCTTGGTGATGCCGTGCGCGTCGAAGACCTTGATGCCGACCGCGTTGTCGTCGACGAGCTTCCCGATGGGCACCAGGCCGTCAGGAGTGCTCACGAGAGCGTCGTAGGGTTGGCACGCGCTCGCCTGCTGCGGCACGCCGTTCACGCCGATGTTGAACCAGACCGGGGAGTTGAAGGCGGCGCGCTGGTGGACGAGGAGGTACTTGAGCTCGTCACGGAAGGTGTCGGCCTCGTCGTCGTCGACGAAGTAGCCGTCGCGCGCGCCCCAGTCGGCGATCGTGTCGGCGATCCGGTCGATGACCTGGCGCAGCGACGACTCCCGCTCGGGCGTGCCCAGGGTGCCGCGGAAGTACTTCTGGGCCACGATGTTGGTGGCGTTCTGCGACCACGTGACAGGAAACTCGACGTCGGGCTGGAAGAAGGCGTCGGTGCCGTCCTTGTAGTTGGGGATCCGCGCGTCGCGGCGCTCCCACGCCACGGTGTCGTAGGGATGCCTTCCCGGCGTCGTGAAGTGACGGCCGATCCCGATCCCGATCTGCTCCGGCGCCATTGCCATGGGTGATGCTCCCCCTCGGTCGTCGCACGCCGATCGTGCGCCCCACGTCGTTCCGTTCGCCCCTGCCGGCCCTGTCCCCGGCGGGGCACAAGATATTGTGCCTCGCCCGCAGGGCAGCGCGAGATGCTGGGCAATTACATCACTGGGATTCCGCCGTGTCAACGGTTCAGTGGTGGCGGCCCGGTGCGAATCCGCAGGTCAGAGGCCGTTCGCGAAGGTTCGCGATGGTGAATCTGTGCACAAGGGTCGGGCCGGTCAGGCGCGGCCCTTCGGGGCGGTGGTCTTCTGGAGCTCCCCGACCTCGCGCTCGAAGTCGCCCAGGTTCTCGAAGCCCTTGTAGACCGAGGCGAACCGCAGGTAGGCGACGTCGTCGAGCAGCCGCAGCCGCTCGAGGACGGCCAGGCCGAGCCGCTCACTCGTGACGTCGGGCCCCTCGCCCCGCACGTGCTCCTCGACCTCGCCCGCGATCGCCTCGACGGTCCCCTCCTCGATGGGCCGGTTCGTGACCGCCCGCTCGATCCCGGCGGCGAGCTTGGCGCGGTCGAAGGGCTCCCGGGCACCGGAGCGCTTGACGACGACCAGGGCGACCTCCTCGAAGCGCTCGTAGGTCGTGTACCGGCGCCCGCATACCAGGCACTCGCGCCGGCGACGGATCGCGGCGCCGTCGTCGGCGAGCCGCGAGTCGACGACCTTGTCGTCGAGCCCCTGGCAGTACGGGCAACGCACGGCGCCACGGTATCCCCGTCCCTGCCGGGCGACCATGACGCCCCGCGGCACCCGCCCGAGCCGCCGTCAGCCGGGCCAGACGATCGTCTCGCCCGGGACCAGCG
>JBOGFI010000035.1:0-18215 GCA_050743365.1 Acidimicrobiia bacterium | reverse complement strand
ACGAGGTCGAGCGTGAGGCCGACCTCAACCGGGCGGCCGAGATCCGCTACGGCCAGATCCCCGAGCTCGAGCGCCGGATCGAGGAGGCCAGCGGTCAGCTCGACCAGCTCCAGAGCGGACAGCGGATGCTCAAGGAGGAGGTCGACGAGGAGGACGTCGCCGAGGTCGTGAGCAAGTGGACCGGCGTCCCCGTCAGCCGGCTGATGGAGGGCGAGATGCAGAAGCTGCTGCGCCTCGAGGTCGTGCTCGGCGAGCGGGTGGTCGGCCAGGAGGCGCCCGTCGGGGTGGGCTTTCTCGATCTCGTCGAGCAGCAGCACCGCGTACGGGCGTCGCCGCACCGCCTCGGTGAGCTGGCCGCCGTCGTCGTAGCCGACGTACCCCGGCGGCGCGCCCACTAGGCGGGAGACGTTGTGCTTCTCCTGGTACTCCGACATGTCGATTCGCACCATCGCCTGCTCGTCGTCGAACAGGAAGTCGGCCAGCGATCGGGCGAGCTCGGTCTTGCCCACCCCGGTGGGGCCGAGGAACAGGAACGAGCCGATGGGGCGGTTGGGGTCGGACAGTCCCGCGCGCGACCGGCGAATTGCGTTCGCCACCGCCCGCACCGCGTCGTCCTGGCCCACGACCCGCTCGTGGAGGGCCTCCTCCATGCGGACCAGCTTGTGCATCTCGCCCTCCATGAGGCGCGACACGGGGATGCCGGTCCACTTCGAGACGATCTCGGCGACGTCCTCCTCGTCGACCTCCTCCTTGAGCATCTGCTGGTCGGCCTGGAGCTCGTCGAGGCGCGCCGTCTTGGTCTCGATCTCGGACTCCAGCTCACGCATCGTGCCGTAGCGGAGCTGCGCCGCTCGCTCCAGGTCACCCTCGCGCTCGACCCGCTCGGCGTCGTTCCGGGCGGTCTCGAGGCGCTCCTTGAGCTCCCGGATCTCGGTGATGGCGCGCTTCTCGTTCTCCCAGTGCGCCACCATGCCGGCACGCTGCTCGGCCAGCTCGGCCAGCTCGGCCTCGAGCGCGTCGAGTCGCTGCTTGGAGACGTCGTCGGTCTCCTTGGCCAGCGCGGCCTTCTCGATCTCGAGCTGGCGGATGCGGCGCTCGACGACGTCGATCTCGAACGGCATCGAGTCGATCTCGATGCGCAGCCGCGACGCGGCCTCGTCGATCAGGTCGATCGCCTTGTCGGGAAGCTGGCGGCCACTGACATAGCGCTGCGAGAGGACGGCCGCGGCCACGAGCGCGGCGTCCTGGATGCGGACGCCATGGTGCACCTCGTAACGCTCCTTGAGGCCCCGCAGGATGGCGATGGTGTCGTCGACGGTGGGCTCGCCCACGTACACCGGCTGGAACCGGCGCTCGAGGGCAGCGTCCTTCTCGATGTGCTTGCGGTACTCGTCGAGCGTGGTCGCGCCGATCATGCGCAGCTCGCCGCGCGCCAGCATCGGCTTGATCATGTTGCCGGCGTCGACCGCTCCTTCCGCGCCCCCGGCGCCGACGATCGTGTGCAGCTCGTCGAGGAAGGTGATGATCTCGCCCTCGGCGTCGGCGATCTCCTTCAGGACGGCCTTGAACCGCTCCTCGAACTCACCGCGGTACTTCGACCCTGCCACCATCGCACCGATGTCGAGCGCGATCAGGCGCTTGTTGCGCAGCCCCTCGGGCACGTCGCCCTCGACGATCCGTCGGGCCAGGCCCTCGACGATGGCGGTCTTGCCGACGCCGGGCTCGCCGATGAGGACCGGGTTGTTCTTCGTGCGGCGCGACAGCACCTGGATGACCCGGCGGATCTCCTCGTCCCGGCCGATGACGGGGTCGAGCTTGCCCTTGCGGGCCTCCTCGGTGAGGTCACGCCCGAAGCGCTCCAGGGCCTGGTACTGCTCCTCGGGGTCCTCGCTGGTCACGCGGTGGCTGCCGCGTACGTCCTTGAGCGCGTCGAGCACGGCCTCGCGAGTCACGCCGAGCGACCGGAGGAGGTCGCCCACGCCGCCCGTCACGTCGGTCATCGACAGGAGGACGTGCTCGGTGGAGAGGTAGTCGTCGTCGAGCCCGACCCGCTCGGCGTCGGCGGCTTCGAGGATCTTGTAGGCCTCGGGCGCCAGCTGCGCCTGCTGCGCGGTCGCGCCGTAGACCCGGGGCAGCTTGCCGATCGCCTCGTCGACACGGTCGCGGACGGTCTTTGCCGGCACGCCCACCCGCTCGAGCACCGGCAGGACGACCCCCTCGGGCTGGCCGATCAGGGCCGCGAGCAGGTGCTCGGGCGCGACCTGGGCGTGGTTGCGCTCGCGAGCGAGGGACTGGGCGGCGCCCAGGGCCTCGCCGGTCTTGCGGGTGAACTTGTTGGCATCGAGAGGCATAGCGCTACCCCCTCACGTGGTGACCTCGGATGTCAAAGTTGACAACGCTGTTGTCAACTCTGTATTCCCCGTCAGCGGCGGCGGGACACCCGGACCACGGCCTGGCTCACCGGCACGAGATCGCGGCGGTGCTCGCGGTGCGCTTGGCGCACGGACTCGCGTGCCTCGTCCACCGTGCGGGCGAGCTCGGCCCGCAGGTGAGCGATCTCGGCCCGGGCGTCGTCCAGCGCGGCCTCCAGCTCCAACACCCGTTTCACGCCCGCGAGGCTCACCCCCTCGTTGGTGAGCTCCTGGATCCGCTGGAGCAGCTCGATGTCGCGTTCCGAGTAGCGCCGGCTCCTCCCCTCGGTCCGCTGCGGGTCGATGAGCCCCTTGCGCTCGTAGATGCGCAGGGTCTGGGGATGCACGCCCGCGAGCTCGGCAGCCACCGAGATGATGTACAGAGCGCGCTCTTCAGCCTTCATCTCTCATCACACTCCGAGGTGCTCCCGGGGGTTGGCGCGCAGCGCGTCGCCCAACGCCTCCACGGCCTTGCGCTCGCCGTCGTCAAGGCTCTTGGGAACGGCGACGTCGAACGTCACCAGCAGGTCGCCCGCCGCGCCCCCGGCCGACGGGATACCCCGCCCGCGGACCCGGACCGTCCTCCCGCTCTGGGTACCCGCCGGGACCTTCACCGTCACGGGTTGATCGAGGGTCGGGACCTTCACGTTGGCGCCCAGGGCGGCCTCGGCGAAGGTGACCGGGACGCGCACGGTCAGGTTCCGCCCCGTTCGGCCGAAGATCGCGTGCGGGCGCACGTGCACCACGACGTAGAGGTCGCCGGGCGGGCCGCCGTTGCTGCCCGCGCCGCCGCGGCCCTTTACGCGGATGCGCTGGCCGTCGTCGACGCCGGCGGGCACGCGCACCTTCACCTCGCGGGGGCGCACCTCCACGCCTCGCCCCCCGCACTGGGGGCACGGGTCCTTCACGATGCGCCCGCGGCCCCCGCAGGTCGGGCACACCTGCGAGAACGAGAACGGCCCCTGGTCGACCGCGATGGCGCCGCTGCCCCCGCAGTCGGGGCACACCTCGGGGGTGGTGCCGGGCCGGGCGCCCGAGCCTCCGCAAACCGAGCAGGCGGCGTCGGCGGTGAAGTTGACGGTGGTGGTGATGCCGTGCACGGCATCGAGGAAGTCGAGGTGCAGCTCGGTCTCGAGGTCGGCGCCCCGCTGGGGCCCGGCGGTGCGCGGCCCCCGGGCGCGCCGGCCCTGCCCGCGCCCGAACAAGCCGCCGAGCAGGTCGCCCAGGCCGGCGCCACCGGAGTCGAAGCGGACATCGAAGTCGTCGAAGTCGCCGAAGCCGCCCCGTCCGGGCCCGCCGAACCCCGGCCCCCGGACGCCGTCGGCGACCATCTGGCGGACCTCGTCGTACTCCTTGCGCCTGTCGGCATCCCCGAGCACGTCGTACGCCGCCGAGACGTCCTTGAAGCGCTCCTCGGCCGACTTGTCGCCCTGGTTGGCGTCGGGGTGAAGCTTCTTGGCGAGCTTCCTGTAGGCGCGGGTGATGTCCTTCTCCGAGGCGGTGTTCGGCACGCCGAGGACCCCGTAGTAGTCCTTCTCGAACCACTCGCGCTGCGGCGCCATGCGTCTCTTACCTCGCGACCTTGACCATCGCCGGCCGTAGCACGCGGCCCTTGAGGCGGTAGCCCGTGCGCACGATGTCGCTCACCACCGGCTCTCCCTCGCCCTCGTCCTGCATCACCGCCTCGTGCTCGTTGGGGTCGAAGGGCTTGCCCGCGGCCTCGATGCGCGACAGGCCTGCCTTCTCGAGCACGCCGAGCAGCTCGGTGTGCACCAGCTCCACGCCCTTGCGAACCTTGGCCAACTCCTCGCTCCGCGACGCGTCGATGTTCGCCAGCGCCAGCTCGAGCGAGTCGAGGACGGGCAGCAGCTGCTCCATGAGCGCTTCGTTCGCCCGCTCGACCAGCATCGTCTGCTCCCGCAGCATGCGCTTGCGGTAGTTCTCGAAGTCGGCCTGCACCCGCCGGAGCGTGTCGAGGTACTCGTCCCGCTGGGCCTGGACACGCCCCAGCTCGTCGAGCTCGTCCACAATCGCCCGGGCGGCGATGTCCTCGGCCGAGCGAGCGTCGTCGGGGTCGGGAGGCGCCGCGGCGACGGCGTCGCCCTCCGGCGGGAGGGTCGCGTCGTCGTCGACCATTACGCCCCCTTCTGCTCGTCGGCCTCGTCGACGATCTCGGCGTCGGCGACCTCGTCGTCCGACGGGGCCGACCCGGTGCCGGCGTCACCGCCCGCGGCGCCGCCCGGCGCCTGCGCCTGCGATTGGGCCGCCTGCTGGTAGAGCCGCTGGGCGAACTCCTGGCTGGCGGCGAGGAGCCCCTCGTGGGCCTGCTTCACCGCCTCGACCTCGGTGCCGGCGAGCGCCTCCTTCAGCGCCCCGAGCGCCGACTCGATCTTCTCGCGCTCGTCGGCCGAGACCGTGTCGGCCTGCTCCTGGAGCAGCTTCTCGGTCTGGAACACGAGCGAGTCGGCGGTGTTGCGGACCTCGGCCTCCTCCCGGCGCTTGCGGTCCTCCTCCGCGTGGGCCTCGGCGTCCTTGACCATCTGGTCGATCTCTTCCTTCGACAGCGCGGTCCCGCCGGTGATCGTCATGTTCTGCTCCTTGCCGGTGGCAAGGTCCTTCGCAGAGACGTGCACGATGCCGTTGGCGTCGATGTCGAAGGTGACCTCGATCTGGGGCATGCCACGCGGCGCCGGCGGGATGCCGACGAGCTGGAACTTCCCGAGCGTCTTGTTGCGGTAGGCCATGTCGCTCTCGCCCTGCAAAACGTGGATCTCCACGCTGGGCTGGTTGTCGTCGGCGGTGGTGAACACCTCCGAGCGCTTGGTGGGGATCGTCGTGTTGCGATCGATGAGCTTCGTGAAGATCTGGCCCTTCGTCTCGATGCCGAGCGACAGCGGCGTCACGTCGAGCAGCAGGACGTCCTTCACGTCGCCCTTCAGCACGCCCGCCTGGATCGCGGCGCCGACCGCGACGGCCTCGTCGGGGTTGATGCCCTTGTCGCCCTCCTTGCCGGTCAGCTGCTTCACCAGCTCGGTGACCGCCGGCATGCGGGTAGAGCCGCCGACCAGCAGCACGCGGTGAATCTCGTCCTTGGTGAGACCGGCGTCGTGGATGGCCTGCTCGAACGGGCCCCGGCACGACTCGATGAGATCGGCCGTCAGCTCCTGGAACTTCGCCCGCGAGAGCGTCAGCTCGAGGTGGAGCGGTCCCTCGCTGGTGGCGGTGATGAACGGCAGGTTGACCGTCGTCTCCTGGAGCGTGGACAGCTCGATCTTCGCCTTCTCCGCCGCCTCCTTGAGCCGCTGCGTCGCCATCTTGTCGGCGGACAGGTCGACGCCGTGGGCGTTCTTGAACTCGGTGACCAGCCAGTCGATCACGCGCTGGTCCCAGTCGTCGCCGCCGAGATGCGTGTTCCCGGCGGTCGACTTCACCTCGAAGACGCCCTCACCGAGCTCGAGGATCGACACGTCGAAGGTGCCGCCGCCGAGGTCGAACACGAGGACGGTCTGGTCGTGCTCCTTGTCGAGGCCGTAGGCGAGCGCGGCCGCGGTGGGCTCGTTGATGATGCGGAGCACCTCGAGGCCGGCGATCTGGCCCGCCTCGGTGGTGGCCTGGCGCTCGGCGTCGCCGAAGTAGGCCGGCACGGTGACGACGGCCTGGGTCACGGTGTCGCCGAGGTAGGCCTCGGCGTCGCGCTTGAGCTTCTGGAGGATGCGAGCCGAGATCTCCTGCGCGTTGTAGGCCTTGCCGTCGATGTCGATCTTCCAGTTGCTGCCCATGCGACGCTTGACCGAGCGCACGGTGCGGTCCGGGTTGGTGATGGCCTGGCGCTTGGCCACCTCACCGGTGAGCACCTCGCCGGTCTTCGAGAACGCCACCACCGACGGGGTCGTGCGCGACCCCTCGGCGTTGGGGATGACGACGGGCTCGCCCGCCTCGAGGACCGAGACCACCGAGTTAGTGGTGCCGAGGTCGATTCCGACGGCCTTTGCCATGGGTGGGGCCTCCCTGGGTCAGCTTGGGGGTGGTTGGCGATCTGTCAGGACGCAAGGGTAGAATCTTGAGTCCATCGCTATCAACTTACCGTCCAAAACCCCGGGAAGACCAGGGGCATTCCCGAGCTTCCCCCCGGTCGCCGATCTTGACACTCTCGGTAGATTCTGCCCATGGCCCGCCACGACGCCTTCATCGACCACCTGGCCAGGGTCCCGCTGTTCTCCGCCTGCTCCAAGAAGGACCTCCAGCTGGTGGCCAAGCGGGCGGAGGACGTGAAGGTGGACGCCGGGAAGCTCCTCGTGAGCGAAGGCGACACCGGCACCGAGTTCTTCGTGATCGTCGACGGCAACGCCACGGTGAGCAAGCACGGCCGGAAGGTGGCGGAGCTGGGGCCGGGCGGGTTCTTCGGGGAGCTGGCCCTGCTCGAGCGCGCTCCCCGCAACGCGACGGTCAAGGCCGAGACGCCCATGGAGCTCGTCGTGCTGGGTCAGCGGGAGTTCGCCGGGATCATCGACGACGTGCCCGAGTTCGCCCACAAGCTCCTCGCCGGGCTCGCCCGGCGCCTCCGCCAGGCGGACAGCCAGCCCGTCCAATAGCCGAAAACGCCTACCTGCGGCACTAGATTGCGCCGCGTGCCGCGGCCCAAACCGCACCAGGTCGTCCTCACCGTCGGGATCCTGGCGGTGGCCGGCGCGCTCGCCTCGGGCATCGTTCCCAGGCTGACCGAGTGGGAGGACGACTCCCGCATCTCGCGGCACGCGTTCACGAACGTGCCCGACCCCCTGTACTGGGCCTTCTACGCCACGGTCGGCGTGATGCTGTTCGTGACCGCGTGGCTGGTCTCGCAGCGGGTGCGGAACTACGCACGCGGACAGCCCGACGACCGCCGAACGACGCGCGCGAACGTGGACCGGCGCCTCCGCGACTTCCGTGCCGGCGTCTGGATGCGCACGCTCCTGCGGGACCCCGCCGCCGGCGCCATGCACTCGGCCATCTACTTCGGCTTCCTGGTGCTCTTCGTGGCCACGGTCGTCCTCGAGATCGACCACCAGCTGCCCGAGTCGCTGAAGTTCCTCCACGGCCGCGTCTACCAGGGCTACGCCGCCACCGCCGACCTGTTCGGCGTCGTGTTCGTGGTCGGGATCGTGTGGGCTATCGCCCGTCGCTACGCAGCGCGCCCCTACCGAATCCGCATCAAGACCAAGCCCGAGGACGCCGTCATCCTGGCGACGTTCCTCGTCATCGGCGTGACCGGCTTCTTCACCGAGGCGCTGCGCATCGCGCTCGACGGCCGGCCGCAGTTCGAGGAGTGGTCGCTCGTCGGGTACCCGCTGTCGGGCCTCGTCGACGGCTGGTCGACGGGAGCGCTGCGAGACGGCCACCGGTGGATGTGGGGCGTGCACTTCGCCGCCTTCTTGGCCTTCCTCGTGATCCTGCCCACCACGAAGCTGCGCCACATGATCACGTCGCCCATGAACATGTACCTGAAGGATCGCGAGCGGCCCAAGGGGGCGATGAAGCCGCTGCCGAACCTCATGGAGACCGAGCTCGAGACGTTCGGCGCCAGCACGGTCGAGGACTTCACCTGGAAGCAGCTCCTCGACACCGACGCCTGCACCGTCTGCGGCCGGTGCACGACGGTGTGCCCGGCCCACGCCACCGGCAAGCCGCTCGACCCCCGCGAGATCGTGCTCAAGGTGGGCGAGGTCATGGCCGCCACCGCTGAACCGCAGATCTCCCCGACGGTGGGCCTCGACCGCGACATCACCATCGGCGCCGGCTCCCTGTTCGAACGGGTGACGCCCGAGGAGCTGTGGGCGTGCACGTCGTGCAAGGCCTGCGACGAGATCTGCCCGGTGGACATCGAGATCCTCGACAAGATCCTCGACATGCGCCGGTACCTATCGCTCATGGAGAGCAACTTCCCCACCGAGCTCGGCAACACGTACCGGTCGATGGAGAACGCGTCCAACGTCTACGGCATGAATCAGGGCGACCGGGGCGACTGGGCCAAGGACCTGGAGGACATCGAGATCGTCGACGCTGGTCTCGCTAGCTCGCTCGACCACGAGTACCTCTACTGGATCGGGTGCGCGGGCTCGTTCGACGACCGGAACAAGAAGACGAGCCGCGCCGTCTCCAAGCTCCTCCAGCGAGCCGGGGTCGACTTCGCGATCCTGGGGCCGAGCGAGCTGTGCACCGGCGACCCCGCCCGCCGATCGGGCAACGAGTACATCTTCCAGATGCTCGCCCTGCAGAACGTGGAGGCGCTCAACGGGCTCGGCGTGCGCAAGATCATCACGCAGTGCCCCCACTGCTTCAACACCCTCAAGAACGAGTACCCGCAGCTCGGCGGCGACTACGAGGTCGTGCACCACTCGCAGCTCCTCATGGAGCTGATCGCGAGCGGCCGCCTCTCGCTCGACGGGGCATCGCTGGAGGAGCGGGTGACGTACCACGACTCGTGCTACCTCGGCCGTCACAACGACGTGTACCTGGCGCCCCGCAACGTGATCGGTTCGCTCGGGGGCATCGAGGTGGTCGAGATGCCCCGCAACGGCACCCGCGGGCTGTGCTGCGGCGCCGGCGGCGCCCGCATGTGGATGGAGGAGCACACGGGGAAGAAGGTCAACATCGAGCGTACCGAGGAGGCGCTCGCCACCGAGGCCTCCCGCATCGCCGTGGCGTGCCCGTTCTGCTACGTGATGATGGACGACGGGGTGAAGGAGAAGGGCCGCGACGACGACGTGAAGGTGCAGGACATCTCCGAGGTGCTCATCGAGGCGATCGAATCGGCCGCCACCGGCCCCGACCAGGCAGCGGCGACCACCGAGTCCATGCCCGGGCCCTGATCCGAACCGGCGTGGCGGGCGAATGCCCGGTGCCGGTCGAGAGAGGCCCGGTCGAGAGAGGCAGGGAGTCTTGCGCCGAGCAGCCGCGATTCTCGTGATGGTGCCGCTGCTGGCGGCGTGGTCCGATGGTGGAGCCGACGACGACTCCACCGCCGCCCCCGCGGGACCCGATCCGCAGCTCACGGACCGCGCGTGTGAGGTCTCGCCCGACCTCGGGGTCGCGGTCACGTGCCACTGGCTGATCGTGCCCGAGGACCGCGACCAGCCGAGCGACGGGGAGATCCGGCTGGCGGTCGTGCTCCTCAGGAGCCGGTCGACCGACGCCCGCCCCGATCCCGTCGTCTTCCTCGCCGGCGGCCCCGGCGACTCCGGCACCGACGGCCTCGAGGGTTGGGCCGAGAGCCGCCTCCTCGACAACCGCGACCTCGTCCTCCTCGACCAGCGGGGTACCGGCGTATCCCAGCCCGTGCTGGAATGCCCCGAGCGCGAGGAGGCAGTGGTGCGCAACCTCGGGCGCGACGAGGGGTACGAGGAGGAGCTGGGCGACTACCGCAGGGCGATCGGGCAATGCTGGCGCCGGCTCGTCCGCGACGGCGTCGACCTCGATGCCTACGACACCGAGGCCAGCGCCGCCGACGTCGCCGACCTGCGGGTGGCGTTGGGCGTCGACGAGTGGAACCTCTACGGCGTCTCCTACGGCACCCGGCTCGCGCTCGCCACGATGCGCTCCCACCCCGAGGGGATCCGCAGCGTCGTGCTGGACTCGGTGTACCCGACGACGGTGGGCGGGCTCGCCCGGCTCGGTGCGGCGGCCGACCGCTCCTTCGCGGCACTCTTCGACGGGTGTGACGCCGATCCTGCGTGCAGCGAGGCCTACCCCGACCTCGAGGCGACGTTCGGGTCGGTGGTCGACAGGTTCAACGAGACCCCGTTCGAGGGGACCGTCGACCTCGGTGAGCCGTTCGGCGTCGTGCCGCTCGCGATCACCGGCGACGACATCGTCGCCGGTCTCTTCGACGCCCTCTACGACACCGACCTCATCCCGTTGTTGCCGTCGATCGGGGCAGATCTGCAGGAGGGAGAGACGGGGGCCATCCCGGCGATCGCCCAGCAGGGGATCCCGTTCCTCAACGACGCCGCCGAGGGCACATACCTCTCGGTCGACTGCGCCGACTCCGGGCGGCTGGGCGCGCGCAGGAACCGCGAGCTGCTCGACCGCCCGGGTGACAAGGCAGGCCTGTTCGTGTACGCATCCGACGCGTTCTGCGCGGACTGGGACGTCGAGCCGCTCCCACGCGCGTTCAACCGACCCGTCCGCTCGCGTATCCCCGCGCTGGTCATAGCCGGCACCTACGACCCCGTCACGCCGCCCGGCGACAGCAAGGCGGCGGCGAGGGCGCTGAAGAACGCCACCTACGTCGAGTTCGACGGCTGGGGCCACGCTGTGACCGACACCGACGAGGACTGCCCGCTCGCGATCCGCCAGGCGTTCCTCGACGACCCGGCGGCTGTGCTCGACACGTCGTGCGCGGGCGCCTTCGAGCCGAGCTTCGACGTTTAGGGCTACGCCCGCCGGATCAGGAGCCAGCCGACACCGAGCGTCATCGCAACGGCTCCGGCGACGATTGCGGTCGCCTGCGACGGCCACGCTTCCCCGGCCCCGCCCCTGCCGAGGAGGGCGAGGTCGCGCATCTCGTCGAAGCGAACCAGGCCGGTGTCGACGACGCTCGGGCTCCCGTCTCCGGACACGTCGGTGGCGAGGTCGTAGCCGAGCTCGCCGGCATCCACCTCCAGCTTCAGGTAGGTGAGCCAGGCCTCCCGGGGCACCCAGCCCGTGTTCTGGTCCGAGCGCAGGTCGTCGAGCAGGAACGGGTCGGCGGGCTCGGAGCGCTCGAGCGCGAGGCCGGGGCCGGCCAGCAGCTCCGGCTTCGCGTCGGTGAGGAGGAACACGTCGGCCTGCACGACCTCGTCGGCGGGCTTGCCGGTCGAGAGGATGCGCAGTGGCACCCACGGGTCCTCGAGCGGGATCGTCAGGTGCACCGGGATCCCGTCGCCCTCCTCGAACCCCTGGTTCACCGCCGCGGCGGCGTCGAACCTGGCCGCCATGAAGTACGGCGAGCGCCGCGAGTAGAAGTCGAGCACCTCGGGCGTGTCGTCGGTGAGGGTGAAGCCTTGCTGCGCCGCCCACTCGGCCACGTCGGCGCCGCCGCCGCGCAGGATCGTGACGTCGAGGGAGTCGATTCGGGTTCGCAACAGCACGTCGACGTCTTCTGCCGTCGCCGCGTCCACACGGCCACCTGCCGCCTCGAGCACCGGCGGCTCGACCTCGCGGCGGAGCCGCTGGAGCGTCCAGTCGCCGGCGCGCTCAACCTTCGTGGGCTCCGCGGGTAGCGGGATGATCGAGCCGAACGACTCCTGGGCGCTCGCGAACTCGAAGTTGGTGATGTAGTGCTCGACGCCGTCGTGGTGGGCGGCGAGCGTCGTGGTCCGCACGAGCTGCACGGCGCCGTTGGGCGCCACCAGGCTCCCGCACGCCCACGCCGCCGACGCGCTGCCGAGCACCACGACGGCCACGACCGCGGATAGAGCTGCCATCCGTCGCATGGGGTCCCCCTCTCTCGCGACTCCGCCGGTTGGACGGACGCGAAGGGGGTTCTGGTTCCCGGGGCTCAGCCCCGGCGGCGGGAGCCATAGTCGCCGAAGGGGTCGTCGCGCTCGCGCACCGCCTGGCGGAAGCCGGCTTCCTCGGCACGAGCGACGAAATCGAGGCCCTCCTGCGTGTGGCGGGCGATCCCGTCGAAGACGGTGCCGAGCGTCCGACTCGACGCCAGGCCCATGTTCTCGACGGTCTGGTTGCAGAGCAGCTTGAGCATCACGAGCTGGGTCGTGGGGACCCGCGCCATGCGGCGGGCGAGCGCGAAGGCGTGCTCCTGGAGGCGTTGGTCGGGGACGGTCTCGAGCACGAGCCCGATGCGGGCCGCCTCGTCGGCGGGGATCTCGTCGCCGGTGAGCAGGTAGCGCTTCGCCCGCTCGAGACCCATCCGGTAGACCCACATCGCGGTGGTCGGCGTGCCCCAGGCGCGCGACGGCGGATAGCCGAAGCTGGCACCCTCGCCGGCGACGATGAGGTCGGCGCACAGCACCATGTCGGTGCCGCCGGCGATGCACCAGCCCTGCACCGCCGCGATCGTTGGCTTCGACGCGTACCAGAGCTTGAGGTACGTGGCAACGAAGCGGCTCATCATCCGATAGTCGGCGACCGAGTCCCATACCCGTTCCTCGCCGGCCTCGCGCGCCTGCGCCGCCGTGGACCAGTCGAGCCCGTACCCGGCGCAGAACGCCGGCCCCTCTGCGCGCAGGAGGATCACCCGCACCTTGGGGTCGGCATCGTGGGCGTCGATGGCGACCGCGAGCTCGTCGCGCAACGCGGGCGTGATCGTGTTGTACTCGTCGGCCCGGGTCAGCCAGATCGACCCGACACCCGCTTCGACCTCGGTGCGCAGCGTCGTGAAGTCGCTCACGTTCAGCGGGCCGCGTCGCGCCACAGACTCATCTGCGGCTCGGTCTCTTGCACAAGCCGAAAGTGCTTGCTGAGCGCTCCGTGCTGGGCTTGGTAGTTCGAGTCCACGTCCTGTCCGTAGAGGATCGTTGGCCGCTCGAGCATGCGCTCGAAGCTGAGATTGCAGACAAACTGCTCCTGCTCGACGACGAACGGCACATCGTGAGCGCGAACCTCCAGCGCGGCGCGGCTTCCCTCGAATTTCCCGAGAGGGTCGTGACCGAACCCTGGGTCGAAGAAGCCCGCGTAGTGCGTCCGGAGCTCACCGCTCGACGATGCATACGGTGTCATCTCTCCAGCGAGGTCCGCCGGCACTCGGATCGCCTCGGCCGAGAGCAACAGGTAGAACTCCTCCGGCTCGAGAACGACTCGGGGGCCTGCCCGCTCGCGGCGCACCGGTTCCCAGAAGTCGTCGGGGTCGTAGAAGTCGATCTTCGACAGATCCAGCACGTGACTGTTCTGGCGCGCTCGATAGCCGACCACGCCGCGCTGGTCGCCCTCGAGGTCGAGGCTCAAATGCAAGCCTTGCCGTATGTGCAAACGCTTCCCGGCGATTGCTCCACGAGACGAGAACAGAACCCGGTCCCGCGGCATCTCCTCGTCGGGTACTCGTGCGTCGCCGACGACGAGCCGAACTTGATTGAGGGACAGCCCCGTGCGAACACGGATGGTGAACGTGCGCGAGACCACCTCGAGAAACATCGGCCCTCGGTAGCCGGGTTCGATGTCGTCGAAACGGTGACTGCGGTCGGTCATGACACGCGTAAAGATGTCAAGTCGCCCCGTCGAGCTCTTGGGATTCGCGCGGCCCCGCACGAACCTCGGGAGCGCGAGACGCTCGAGGAGTGGGATGAGGTACGGCCGATTCGGTTCGAGGATGGCGCCGTGAGAGATGTCGAGCTCATCGAGGGTGTAGTCCGCGAGCTTTCGCTCAACGCTCTCTTGGTCGGAGAGGAAGCTGGCGCGGATTCTGTACGCCTTGCGTCCCAGCCGGAGGTCCAAACTTGCGGGCTGGACGCTCACCTGGGGGACCGGGTCGGCCTTGGGCGCATTCACCCACCCCTCGGCGACCGCTTTCGTGATCCACTGAGACGGGAGGACGCCGACCGACTCCTCGGACAGCGCGGCGGGCGACCGTAAGTCGACTGCTGTATCCGTCACGCTGCGAGCCTACCGATGAGTCCTTCGAGAGCGCGCTACCGTGCCTGCCTTCGCGGGTGTAGTTCAGAGGCAGAACATCAGCTTCCCAAGCTGAGAACGGGGGTTCGATTCCCCTCACCCGCTCCACTGTCAGTACAGCGAACCCCAGGTCAGTGTCGGGCAGCACGTCGGCGCGTTCCGCAACCTTTTAGATCCGTAGACTGAGTAACCACTCCGGGCCAGGCCGTGCAGTGAGCGTCCGCTGCTGGCACTTCGGCAACGGGGACTTCCCGGCTGCCGATCACCGGTCAAGAACTCGGTCGAGCACCGGTTTCACGTCCACGATGGGCGTTCCGTCGAGCGCCTCCAGGTTTCGTACGCGGACTCTCGTGCCATCGATCGCGACGATCTCCACCCGGTGGAGCCCGATCGGGTTCGGCCGATCCGCCGAACGGGTGCTGAACACTCCTCGCTCGGGCTCCGTCGGGTCATCGCGAGGAAGGACCACCACATCTCGGCGGGCGCGATCCAGCCAGGTCAACACGATGATCTCGGTATTGACGTGCAGGTCACGGAGACCCTCGCGTACGTCCCACTCGAACGCGAGCCAAGCTTCCGGTGATCCCTCGTCACCCTGTTTTGGAGCGGCTTCACCATCCACCAGCGGAGACTCGACCCATCCGATCGGTGGCAGCACGTACGAGCCCTCGGTCACAAGGCCTCCCTGCGGGACGTCCTCAGTTGACGCGCCGTCCCCCAATCCTTAGATTTCGGACAATCTTGGTCAAGATTGGTGAAGAAAGCATGAGATCGTGGGCGGCGACGGCTGGCTGACGCTGGTCGTGGTGGTCACGACAATCGCCGTGCTCGCCAGCGAGCGGTTTCCTCCGGCGCTGGTCATGCTCGCCTCGGTCGTCACCCTTCTCGTCACGGGCGTGATCGACGAGGACGCCGCGTTCGCCGGCTTCTCGAACGAGGCCCCGTTCATCGTCGCGGCGCTCTATGTGCTCGCGGGTGCCGCCGAGGCCACTGGGGCGCTCGACCGCGTGACGCAGCGGGTGCTCGGCACCCATCGCTCGGAGGGCGGTGCTGCCGCCGAGCGGCGTGACCTCACCCGAATCATGTTCCCCGTCGGCGTGGCCTCGGGCTTCGTCGCCAACACACCTATGGTCGCGCTGCTCGCCCCTCGGCTCGCCGCCTGGGCGCGCCGCACCGGCCGCTCGCCGTCCCGATACCTCATGCCGCTCAGCCACGCCGCCGTCTTCGGCGGCGTCATCACCGTGCTCGGGACGTCCACCAACGTCACGGTCTCGGGCCTGCTGGACGAGGCGGGCCGCGACCGCCTCGACGTGTTCGAGATCACTCCCGTGGGGTTGCCCCTCGCAATCGCGGGCATCGCATTACTCGTGCTGGTGAGCCCCGCACTGCTCCCCCGCCGGCTCTCCCCGACCGAGGCCGACACGGACACGACTCGTGAGTTCACCCTCGAAATGCAGGTCGCACCCGGCAGTCCGCTCGCCAACCGGACCGTCACGGAAGCGGGCCTGCGCAACCTCGAGGGGGTGTTCCTGCTCGAGGTCGAGCGCAACGGCGACGTGACCACACCGGTCGGGCCCGACCACGAGCTGGCCGAAGGTGACCGGCTCACCTTCGTGGGGGCCGTGTCTCGTGTGCTCGACCTGCAGCGGATCCCGGGGCTCGTCTCGGCTGAGCACCGGCATTTCTCGATCGTTGGCAACGGCTCGCGCACCACCTACGAGGTCGTGATCGGCGAGGCGTCACCGCTCGCAGGACGAACACTGAAGGAGGTCGGGTTCCGTGGTCGCTACGGCGGTGCGGTGTTCGCCATCCATCGGGCCGGCGAGCGCATCCCCGCCAAGCTCGGGGAAGTGCGCCTGCGCGTCGGCGACCTCCTCCTGGTACTCGCCGATCAGGAGTTCCGCGAACGTTGGCAGGACACGCATGACTTCCTCGTGGTGTCGCCACTCGACGCGGGCGTCCCTGTCCGGCGCGAGCGCGCCCGGGTCGTCGAGCTCACGCTTCTCGCGCTGATCCTGCTGGCGGGATCGGGCGTACTCAGCCTCCTCTCCACGTCGCTGCTCGCCGCCGGAGGGTTGGTCGCGGCGCGGGTCATCTCGCTTCCCGAGGCCCGACGCGCCATCGACTGGGACGTCATCCTGATGATCGCGGCCAGCTTCGGGCTCGGCGCCGCCATGTCGGAGAGCGGACTCGCCGAAGAGATCGGCCGCCTGCTCGTCGACGGCTCCGACGTCTTCGGCGACATCGGTGTGCTCGCGGCCGTGCTGGTTGGCACCATGATCATGACCGAGCTGCTGAGCAACAACGCGGCCGCGGTGCTGATGTTCCCTATCGCGCTCGCTGCCGCTACCCAGGCCGGCTTGGGCTTTCGTCCGTTCGCGGTCGCGATCCTCATCGGGGCGTCCTGCTCGTTCCTCACCCCGATCGGGTACCAGACGAACCTGCTCGTCTACGGGATGGGGGGATATCGCTTCCTCGACTTCACAAAGCTCGGCGCGCCGCTCACGCTCTTAACGGTCGTGGTTTCGTTGATCCTGATCCCGGTCGCCTTCCCGTTCCACGCTTAGCGCTCCACGGTTAGGAGGCCAGGGCGGCATGGCTGCGACCGCCGTTGCCCGCCGAACGGACCGTCGCGTGCGGGCGTCCGGACGGTGGAGGCGGGCCGTACGTGACGATCGACCGGCCTGGCGGGGCCGACGGGCCGCCGCACTTGACCTTCCAGAGGGTTCCCGAAGCGAAGACCGCAAAGGTGCGAACGCACCTCGATCTGTTTGTCGACCACGCGGCGCCGATGGTCGCCGAGATGGTCGCTGCCGGCGCGACTTCGCTCGCGACTACGGAGGCCGACGAGTGGACGACACGGGTCCTGCAAGACCCACAGGCAACGATTTCTGCGTGATCGGACCGGACTGATGTCGCGGAACCGCTCCGCCGTCTGTGTGGCGCGTAAGGGTTCTCGTGGTGGCAGCGGTTTTTGCGATCGTCACATCGACGCTCACCTTGATCACGGGGAGAGTGCGGCGACTCCCGGATAGTCGGGCGCGTACCGTTCGGCGCGAAAGATGCGTCGCCGCTTGAACACTTCTTTCTCGTTTAGCTCGATGACCTGTGCCTTCTCGTCGAAGTAGGGGTTGACATACTCCCAGACCTTTTCTCCTGCCGGCGTGACCTCGATGATCACGCCGTGGGGCCCGTCGGCGATGAGCGTGTTGCCGTTGGGAAGGCGCTGCGCGCCCGATGTGTGGTGGGCAAAAAACTGTGGGTCGGGCTCCAGTGGCCACACCACGCGCGCGACCTTCGCATCGAATACGCCGTTGTCGTCGAGAACGTAGTTGCGCCCGTCCATGACGGGTGCGATCTCGTCGACGGTGCTGTAGGGGCGATACAGCGTCCCGTTGTTGAACACGCTGATGCGACCGGCGCCGTCGAGGCCGGGAGCGATCCACTCGGCGTCGTGCTGGCCGAACGACATGCGGGGCGTGACGCCGCCCCTGCCGTAGGCGGCCGGGTTGCCCCAGCGGAAGCGCAGGTCGCCGGCCGGGCCGCGTGCCTCCTCAGTGCTGACCGCGTGGTCGATGACCCACACCTCGTGGAACGAACGGACGCTGAGCGCGACCTGGTCGAGCTCGGGATTGTAGGCGACGGAGTTCGCGTGCATCCAGTCGCTGTTCCCGCGGTCCGTGACGTAGTTGAGATCGATCCGGCCGGGGTTCGCGGCCGGATCGCCGTAGTTCGGCCTCATTGGATCGAGGTCCTGCACGAGGTGGTCCCACGCGTGCCACTCCCACACGATCTCGTCGGTCTGCGGGTCGACCTCGACCAGGTGCTCGGACCACAGCTCACCGTCGCGCAGCAGCTCGGGGTCGCGACCGGCGGCAATTGCGTCCGCCTCGTCCACGAGCTCCCACGCCAGGATCAGCACGTTCCCGTTGGGCAGAGCCTCGACATCGTGATGCTGAAGGTGCTCATCGCCCGCGTAGCGATACCGCCAGGCCGGCTCGCCGTCCCAGTCGAGCAGTTCCACGACCCCGCCCCACCCGTTACCTTTCGAAAACGGGGTGTCGCGCCGCGTCTTCCCGGTTCTCAGGAGCTGGCCGCTTTCGAGGAGGTAGGCCTGGAGGCCCGGCGTGAACTCGGCCTCCCACCGGTGAGCTACCTCGCCATCGAGATCGACGAGGTACGTCGTCCTCGACTCACTTGGCGCGACGAGCGTGTAAC
>JBOGFI010000034.1:0-3412 GCA_050743365.1 Acidimicrobiia bacterium | reverse complement strand
GGGGTCGGGCGCGGGCCGTGGATCGGCGCCGTCGTCTGCGCCGGGACCGGCGCGGTCGACGCGCAGCCGGAAGCGCCCGCCGACCCACTCCCAGGTGAGGGTGAGCCCCGGCGCGAGCTCGTGACGTCCCCGGCCCTCGCCCGGCCCCACCGCGTCGGCGAGCGCGTCGTCGTCCTCCTCGGTCCAGGGTGTCTCCGAGAAGAAGCGCTTGACGAGCCCCTTCACGGTCGCCAGCGCCTCGAGGGAGATCCCGCTCACGACCTGGGTGAGTTGCCCGACGGCATCGACGGTGAGCCCGCGCTCCACGACCAGGCGGCGGGCGGCGTCGAGCTCGGGGCCCGGACCCTCCACGACCGCGACCGTAGTCAGGGGAGTTCTCCTGTCGCCTGCGTTCCGACGACCGAGACGTCGAACTGGGCGCGCAATCTCGCGCCGACACCGCGGAACCCACCGGGTAGCGTGGGCGCCGCGATCGGCCCGCCACCATCGACGTGGGGGTCACCCCAGACGACGTCGCGGTGGGCGCGGGGCCGTCTGGGTCGCCAACGCCGCCGACAACACGGTCTCCCGCTTGGAACCCGGACTCTGCCGGTGGTCGACCCGGCGTCCGATACCGGCGCGCTGCGTCCGTCAGGCGCTCGCCTCCGCGGCGGCCAGGGCCTCGACCTCGTCGGCCAGGGCCTCGGCCGTCGGTAAACGCTGGGCCGGGTCCGGGTCGAGGCATCGGGCGATCAGATCAACCTCGCTCGGGGGCAGCGACTCGCTGATGCCGGGGGGAGTGGTGAGCACCTGCCGGACGGCCAGCCCGACGTCGGTGGACGACAGGTCCCCGTACACGCCGGTGCCACTGAGCGCGCGGTGCAGGGTGGCGCCGAGGGACCAGATGTCCGACGCGCGCGACGGTCGGTCGCCCCGCAGGGTGCCGGGGTCGACGTACTCCAGGGACTCGATCGGGCCGATGCCGGTCACGGACAGGCCCGGGGTGAGGAGCTGTGCCAGACCGAGGTCGGAGAGCTTGGCGCCGTCGTCCTCCAGCAGGATGTTGGCGGGCTTGATGCCACGGTGCACCACGCCTGCCTCGTGCAGGGCATGGGCGGCGCGACTGACGTGGGCGATGGCGCGCAGGATCTCCAAGCGGATCAACGGCCGCGCGGGCGCTTCGAGTGACCCGAGCGGGAAGTACGCCATCGAGTAGAAGAATCGTCCGCCCTCCTGCCCGGCGTCGTAGAGCGTCACCAGGTAAGGAGAGCGCACCGACGCGAAGATGCGCAGCTCTCGGGTCGCCCGCCGGAAGGCGTCGTCGGAGGACGGGCCCGAGAGCACCTTCACCGCAACGTGCTCGGCGTCGACCGGCAGCCGATCCGGGGGCACAGCCAGGAAGAACTCGCCGTTGTTGCCCTGCCCGAGCGAGCGCACGAGCTCGTAGTCGGCGATCCTCTCCAAACCGACCTCCCGTGACGCTGGCCTCCCGCGGCGGCCCTCGACGTGCCGCACGAGCCGTACTTGAATGCTCGCATACCTGCGGGCGCGCTACCACTGGTCGCGACGACGAATCCCGAGGAGATCGCGGCGATCGTCTTCATTGACATCGCCGTGATCATGGTCGTCGCGCGGCTCATGGGAGCGCTGTTCAAGCGGATCCGTCAGCCCGCGGTCGTAGGCGAGATCCTTGCCGGCATCCTTCTCGGTCCGACGCTGCTGGGCGCGTTCCCCGGCAACCTCGACGGCCGCCTGTTCCCGACCGAGGTTCGCCCCTACCTCAAGGTCGTCGCCCAGCTCGGGCTCATCATCTTCATGTTCATCGTCGGGCTCGAGCTCGACGTCAAGCTCATCCGCGGCAAGGAGCGCCTCGCGGCCGTCATCTCGGGGTCGTCGATCGCGCTGCCTTTCGGGCTCGGGTTCCTTCTAGCGGCCGGGCTCTACGGCGCGCACGACATCGTCGCCGGAGAGAAGGTCGACTTCCTGCCGTTCGCGCTCTTCATCGGCGCCTCGATGTCGATCACCGCCTTCCCGGTGCTGGCGCGGATCCTCACGGAGCGCGGCATGTACCGGACGGAGACCGGCGCGGTGACACTCGCGTGCGCGGCGGTCGACGACATCCTCGCCTGGTCCCTGCTGGCGGTCGTGGTGGCGGTCAAGGAGTCGACCGGGATCGGCGACCTGCCTCGTATCCTGTTGCTCTCGGTCGCCTTCGTCGCGGTCATGTTCACCGTCGTGCGGAGGGTGCTGGAGCGCGTCGTCGATCGCTACGCGGCCGCGGGCCGCCTCACACCGAACGTGCTCGCCGTGATCCTCATCGGGCTGCTGGCATCCTCGTACGCCACGTCGAAGATCGGCATCCACTCGATCTTCGGCGCCTTCCTGTTCGGGGCGATCTTCCCCCGCGAGGGGACGACCAAGCTCTTCGAGGAGATCCTCGAGCGGCTCGAGAACGTCAGCGTCCTGCTGTTGCTGCCGGTGTTCTTCATCGCGACCGGCCTCGACGCCAACGTGCGGGGCATCGGCCTCGGGGGGCTCGGCGAGCTGGCCCTCATCCTGCTGGTGGCGTGCGCGGGGAAGTTCATCGGCGCGACCGGCGCCGCCCGCGCGCAGGGGATCCCGGCGCGCAAGGCCGCGGCCATTGGGGTGCTGATGAACACCCGCGGCCTGACGGAGCTCGTGATCCTGAACATCGGCCTCGAGAAGGGCGTGCTCGACCGCGACCTGTTCACCCTGCTCGTGGTGATGGCGATCTTCACCACGATCATCACCGAACCGGTGCTCCGGCTCGTCTACCCCGACCGGATCCTCGCGCGCGACGTCGCCGACGCCGAGAAGGCGGCCCTCGGGCCCGGCGCGTTCCGAGTACTCGTGGTGGTCGAGGATCCCGCCGGAGCCGGCGGCCTCGTCGAGACGGGCGTGGACCTCGTCGGCGGCCAGCAGCCGGCCGAGGTGGTCATCACCCGGTTCATGCCCGCGGCGCCCAGGGGCGAGCTGGGCAGCGGCCTCAGCAGCGAGCTCGCCGACATGGCCACGTCGATGGGCGCGCTCCACGAGCTCAGCGCCCGCACCGAAGCCCGCTCCGTGCGCAGCGTGGTGCTCTCGCAGTTCTCCACCGACATCCCCCGTGACCTCGTCGCCCAGTCGTCCACCGTCGACGCCGACGTCGTCCTCGTGGACGCCGGCCGCGACGCCTCCTTCGGCGACGGGCTCATGGAGCAGGTGCTGCGCGAGGCCGAGTGCGACATCGCCGTCCTCGACGCCCGGGCGGAGCGGCTCGCCGGCCCGATCGTCGCGATGGTGGGAGACGGCCCGCACGACGGCGCCGCCGTCGAGCTGGCGGCGAGGATCGCCCGCTCCCGGGGCGCCGAGCTGCGGCTCGTCGCGACCGCGCGGGGCCGTCGGCCCGGCCGCCGGCTGGAGGCCCTCGCCC
>JBOGFI010000033.1:0-12593 GCA_050743365.1 Acidimicrobiia bacterium | reverse complement strand
GGCCTGCCGGTGCGCGGCATGCTCGTGCGCCTGACCGGCGCCTGGACCGAGCTGCTGCAGCGGCGCGACAAGGCCGGCGCCTACCCGGAGCCGGTGCGCGACCTGCTCGGCCGACGGCCGGTAACTCGGGTCGCCGGCCGTCATCGCCGCCAGAAGCGGCCGCCACGGCGACGGGAGGCTTGCCGGGATCGACGGGTCGCGCGCGAGCCGCGCCATGCCCGCTTCCACCGGGGTGCCCCCGAACACCCGCCTGCCGGTGAGGCACTCGAGCAGCACGAGCCCGAGCGAGTAGACGTCGGCGGCGGAGGTGACATCCTCGCCCCGCAACTGCTCCGGGGCCAGGTACGCCATCGTCCCGACCGTCTGCTGCGTCCCGGTGAGCGAGGCCCCGCCGATCAGCCGGGCGATCCCGAAGTCGGCGAGGCGCACGGTTCCGCGGGCGTCGAGCATCAGGTTCGACGGCTTGACGTCTCGGTGCACGATCCCGCGCTCGTGGATGTACGCGAGCGCACCGGCGACGGCGACGCCGATCTCGGCGCTGCGTCCGGGGCCGAGTGCCCCGTCCTGCAGCAGGGTGGCCACCGTCTGGCCGCCGAGCAGCTCGAGCACGAGGTAGGCGTCGCCGCCGTGCGTGCCCGCGTCGAGCAACGCGACCAGGTTCGGGTGGCTGAGCCGGGCCAGGGTGCGGGCCTCCACGGCGAAGCGCTCCTGGTGCTCGACCTCGCGCAGCACCTTCACGGCGACGTCGCGCCCGAGCCGCTCGTCGTGGGCCCGGTACACGTCGGCCATGCCGCCGCGCGCGAGGAGGGCGTCGATGCGATAACGGCCGTCGAAGACGTCGCCGGGGGCAGCCACCGGACGAGTCAGTGCGGTTGGGCGAACCGATACCCGACCGACCGTACGGTCTGGATCAGGCTCGCGTGCTCCTCGCCCAGCTTCGCCCGCAGCCGCCGCACGTGGACGTCGACGGTCCGGGCGCCGCCGTAGTACTCGTAGCCCCACACCCGGGAGAGCAGCTGCTCGCGGGTGAACACCTTCCCCGGGTGGGTCACGAAGAACTTCAGCAGCTCGTACTCCATGTAGGTGAGGTCGAGGGGGCGCGCGCCGACACCCGCCTGGTAGGTCTCGAGGTTGAGCGCGAGGTCGCCGTACTCGACGACGTCGGGACGCGGCCCGCGGCCCGCTCGCCAGTACAGGTGGCGCAGCCTCGCCTCGAGCTCCTGAGGGTGGAAGGGAGAAAGGCAGAAGTCGTCGAACAGGTCCTCGCGCAGCTCGAGCTCGCCGAACTGGGCGCCCGACACGAGCAGCAGGACCGGCTCGAACGGGGCGTCGCGCTTGCGGAGCGCCCGGCACATCCCGAACGCGCCCTCGGGGTCGCCGTCGGCACAGACGACCGCGCCGGCCCAGCCGTCGGACGGCTCGTCGCGCGCCGCCAACGACGCGTTGCCGGCCGCCTTCCACGTGTAGCCCGCGAGGTCGAGGGTCTGCGCCAGCAGCGGCGGTGGCGGGTCGGGGAACACCAAGATCGGCCCCGGCATCTCGTCGGGCATGCTCACAGGCTTCCCAGGTACCGGTCGAGCTCCCACGGAGTGACCTGGGCCTTGTACTCCACCCACTCGCGGCGCTTGTTGCGGATGAAGTGCTCGAAGACGTGCTCGCCCAGCGCCTCGGCCACCAGCTCGGAGCGCTCCATGATGTCGACCGCATCCGCCAGCGAGCTCGGAAGCGAGCCGATGCCCTCGGCGGCCCGCTCCTCGGGAGTCATCTCGAAGATGTTGTTGGTGGCCTCGGGCGGGAGCTCATAGCCCTCGTCGACCCCCTTGAGGCCGGCGGCGAGCATCACGCTGAAGGCCAGGTACGGGTTGCAAGCGGGGTCGGGCGAGCGGAACTCGATGCGGGTCGACGACTCCTTGCCCTTCTTCGGGATCGGTACCCGCACCAACGCGGTCCGGTTGTTACGAGCCCAGCACACGTACACGGGCGCCTCGTAGCCCACGATGGGCGCAGCGAGTCCTGGTAGCTGCGCCATACCGAGCCGCTTGTACGAGTTCACCCACTGGTTCGTCACCGCGGTGATCTCCGGCGCGTGGCGCAGCAGCCCGGAGATGAAGCACTTGCCGACCTTCGAGAGGCCGTGCTCGTCGCCGGGGTCATGGAACGCATTGACGTCGCCTTCGAACAGCGAGAGATGGGTGTGCATGCCCGAGCCGAACGCGTCCGGCATGGGCTTGGGCATGAAGGTCGCATAGCACCCGAGGTCCTGGGCGACCTCCTTCACGACGAGCCGGAACGTCATCACGTTGTCGGCCATCGTGAGCGCGTCTGTGTAGCGAAGGTCGATCTCGTGCTGGCTCGGCCCCAGCTCATGGAAGCTGTACTCGACCGGGATGCCCATCGCCTCGAGCGTGAGGATCGTCCGCTTGCGCAGCTCACTCACCATGTCCATCTGGGTGAGGTCGAAGTAACTCGCGCGGTCGAGCGGCTGGGCCGCGTCGGCCGACCTGAAGTAGTAGAACTCCATCTCCGGCCCGGCGTAGAAGGTGAATCCCTTCTCCCGGGCCCGTTCGAGGTTGCGCTTCAGCACGAAGCGCGGATCGCCGTCGAACGGTTCGCCGTCGAGATGGTGGATGTCGCAGAAGATGCGGGCGGCCGGCGCGTCCTCGCCCCGCCAGGGCACGATCTCGAACGTGTTCGGGTCGGGGCGGGCGAGCATGTCGGATTCCTGCACCCGCGTGTAGCCCTCGATGGAGGAGCCGTCGAAGGTCATCCCCTCCTCGAGCGCGGTCTCGAGCTCGGCCGGCGTGATGGCGAAGCTCTTGAGCGACCCGAGCACGTCGCTGAACCAGAGGCGCACGAAGCGAACGCCTCGCTCCTCGACGGTGCGCAACACGTAGTCGAGCTGCCGTTCCATCAGTTGAGCGAGGCGTGTAGTCGGTGGCTAGTCGGTGCCAGCATGAAACCAGTCTGCCAGGCACGGCGTCGATCGCTCCGCCCGCGGGTGGCCCTGTAACAGAGCGTTCACGTTGGGGCAACGGACGCGAAACCGCAGGCTGGGAGCGTGCGCAGCAGCATCGACGACGCGCGGCCCTCGCCCGGGCACGCGGCGGGGCATAGGCTCCCGCCGGCTTTGGCGGGGCAAGCCCGCAAAGACGCTCGAGGCGGAGGTGGGTACACAGTGGAGCAGCGGACACCCGGCGACGTGCTGAAGCTGGCCGAGGACTCGAGCGCCGAGATCGTCGATCTCCGCTTCTGCGACCTGCCCGGGCTCATGCAGCATTTCTCGATGCCGATCCACGAGCTCACCGAGGACGGCTTCGAGGACGGGTACGGGTTCGACGGATCCTCGATCCGGGGCTTCCAGGAGATCCAGGAGTCCGACATGCTCCTGGTGCCTGACCCCAACACCGCGGTCATCGACCCGTTCCGCCAGCACGCCACGGTGAACGTCAACTGCTTCGTGAAGGATCCGGTGACCGGGGAGCCGTACACGCGCGACCCGCGCTACGTGGCGAAGAAGGCCGAGGAGTACCTCAAGGGCACCGGCATCGGTGACACCGCCTACTTCGGGCCCGAGGCCGAGTTCTACATCTTCGACTCGGCCCGGTTCGACCAGAACCAGTACTCCGCTTATTACTACGTCGAGTCGGTCGAGGGCGTGTGGAACTCGGGCGCCGAGTTCGAGCCCGACGGCGAGCTGAACAAGGGGTACAAGCCCCGCTACAAGGAGGGGTACTTCCCGGTGCCCCCCATGGACCATTTCCAGGACCTGCGGTCGGAGATGATCCTCACGCTGGAGGCGTTGGGGGTCGACGTCGAGGTGCAGCACCACGAGGTGGGCACCGCCGGGCAGGCGGAGATCGACATGCGCTTCGACACGCTGCTGGCCATGGCCGACAAGCTCATGCTCTACAAGTACGTCATCAAGAACGTGGCCCGGCGGGCGGGGTACACGGTCACGTTCATGCCCAAGCCGATCTTCGAGGACAACGGCTCCGGCATGCACACGCACCAGTCGATCTGGAAGGGCGGCGAGCCGCTCTTCTTCGACGAGCGAGGCTACGGCGGCATCTCCGACATGGCCCGCTGGTACATCGGCGGTCTGCTCAAGCACGCGCACGCGATCCTGGCGTTCGCGGCACCGACCACGAACTCCTACAAGCGGCTGGTACCGGGTTACGAGGCACCGGTGAACCTCGTCTACTCGCAGCGCAACCGCTCCGCCTGCGTCCGGATCCCGCTCTACTCGAAGAGCCCGAAGGCGAAGCGGCTCGAGTTCCGCCCGCCCGATCCGTCGTGCAACCCGTACCTCGCGTTTGCGGCGATGCTCATGGCCGGTCTCGACGGGGTGCAGAACCGCGTCGAGCCGCCCGACCCGGTCGACAAGGACCTCTACGACCTGTCGCCGGAGGAGATGGCCCGGGTTCCCCAGGTGCCGGGCTCGCTCGACGAGAGCCTGGCCGCGCTCGAGGCCGACCACGAGTTCCTCCTCACCGGCGGAGTGTTCACGCCCGACGTGGTCGAGACCTGGGTCGAGTACAAGCGCGAGAGCGAGATCGACGCGGTGCGCCTCCGCCCCCACCCGTGGGAGTTCTACCTCTACTACGACATCTAGTCTGGTCGCACTCGCTCGGGCGCCGGGATACCCGGCGCCCGAGCGGCGATGCCCCGGCTACTCTGCTTCGCCTATGAGGCAGGTCGGGCCGGTGCCGAGAGAAATCCCGTGATCGCGCTCAAGCCCGGGTGCCGCCCCGCCGATAGGTAGGTAATGGTGTCGTCGCGCGCCGTCCGCCGCCCGGGGCTCCTCCGACTGACGGTGGCAGGTGCCTTCGCCTCCTTCCTCCTTGCCGCCTGCTTCGGCGGGCCTCCGCCTCCGCCCCCGCCGCCTCCACCCCCAGCTCCGTGCCAGAGCCTCGGGTCCGTGGGTGGCGACAGCGCCGCCCCGCCGGTGAGCGACGGGGCGCCGGTGCCGCCCGGAGAGGCGGGCGAGCTCGCGCGAGAGGCGGTGGCGGCGAGCGACGTGCGCACCAGCAGCGGTGAGATCCCGCTGGTCACGGTGGAGGACACCGCCGGTAGGCCCGAGATCACCAGCACGGAGGTGGGGACCGCCGACGAGGCGGCCGCGGTGGCGGAGCAGGCGGCCGCCGACGGCAACCTGGTGGCGGTCGAGGTCGATGCTCCGGTCCAGGTCAACGACGTGAGCACCGACCCGTCCCGGCCCCAGCAGTGGGCCCTCGACAAGGTGAAGTTCGAGGACGCGTGGGCCGCGGCCGCCGACGGCGGCGCGGGCCAGACCGTGGCGGTCATCGACACCGGTGTGAAGGCAGACCACGAGGACCTGGCGGGCCAGGTGCTGGTGGGCGCCTACTTCCTGCACAGCAACGACGGCGCCACCGCCTTCTCGGGGTCGGGCGGCACGACCGACCCCAACGGGCACGGCACCCATGTGTCGGGGATCATCGCCGCCGTGGCCAACAACGCCAAGGGCATCGCCGGCGCCGCGCCGGGCGTGAAGATCCTCCCGGTCCAGGTGCTCTGTGGCAGCGGCGCGGGGTGGAGCTCCGACGTCGCCAACGGGATCACCTGGGCGGCGGACAACGGCGCCACCGTCATCAACCTCAGCCTGGGCGGGCCGTTCGCAACGTCGTCGCAGCAGGAGGCCATCCAGTACGCCCGGAGTCTGGGGGTGGTGGTCGTTGCCTCCGCCGGGAACAGCGCCCTGGACGGCAACGCTCCGAGCTACCCCGGGGCGTTCCCCGAGGTCATCGGGGTCGGGGCGACCACCAACACCGCCGCCAACGCCCGAGCCAGCTATTCGACGACCGGCGACTACCTCGACCTTGCGGCGCCCGGCGGCGAGCCCAGCAGCAACGCCGCCGTCGCCGTGCTCTCGACGTGGAAGGACAACGCCTCCTCGTACCGCACGGCCGCCGGCACCTCGATGGCGAGCCCGCACGTGGCGGCCGCGGCTGCGCTCGTGAAGGCCGCGCACCCCGCGTACACCGCCGTCGAGGT
Organism: Acidimicrobiia bacterium; assembly: GCA_050743365.1. Lineage (GTDB taxonomy): Bacteria > Actinomycetota > Acidimicrobiia > IMCC26256 > JACDBD01 > JBOGFI01. The sequence goes on along the minus strand of JBOGFI010000033.1, from coordinate 6,581 downwards.
CTGCACCCAGCTGATCCGCACCGCCGACGACCTGGGCACGCCGGTGCTGGCGCCCGACCAGGAGTACGGCTACGGGCTCGTCGACCCGCTCGAGGCCGTCGGCCTGACCATCCCCGTCGGCGCCACCTGCAAGTAGACGCGAACCGTCCCCCCACCCTCTGCTGTCAGACCTCCTGCCCGTAGAAGACCCGCTCGACCACCCTGCGGGCGCGGCGGGTCACGCGCCGGTAGTCGGCCCGCAGCGTCGCCTGGGGCCGGTGCAGGTAGCCGAGCAGACGGGCGAGCTTCTCGCCTTCGGTACCGTCGGTGGGCAGCGCGTCCCCGGGCGAGCCGGTGAGGAGATAGCGGGCGTTGCGGGCCCGTTCACAGAGCCGGTACGACTCCTCGAGCGCGCTCGCGTCGGCGCGGTCGAGGAGGCCGGCGTCGCGCAGCTGGTGCAGCGCCTCGATCGTCGACGGAGCCCGCACCTCGGGGCGCGCCGCCCCGTGCACGAGCTGGAGAAGCTGGACCGCGAACTCCACATCGGAGAGCGACCCGCGGCCGAGCTTGAGGTGGAACTGGGGGTCCTCACCCGGCGGGATGCGCTCGCGCTCGATTCGGGCCTTCATGCGCCGTACCTCACGTACCTCGTCGTCGGGGAACGGGTCGCGGTACACGAACGGCTCGATCAGCGCGCCGAAGCGAGACCCCAGCTCGGGGTCGCCGGCGACGGGCCTGGCCTTGAGCAGCGCCTGGAACTCCCAGGTGCGCGCCCAGCGCTCGTAGTAGCTGCGGTACCCCTCCAGTGACCGCGCGAGCGGGCCCTGCTTGCCTTCGGGGCGGAGGTTGGCGTCGATGCGGAAGGTCTGGCCCTCGGCGGTGGTGGCGCCGATGAAGCGCATGAGGCTCTCGGCGGTGCGCTCGGCGGCGTCGAAGTGCGCCGGTGTGTCACCTTCGTAGACGAACAGCACGTCGATGTCGGACGCATACGACAGCTCGCCGCCGCCGAACCGGCCCATCCCGACCACAGTGAAGGGGACCGCGGGCTCCAGGATCCGCAGCGCCGCCTCGACACACGCGTCGGCCAGGCCGGCGAGCTCGCGCCCGGCGACCTCGACCCCGGCGAACCCGAGGACGTCGCGCGCTGCGATCCGGAGCAGCTCCCGTCGCTTGAAGCGTCGCAAGCCCTCGCGCCGCTCCTCGCTGCCGCCGCGCCACGTGAGCGTGCCCAGCGCCTCCTCGACCAGGGAGGCCGAGCTCTTCTCTCGTTCCATCGCCGCGTCCTGGCCGAGCACCTCGACGAAATCGGGCTGGCGGCGGAGCGCGTCCCCGACGACGCGGCTCGACCCGAGTAGGCGGCAGGCGCGCTCGGCCGCCCCGGGCGAGTCCCGGAAGGTGGTTGCCAGTGACGCCGAGCGGGCCGGCCCCTCGGCGAGGCGGCGGAGCTGGAGCAGGCCGAGGTCGGGATCGGGCGCGACCGAGAGCCATCCCAGGATGACCGGGAGCAGCTGTTGCATGAGCTTCGATCGGCGGGTCAGGCCCCGGGCGAGCTCGCGCAGCGCGGCGCGGGTCGAGGCGATGTCGAGGAAGCCGAACGCGGCCAGGCGCTCCTCGACCGCCTCGAGCGTGAGTGGCCCGGCGCCCGCGAGGGTGTCGAGCAGCGGGGCGAAGAACAGCCGCTCGTGGATCGAGCGGACGCGTGCCTGCTGCGCGCGGTGGTCCGCCTCGAACTGCTCGAGCGCGGACTCGTCGCCGCGATCGCGGTAGCCGAGCACGCGCGCCAGGCGGGTCCGCGCGGTCGTGTCTGCGGGGAGCGTGTGCGTCTGCTGCTCGTCGTACAGCTGAAGCCGGTGCTCGACCGTACGGAGGGAGCGGTAGGCGTCGCCGAGCTCGGCGGCGTCACGCGGCTCGACGTAACCCGCGTCGGCCAGCGCGTCGAGCGCGTCGAGAGTGTTGCCCGAGCGCACCGACTCGTCGTGCCGGCCGTGCACGAGCTGGAGCAGCTGCACCGCGAACTCGATGTCGCGGATGCCGCCCCGCCCGCGCTTCAGCTCGCGCTCTGTGAGACCCCTTCGCTCCGTCTCGCTCTCGGCGCGGGCCTTCATCGCCCGCACCTCACGCACCGCGTCGGGATCGAGCACGTCCGGCCAGACGCGCGGGCGGGCCGCTTCGGTAAACCGCTTCCCGAGGTCAGGGTCGCCGGCGACCGGCCGGGCCTTGATGAGCGCCTGGAACTCCCACGTCTGGGCCCAGCGCTCCCAGTACGCCTCGTAGGCATCGAGGCTGCGCGCGAGCGGCCCGTCCCGTCCCTCCGGCCGGAGGTCGGCGTCGGTGCGGAACACGATGCCGTCCTCGGTGGGCGCGGTCATGACGCCGAGGACGGTGCGGGCGGCCCGCTCGGCCTCTTGGGCGTCGCCGTCGTGCACGAAGAGGACATCGACGTCGCTGGCGTAGTTGAGCTCGCCGCCGCCCAGCTTCCCCATGCCGATCACCACCAGCGGGTCGGTCGGTGCGGCGATGTCGACCGCGGCGCCCAGGCACACCTCGGCCAGGGCGGCGAGCTCGCGCCCGACCGCCGGCAGGTCGGCGGCACCGAGGAGGTCCCGCGCCGCGATGCGCAGCAGCTCCCGCCGCTTCCAACGCCGGAGCACGCCGGCCGGGTCGCCGCCGCCGGCAGCGGCGTCGCGTACCGACGACCGGTAGTCCTCGACCCTGCGCTCGACGCGGAAGCCGCCCTCGTCGCGGAGTGGCTCGAGCAGCGCAGCGTCGTTCACGATCGCGGCCGACAACGACCGGGAGGCGACGGCGATCGCGACGAGGGCGTCCCGCAGGAGGGGGTCGCCCGAGAGCTCGTCGGCGAGCTCCGGGTGCGCCTCCGCCACGCGCTGGAGCACGGCGCGCGCCAGGCTCGGATCCGCCGCGCGGTCGATCGCCTCGTTCAGGATCGGCGCTGCCTCCATCGCGGAGGCACCGTATCCTGGTGCCATGCCCCGTCTCCGGGTCGCGGCAGCCCAGCTCGACCTCGTCGTCGGCGACCTCGAGGAGAACGCCACGCGCATCCTCGAGGTGTACGAGCGGGCCGACGACGCCGGCTGCGATCTCGTCGCCTTCCCCGAGCTCGCCGTCACCGGTTACCCGCCCGAGGACCTGCTCCTGCGCCCGGCGTTCGTGGAGGCGGCCCACGAGGTATTGGAGAAGGTCGCGGCGCGGACCGCGAGGGCCGCCGCGGTCATCGGCTTCCCGCATGCCGCGCGCGATCTCTACAACGCCGCGGCCGTGTGCGCCAACGGCAAGGTGCAGGGCATCTATCACAAGCACCTCCTGCCCAACTACGCCGTGTTCGACGAGGAGCGTTACTTCGAGCCCTCCACCGTCGACGGCCCACTGTTCGTGGTCGGCGGCGTCCGGGTCGCCGTTTCGGTATGCGAGGACGCCTGGAGCCCGCACGGCCCGATCACCACCCAGGCCGCTGCCGGCGCCGAGCTCGTCGTGAACATCAACGCTTCGCCGTACTACGCCGGTCGGCTACGCGAGCGCGAGACGATGCTCGCCACACGCGCCGCCGACGCCGGTGTCCCGTTGCTGTACGCGAACCTCGTCGGCGGCCAGGACGAGCTCGTCTTCGACGGCGCGTCGATGCTCTTCGACGAGGGCGGCCGCCTAGTTGCCCGGGCCAGGCAGTTCGCCGAGGACCTGCTCGTGGTCGACGTCGACGTGCGGCCCGCATTCCGCCGCCGGCTGCTCGACCCGCGCGGTCGGGTGGGGGCCGCGCCGCTCCCCGAGGTTCGCGTCAGCGAGGCCCACCTCTCCGAGCGGGCGACGCCGCCGCGTGTCGAGCCCACCTTGCCGCCCGTGCGCGAGGTGTACGAGGCGCTCGTGCTGGGCACCCGCGACTACGTGCAGAAGAACGGCTTCACCGACGTGGTGATCGGACTGTCGGGAGGGATCGACTCGTCGCTCGTGGCCACGATCGCGAGCGATGCCCTCGGTCCCGAGCGCGTGCTCGGTGTGCTCATGCCGTCGCGGTTCTCGAGCCTCGGCAGCGTGGCCGACGCCGAGACCCTCGCCGCCAACCTCGGCCTCCGCACGTCGACCGTGCCCATCGAGGCCGCCCACGGCGCGCTGCTCGACATGCTGGCCGAGCCGTTCGCGGGCACGGAACCCGGCCTCGCCGAGGAGAACCTCCAGGCGCGCGTGCGGGGCACGATCCTGATGGCTCTGTCCAACAAGTTCGGGGCGCTCGTGTTGACCACCGGCAACAAGAGCGAGCTGGCGACCGGGTACTCCACCCTCTACGGCGACATGGCGGGGGGCTTCGCCGTGATCAAGGACGTTCCCAAGATGCTGGTGTATGCGCTGGCGCGCGACCGCAACGAGCGCGCCGGGCGCGACCTGGTGCCCGAGCCCGTGCTCGAGAAGCCGCCCAGCGCCGAGCTGCGACCGGGCCAGCGCGACAGCGACTCCCTCCCCGACTACGCCCAGCTCGACCCGATCCTCGAGGGCTACGTCGAGGGCGACCTCTCGGTGGCCGAGCTCGAGGAGGCCGGCTTCGACCCCGAGCAGGTGCGGCGCGTGGCCCGCCTCGTCGACCGCAGCGAGTACAAGCGCCGCCAAGCGCCGCCCGGCGTTCGCGTGTCGCCCAAGGCCTTCGGCAAGGACCGTCGCCTCCCGATCACCAACCGCTGGCCCGGGTAGCGCTTGCACGACCGACGCTTCGCCGCCGAGGGCGCGCTGGTCCTCGCGGCTTTCCTCTTCGGCGTCACGTTCATCCTCGTCCAGGACGCGCTCGAGGACATCACCCCGACCGCCTACGTCACCCTCCGCTTCTCCATCGGCACACTCGCCGTGGCGCCGTTCGCGTTCGCGATCAGCCGTCGCGGGGCCGCGCTCGACCGCCGCTCCCTGTGGCGGGCGGGGGCCGTCGCGGGGATCCTGCTGTTCGCGGGGTACACCTCCCAGACCGTGGGCCTCCAGTACACGGAGTCGTCGACGTCGGCGTTCATCACCGGCCTCTACGCGGTCTTCACTCCGATCATCGAGGCGGTGGTGCGCCGCCGGCTCCCTCCGCCGGGCGTGTGCGTGGGGATCGTGGTCGCGACCGTCGGGCTCTTCTTCCTCACCGGCGCCGAGCTCGCGCTCGGCAAGGGCGAGCTGCTCACCCTGTTGTGTGCGCTCTCGTTCGCCGGCTGGATCGTGTACCAGGGCGCGTACGCCAACCGCCTGCACACGATCCCCTTCATGACCGTGCAGATGGCGGTCCTCGCCGTCGTGTCCGTGCCCGCCACCGCTGTCACCGGCCTGGGCGAGCTCACCGCCCTGGCGCTCTTCGCGGTCGCATTCACCGGCGTGGCGTGCTCGTCGGTGGCGTTGAGCCTCCAGCTCTACGGCCAGCGGCGCGTCAGCCCGAGCCGGGCCGCGCTCGTCCTGCTCATGGAGCCCGTGTTCGCCGGCATCGCCGCGTACGCGGCGGGTGAGCGGCTGGGCACGGCCAAGCTCGTGGGTGCCGCGGTGATCCTTGTCGGGATAGCGATCGCCGAGGTCGCCCCCGGCCACGCCCGCGCCGAGGCCGCGCCGGTGGAAAGCCGGGCGTCGTGACGTACGAGCCCGGCTCGCTCCTCGACCGGCTCGCCGACGACGACCTGGGCGCGCTGCTGGCGCTCGGCACGCCCACGCGGTTCGCCAAGGACGCGCCGCTGTTCCTCGAGGGGGAGCACGCCGACCACGTGCTCGCCGTCGGGTCCGGGCGGGTGAAGATCTGCTTCGCCGACCGGGGCGGCCGGGAGGTCGTGCTGGCCGTGCGCGGTCCCGGCGACCTGCTCGGCGACCTCTCCGCCATCGACGGCGAGCCGCGCTCGGCGGCCGGGTACGCGCTCGAGCCCGTCGAGGCGATCGTGATCCCGGCGGACGCGTTCCGCTCGCTGCTGACCGGCCGGCCGCGCCTCGCCCTCGCCCTGATCGAGGAGCTGGCCGGACGCCTCCGGGACGCCGACCGCAAGCGGATCGAGTTCGGCGCGGTCGCCACCGAGGCCCGGGTGGCACGGCGTCTGGTCGAGCTGGCGCGCCGCTTCGGCGAGCAGCCGCGCCCGGGCGGGGGCGTTCGGATCGCCCTGCGGCTGAGCCAGGACGAGCTCGCCGGCTTCACGGGCCGCTCCCGGGAGGCGGTGGCCAAGGCCCTCGCCGTCTTCCGGGCCCGGGGCTGGGTCGAGACCGGCCGGCGGACGGTCGTCGTCGTCGACCTGGAGGCCCTCGCCCGCCGGGCTCGCTGAGCTCCCGCCCTCTGTGTACGAGTACCTAGACGGGAGCCCCGTCGACCCGCACACTCCTACGAGAACCCGATGCGACGGGAACAGGGGGATCACCATGACCGAGCTGACGATCGACGGCCTGCGCGAGCGCGTCCGGGGCGGCGTGTTCGGCCCCGACGACGAGGGCTACGACGAGGCCCGGAAGGTCTACAACGCCATGCACGACCGCCGCCCGGCGGCTGTCGTGCGGTGCGCCGACGCCGCCGACGTCATCGCCGCGGTCGAGCTCGCCCGCGACAGCGGTGCCGACCTCGCCGTGCGCGGCGGCGGCCACAGCGTGCCCGGCTTCGGCACCGT
>JBOGFI010000032.1:0-25960 GCA_050743365.1 Acidimicrobiia bacterium | reverse complement strand
GTGGTTCCCGTGGCCGGCCATCGTGTCGATGTCGCGCACGATCTCCCACCCGTCGGCGGGGAGGTCGACGAGGAACGCGGTGTTCGACGCCTGCGGCGGGTCCGCATCGGGGTCGGTCTTGGCGATGAGGATGGCGAACGTCGCGCCCTTGGCCCCGCTGATGAACCACTTGTGGCCGTTGACCACCCACTCGTCGCCGTCCTGCACCGCCGTCGTGCGGATGCCGGTCGGGTCGGACCCGGCGACTTCGGGCTCGGTCTTGGCGAAGCAGGAGCGCACCCGGCCCTCGAGCAGCGGACGGAGGTACTTCTCCTTCTGGGCGTCGGTGGCGTGGTGGAGGAGGGTGTGCTGGTTGCCCTCGTCGGGCGCCTGGGCGTTGAGGATGAACGGCCCGAAGCGGGTGCGGGCCGCCTCGGCCGACACGAACGCCATCGCGGTGATCGAGAGCCCCAGCCCGCCCCACTCCGCGGGCATGTGGGGGAGCCAGACCTCCCACTCCCTGGCCTTCTGGCGCAGCTCGACGATCATCCGCACCACATCGCCGCGGTCGGGCTCGTGGGGAATGCTGGCGTTGGCGTAGAGCTTCTCCTCGGCCGGTCGCACCTCGGCGTCCATGAACGCGCGGACGCGCTTGCGGATCTCCTCGACGTCGGGCGGCAGGGTGAAGTCGATGCTCATACCGACGAGTGTCCCCGTCCCTTGACCGGCTGGTCAAGCGGGCGATGATGCTGGGCTCGCCGTCACGCGGCGGCGCGGTAGGCGCCGGGGCCGGTGAGCGCGTGCCGGCGCCAGCGTCGCGGGGTGAGGAGAAGGGCGCGGGGGTAGTCCTCGTACATCCAGCGGGCGAAGTTTCGACGCGTCCACGCCGTGAGGTCGACGGCGCGCAGCGCCGCCCGGGCGCCGAGCGGCGAGGCGAGGACCCGCTGGAGCCGGGCGGCGAAGCGGAGGTCGGTGCCGAGGGCGCGCTGCACGGCGCGTCGGTAGCGGGCGGCGACGGCCGGCGCGTCCCCGCCCGCGGCCACCGCGTGTGCGGCGGCGATCCCGGTTTCGAGCGCCTGGGCGATGCCCTCGCCCGTCATCGGGTCGACCACCGCGGCGGCGTCGCCGGCGAAGAGCACCCGTCCATCGGCGCAGCGGGCTCGGTCGAACCCGGCCGGGATCGGCCACGCCCGGTGCGGCGCATCGGGCTCGGCCGCGGGGCCGATCGCGGCGCGCAGGGAGGAGTGGTCGAGGAGATGGCGCCACTTCGCGCTCAGCGCCTTCCCGTGGACTCCGGCGCGGCGGGGAACGCCGAACCCCACGTTGGCGCGGCCGTCGGGCAGCGGGAACACCCACGCATAGCCCGGCAGCAGGTCCTCCTCGAACAGCACCCACAGCCGCGGGTCGTCGACTCCCCGGAAGTACTGACGGAACGCGTGCCAGGTGCCGAGGTCGGCGGGGGCGTCGGGGTGGAGCAGCCGCCGGACCGTCGAGAAGTGGCCGTCGGCCGCGACCACGAACGGAGCGCGCGCCTTGGTGCCGTCGCCGAGCCCAAGGGTGACGAGCTCGGGCCCGACGTCGATCCCCACCACGCCCGCGCGCTCGCGTACGTGCGCGCCGCACCGGCGGGCCACCGCGACCAGGGCCGCGTCGAGCTCCGCGCGCGGTACCACGCCCGCGTACTGGCCGCCACCCGGGAGTGGGAGCGATACGGTGCGGCCGCTGGGGGAGACGAGCATCGTCTCCCGCACCGTCGCGTACCCCGGCAGCGCCTCGAGCTGGAGCCCCAGTCGCTCGAGCAGGCGCAGCGCGCCGGTGGTGAGGCCGTCGCCGCAAGCCTTGTCGCGCGGGAACGTCGTTTTTTCGACCATCACGACGTCGAGGCCGAGGTGGCGGGCGGTGACGGCAGCGGCGGAACCGGCGGGCCCGGCGCCGACGACCACAAGCTCGGTTTCGGTGACGGCGCGCATGCAGATCGCGACGCTACCGCCGGACGTTCCTGTCGGTCCGATCGGCGGCGGTAGCGCCAGCCGTAGGATGCGACCCGCATGGCCGTGATCGAGCTGCAGGGGTTGCGCAAGGTCTACCACCGGCTGCGCGGCGGCCCGACCCTCGCGGTCGACGGGCTCGACCTCAGCGTGCCCGAGGGAGGCGTGTTCGGGTTCCTCGGCCCCAACGGCTCGGGCAAGACGACGACCATCCGCTGCCTGCTCGACCTCGTGCGCCCGACCGGCGGCCGGGTCCGCCTGCTCGGCGCCGACCCCCGCCGCCGCCTTGCGTCGGTGATCGGGCGGGTCGGGTCGATGGTCGAGACACCGCAGTTCTTCCCGAACTTCTCGGGCCGACGGAACCTCGAGCTGCTCGGCCGTCTCGAGGGGATCGGCCGGGCGCGGGTCGACGACGTGCTCGACCAGGTGATGCTCGGGTCGCGGGCGGGCTCACCCTTCCGCACGTACTCGTTGGGCATGAAGCAGCGTCTGGGGTTGGCCGCGGCGCTGCTCAAGGACCCCGACGTGCTCATCCTGGACGAGCCCGCCAACGGCCTCGACCCCGCCGGGATCAAGGAGGTCCGCGACCTCGTCCGGCGCCTGGGGTCGGAGGGCCGCACCGTGTTCGTGTCGAGCCACCTGCTGGGCGAGGTCCAGCAGATGTGCGACCAGGTCGCCATCCTCGCCCGGGGCCGACTCGTGACGGCCGGCACCGTCGGCGACGTGCTCGCCCGCGATCGCACCTCTCGTCTGGTCGTGCGGGTGGAGCCGGTCGACGCCGCGGTCGAGACGCTGCGTTCAGCCGGCATGGACGCGTCGCGCGACGGCGACCGAATCTTCGTGGCGCTCGCGCCGGAGAACGGAGCGCGCGTCACCGAGGTGCTCGCGCAGGCCCGGATGTACGTCAGCGAGCTCGGTCCCGAGGAGGTCGACCTCGAGACGGTGTTCCTCGAGCTCACACAGGGCGAGGCGGCGGAGGGCCGGGCGTGACCGCCGTCCTCGCGATCGAGGTCCGGCGGGCGCTGGCCCGGCGCCTGGTTCGGGTGCTGGTGCTGCTCGCGCTGCTCGGCATCGTGGTCATCGCCATCGGCGCGTTTGCCACCTCGGACCCTGACTCCCTCGACGCCTTCTCTCCCGGCGACATCTGGACGAGCGAGTTCGACGAGAGCGACGACGCCGCCATCATCGGCGGCGTCTCCTTCGTGTTCCTGCTCATGGCGCTGCTGGGAGGAGCCTCCTTCGTCGGCGCCGAGTACAAGGCGGGCACGATCACGACGCTCCTCACCTGGGAGCCGCGGCGTACGCGTGTCATCGGCGCCAAGCTCGTCGCCGCGGGCGTGGTCGCCGGCGCGATCTTCCTCGTGCTCGAGGTTCTGCTCGCGGGCGCGCTGGCGCCGGCGGCGATCGTGCGCGGCACCACCGAGGGCGCCGACGACGAGTTCTACCGGAGCCTCGCCGGCTTCCTGCTGCGCGGCGCCCTGATCACGGGCGGCTGCGCGGTCCTGGGCGGGAGCATCGCCACCGTCGGCAAGAACACGACCGCCGCCCTGGGCTTCGTGCTCGGCTACATCGTCATCGTCGAGCAGATCCTGCGCGGGCTGCGGCCGGGCTGGAACGCCTGGTACCTCGCGGAGAACCTCGCGATCGTCCTCACGGGGGAACAGCTCGACGACGTCGTGCGGTCGGTTCCCGGCGCCGCCCTGCTGCTCGCCGGATACCTCGCCGTGTTCGTGGCGGCCACCCTCCTGGTCTTCGCCCGCCGCGACGTCACCTGATCCGGGCGGTTTCGCACGCCGGGGGAGTTCGGGCCAGAATCACGGCCGGTCCCTCTCGGGAACAGGAGCGCCATGAACGTCCTCGTCTGCGTGAAGCAGATCCCCGACCCGGCCACCCCGGGCGAGCTCGACCCCGACACCAAGACCCTCAAGCGGGAGGGCAAGCTCATCCTCGACGACTCCGACGCCTACGGCGTCGAGATGGCGCTCCAGCTCGTCGACAAGGCCGGCGGCGGCGAGGTCGCCCTGGTCTCGATGGTGCCGAACGACGAGGTCTCGGGCCTGCGCACCGCGCTCGCGATGGGCGCGGCCAAGGCCATCCTCGTCTCCGACCCCGCGCTGGCGGGCTCCGACGCGCTGTCCACGGCCAAGGTGATTGCCAAGGCGGTCGAGCGGGCGGGCGACGTCGACCTCCTGCTCACCGCGACCGAGTCGACCGACGGCTACACGGGCACGATCCCGGCCCAGGTCGCCGAGCTGCTGGGCTGGCCGTCGCTCACCTTCGCCAAGCACGTCGAGGTGGGCGACGGGAAGGTGACGATCCAGCGCCAGACCGAGGCCGGCTACGACATGGTCGAGTCCTCTCTGCCCGCGGTGGTCAGCGTGACCGCGGGTGTGGTCGAGCCGCGCTACCCGTCGTTCAAGGGGATCATGGCGGCGAAGAACAAGCCCGTCGACAACGTCGCGGTGGCCGACCTCGGTCTCTCGGGCGACCAGGTCGGCTGGGCCGGCGCCCGGCAGGCGATCGTGTCGATCGAGGCGGCGCCGGAGCGCGAGGCGGGCGAGAAGATCGAGGACGACGGCACCGCCCACGAGCGGATCGTCGCCTTCCTCGAGCAGCTCAAGGTCATCTAGCGGTATCCCGGCCGGCGAGCGAGCCCGACGAACGAGGAGGAAGCGTTCGATGGCAATCCCCAAGGTGTGGGTGTTCGCGGAGGGCGACGAGGGCAAGGCGTCCAGCGCGAGCCTCGAGCTGCTCACCAAGGCGCGCGAGCTCGGCGACACCGTCGAGGCCGTGCTCGTGCACCCCGACGCCGACGCCATCGCGCCGCAGCTCGGCGAGTACGGCGCCGCCACGGTGTACGCGGCCGACCCCGGGACGGCGCTCACGGGTGTGATCGGCGGTGCCGTGCTGGCGAAGCTGGTCGAGGAGCACCAGCCCGACCTCGTGCTCTTCGACCAGAGCTACGACGGGCGCGACGCCCTCGCCCGCCTGTCGGCGAAGCTCGACCTGCCCGTGCTCACCAACGGCTCCGAGATCGGGGTCGACGGCGACAAGGTGACCGTCGCTACCGCCATCTTCGGTGGCAACACGATCGTCAAGGCGACCTTCGAGGGCCCCAAGCCCTACCTGGCTGCGTTCCGGCCCAAGTCGTTCGCGGCCGAGCCGGGCGGCGACGGCGCCGGCTCGGTGTCGAAGGTCGAGGGCGTCGACGCCGGCCGGGCCGCCGAGGCCCAGGTGCTCGACCACCACGTGGAGGAGCGGGAGGGGCCGAAGCTCGAGGACGCCGACGTCGTCGTGTCGGGTGGCCGCGGCCTGGGCGGCGCCGAGCACTACGAGCCGTTCGTCGAGGAGCTGGCCAAGGTCCTGAAGGGCGCCTCCGGCGCGTCGCGGGCGATCGTCGACGCCGGTTGGGTGCCGTACGCGAAGCAGGTGGGCCAGACCGGCAAGACGGTGAAGCCCAAGGTCTACATCGCCATCGGCATCTCGGGCGCGACCCAGCACATGGTGGGCATGAAAGGCTCCGACAACATCGTCGCCATCAACAAGGACGGCGAGGCGCCCATCTTCGGGATCGCCGACCTCGGCGTGGTGGGCGATGCCCACAAGGTCGTCCCCAAGCTCATCGAGGCGCTGAAGTCGAGGAGCTGACCGCCGTGCCCGAGATCAGCGGCGTGTCGCACATCGACCTGACCGTCGCCGACCTCGACCGCAGCCTCGCCTTCTACACCGACGTGCTCGGGTTCAACGAGGTCGTCCGGGAGGACGGCGACGATCACGCCATGGTCGTGATGTCGCATCAGGGCCTGGTCAACATGGTGTGCCTCAACCGGCACGGCTCGGGCGGCCAGCCGCGCTTCGACGAGATGCGCATCGGGCTCGACCACCTGTCGTTCCTGGTGCCGAGCCGGGCGGCGCTCGAGGAGTGGGAGCGTCACCTGGACGAGCGCGGCGTGACCTACACCCCGATCGCGGAGGCGCCCTACGGGTCGGTGCTCGTGTTCCGCGACCCCGACAACATCCAGCTCGAGCTCCTCTCGAACCCGGGGACGTGAGCGGGGTGGGCCGCGATCCCGCCGATCTCATCGACCTCGGCCGTTACCGGGTCGCCGACCCCGGGAGCGACGCGTTCCAGGCCTTGGCCCGCGACTGCCCGGGGGGGAGCAGCTCGACGAGAGGGGATGCTGCATCCTGGCGGGCTTCCTCACCGACGAGGCCGTCGAGGGCGCCGTCGAGGAGTCGCGCGACCTGGCGCCGCTCGCCCATCACAGCGAGGTCCCCACCGGCACCGCTTACCTCGAGATTCCCGACGAGTCGTGGCCCCGAGGCCATGCGCGCACGCTCACCGGCCCGACCGCGCTCGGCGCCGTGGCCTACGACCTGTTCCCACCCGAGTCGGTGATTCGCCGGCTCGACGAGTGGGACCCGCTGATGGTCTTCCTGCCGCCGCGCTCGGCAAGTCCCGCCTCTACCGCTACGCCGACCCACTGGGCGCGCTGAACCTCGCCGTGATGACCGGCGGCGACGAGCTGTGGTGGCACTTCGACCAGACCGACTTCGTCGTCTCGATCGCGCTCCAGGACGCCGCTGCGGGTGGCGACTTCGAGTACGTCCCGATGATCCGGGCGCCGGGCGACGAGCGCTACGACGACGTCGGCGCGGTGTTGCGCGGCGCCGACGGGGACGGCGTGGTGCACGTGCCCATGGACCCGGGCACGCTCATGCTCTTCGAGGGGCGCCACTCCGTCGACCGGGTCACACCCGTCGAGGGGGAAGAGGCGCGCCTCGTGGCGCTGCTCGCCTACGACACGAAGCCGGGGACGATGAGCTCGGAGCTGCTCAACCTCGTGCGCTACGGCCGCGGTGCCTGAAGCCGGGCGTTTCGCCGCCACGGTCCAGATCGGCGAGGGGTTCGCGGGCGGCGGCGCCGATGCCGCCCACGTCAACACCGTGCTCGGGCGCAAGGGCGGTCTCGTCGAAGCGGCGTGGACCACCGCCCTGGCGACACCCCGGGCCGGCTACGCGCCGTTCGTCGCCGTGCTGCGGCCCAACCTCCCGGTCAAGCCGATGACCCTGTTCGTCAACAAGGCCGAAGTGCGCGGCGAGCGTCACGCCGCGCTCACCTGGGGCCCGGCCCAGGCCGGCGTGGCCGGGGGCGTCGCCGACGCGGTGGCCGACGACGTGATCCCGGCAGCCGAGATCGACGGGCTCCTGCTCATCGCGGCGGTGTGGGTGGACTGGGACGCCGCCGACGAACCGCGGGTCTATGCCAACAACCGCGTCGCGACGCGAGCCGCCCTCGAGGCGGGCGCGGCCGGCGCGCCGGCGCTCGACGACGTGCTCGCGGCGAGGGCGGCGCCCTCGAACCCCTTCTTCGAAGCCCCGCCTCCGCCTGGCGGGGCCAGCTAGGGAAGCTCGGCGTCGGGCAGCCACCAGCCGTGGAAGCCGTTAGGCGCCCGCTGGGGGAGGTGGACCCGGGCGACCTCGGAGCCGGTGAAGTCGGTGGCGTCGAGGATCATGACGTCGCTGCTGTCACGGCCGGCGTCGTAGACGACCGTGAGGACCCAGCCCTCGTCCTCGGAGGCCGACGGCGACGCGGGCACGAACACGCCCTCGCCCGCCGACCGCCCGGGCCCGAAGTCGCGCACCTGCGTCGTCCCGGCCTTCAGGTCGTGCTTCAGCAACCCGCCGAAGTGGACGCCCTCGTCGTCGACCCCGAAGTGGGGCGCGTAGCCGTACCGGTGCCGCCGCCCGACGACGCGCTCGTCGACCCGCGGCAGCTCTTGGGGACGGTCGTCGACGCGCTCCTCGATCACCTTCCCGGCAGCGAGGTCGATGGTCCAGCGGTCGAGGGTCGGTGGCCCCTCGCCCGGGCCGTGGATGTCCTGGTCGAACATGCGCGGGTGCCGCACCACGTCGACGACCACGGCCCCGTTCTCGTCGTAGGCGTTGAGCGGGTGGAACACGTAGCAGAGGTCGACGTCGAACCAGCGGACGTCGGCGTTTCCGCCCTCCCGCGGCATCACGCCCACCCGGGCGCCGTACTCCGGCTTCCACTCCGCCGGGAACGGCCGCTTTCCGACCAGGTCCAGGTCGAAGACCACGGGCAGGTCGAAGAAGACGACGTGGCGCTCGGTGATGGCGAAGTCGTGCACCATCGAGGGCCCTGCGATGTCGATGTCCTCGGTGCGCACGAGCGCGCCGCTGGCGTCGGCGACGTGGTAGCGGAGCCACGGCGGTCCCATCACGTCGTAGCCGAAGAACAGCATCTCTCCCGTCACCCGGTCCATCTTCGGGTGCGCGGTCATGGCCGAGCGCAGCTTGCCGCCGAAGTCGTAGCGGCCCACCGTCGACAGGTCGGTATTCACCTGCGTCGGGAGGCACACCTCGACGAGGGCGAGGATCTTCCCGGCGTGGGCGACGACGTGGGTGTTGGCGACACTCGACCCACCGGGGAACACGTCGTCGGGCTGGCCGGGGATGGGGTCCTCTCCGAGCGCGGCACAAGCGCCGTCCGTGCGCACCCAGCGGTTGCGGTACGACACCGCCGTCCCGTCGCGCAGCTCGACCGCGTGGAGCATCCCGTCGCCGGTGAACCAGTGGTAGCCAGCGGGGTCGGGATCGACGACCGGGTTGGGGCCGTTGCGCAGCAGGCGGCCGCGCAGCTCGGCGGGGATGGCGCCGGTCACGGGCAGGTCGGTGGCGGTCACCTCGTCCTTGACCGGGGCAAAGTTTCCCACGAGGTAGCGGTTGGTCGGCTGGGTCGCTGTGCTCATGGCTGGTCCTTTCGCGAGGCGGCGAGGCCGCGCAGCTGAGTGTTGCAGAGATGGGTGGCGAGCGTGTCGACGTCGGGCCAGGGGAACGCGGGCAGTGAGATGAGCGCCGAGGTCAGACCGTGGATCGCGGTCCAGAGGCCGATGGCCACGATGAAGGGGTCGAGGTCGCGTCCGAAGGCGCCGGCGTCGATGCTCTCCCGGACCGTGTCGACGAGGTGCTCGAAGGCAGCGCGACCCGGTGCGGTGCCGGCGCTCTGCTCAGCGGGTGCCGTGTGCTTCCCCATGAACAGGATCCGGTACTGCTCGGGGTTCTCGATCCCGAACCGCACGTAGGCGCGGGCGCGGCGACGGTGGGCCTCGATCGGGTCATTGGTCGTGGCGCCGGCGCGCTGCACGGTGGCATCGAAGTCGGCGAAGCGCCGTTCGCACACTTCGAGGATCAGCGACTCCTTGTCGGCGAAGTGGAGGTAGATCGACGGCGGCGTGACGCCTACGGCACGGGCGATCGCCCGGATCGAGACGGCGTCCTCGTCGCCACTCTGCGCGAGCAGCCGCTCGGCGGCGTCGAGGATGAGCTCCCGCAGCTTCGAGCCCTCGCCCCGGGGCGCCCGCGCCCGGGGGCGGAGCGCGGGCGCCCCGCGCGAGGAGGTCATCGCGACCCCACCGGCTCGGAGACGCGGTCGTCGGCGGGCGGACCGGCGGGCGGGGACGATGCGGGAGGAGCTTGATGCTCGCCGATGCCGAAGCGGTCGTGGAAGCGGCGCAGCGGGCCCGGCGCCCACCAGTTGGCGCGGCCCGCGAGGCGCATGAACGCCGGGACCAGGGTGCCGCGGATCACGAACGCGTCCACCAGCACCGCCAGCGTGAGCCCCAGCCCGAACAGCTTCATGAAGGCGATGCTGGCGGTGCCGAAGGCGATCATGACCACGCTGATCAGCAGGGCGGCGGCGGTGACGATTCGGCCGGTGCGCTCGAGCCCGATCGCGACCGACCTCGTGTTGTCGCCGGTGCGGTCGTACTCCTCCTTGATGCGCGACAGGAGGAACACCTCGTAGTCCATCGACAGGCCGAAGGCGATGCAGAACATCAGTAGCGGCATGCTGGCGACGATGCTGCCGGTGGGCGTGAAGCCGAGGAGACCGGCGAGGTGGCCGTCCTGGAACACCCACACCATGGCGCCGAACGTGGCGGTGAGGCTGAGCACGTTGAGCACGAGCGCCTTCACGGGCACGAGGATGCTCCCGAACATGAGGAACAGCAGCACGAAGGTCGCCAGCGCGATCAGCCCAGCCGCGAGCGGCACCCGCTCTCGCAGCGTGTCCTTGGCGTCGACGAGCTCGGCGGGCCCGCCCCCCACGAGCACGTCGAAGGGACCGTCGACGTCACGCACGTCCTGCGCCAGGCGCTCCCCGGCGGCCGACAGCGGCTCGACCGCGGGGACGACCGACAGCCAGGTTGCGTCGCGGGCGGCGAAGCGCCTGGTCAGCGCCTCGGGCACGGGGAGCTCCTGCCCGTCGACGTAGCTGCCGCTGAGGGCGTCGACCCGGGCGACCCCGTCGAGACGCGACAGGTCGGCGGCGTACCCAACGAGCTCGGCAGCCCGCTCGTCGGGGTCGATGCCGGTGGCGACGACCTGGAGCGCGTTCGCCTCGTTCGAGGCGAAGTCCTCGCGGATGGCCTCGTGCACCTTCCGGCTCGAGATGCCCTCGGGCAGGACCCGGTCGTCGGGCAGCCCCAGTCGGAGGTGCAGGAACGGCAGGCCCAGCAGGACGAGCGCCGCGGTGACGACCAGCGCGATCGGGAGCGGCCGCCGCATCACCACAGTCGCCATGCGGTGCCAGAAGCCCTCGCCCACCGGCTTGGGGTGCCGGCGCCAGAGCGTGAGCGAGTCGACCCGCGGCCCGAGCACGGCGAGGAGGGCGGGGAGCGAGAGAATCGACGCCGTCGCCGCGAGAATGGCCACTGCGATCCCCGCGTACCCGAACGACCGCAGGAAGCCCAGCGGGAACACGAGGAGCGCGGCCAGCGAGACCGCGACCGTCACCGCGCTGAACGCGATGGTCCTGCCCGCCGTCTCGACCGAGCGGACGACTGCGTCGTGCGGCCTCAGGCCGTGCCCGAGCTCCTCGCGATAGCGCGAGACGATGAACAGGCTGTAGTCGATCGCCAGGCCGAGCCCGAGCGCGGTCGTCATGTTGAGGGCGTAGATCGACACGTCGGTGAACGACGACACACCCAGCAGCACGAGGAACGTCCCGATGATGGAGACGATGCCGACCGCGATCGGCAGCCCGGCGGCGACCAGGCTGCCGAACACGACTACCAGCAGGCCGAGCGTGATCGGGATGGCGATCAGCTCGGCGCGCAGCGCATCCTGCTCGATCTGCTCGTTGACCTGCCGGAACACCTCGGCGAAGCCGCCGACCTCGACCCGGATCGCGCGGTCGTCGCGCGTGTAGCGCTCGGACAGCCCCTCGATCGCCTCGTCGACCTGGTCGTCGTCGCCTTCGAGCACGCCGAGCACGAGCGCCCGGGTGCCGTCCTCGCTGCGCAGGGGCGCGACGCCGCCGAGGCTCCAGTAGGAGGCGACCTCGCCCACGCCCGGCTCGCCCGCGACCTCGTCCGTGAGGGCTCTGCCCCGGTCGGTGACCTCGGCTCCGTCGACGGTCCCGCCCTTGGCCGTGACCAGCAGGATCAGGTCGGGGTCCTGCTCGCCGAACTCGCGCTCGACCGCGTCGGCGGCCCGGGTCGACTCGGCGTCGGGGTCCTCGAAGCCGCCCGACACCAGCCGGTCGGCGACACCGCCGCCGAAGACGGCCGCGAGCACGACGAAGGTCGCCGTGCCGGCCAGGACGGCCTTGCGGCGGCGGACGGCGAACCGGCCGAGGCGGCGGAGCACGGGCGAGCCTCCCAGGTGAACAGCGTTAGGTTATCGTGGGTAGGGCTCGGGTCATCATGCGCCGTCGCTCCCGGGATTGCCAGATGACCTCGGTCACACGAGAGAATCGGGCGTGCCCGACGATCGTCGGCCGCTGGTCGATCCCGAGCGGCTCGCGGAGTGGATGGACGGTGAGGGCCTCGCGGCCGGGGCGCCGATCACGGTCGAACGGATCACCACCGGCCACTCGAACGAGGTGTTCCGGGTGCGGCGCGGCGATCTCGATCTCGCTCTGAGGCGCCCGCCCCGCACACCGCTGTCGCCCACCGCCCACGACATGGCCCGAGAGCACCGCCTGCTCCGGGCGTTCACCGAGCACGGCGCGTCGGTCCCGGTGCCAAGCCCGGTCGCGCTCTGCACCGACGACGACGTGATCGGGGCGCCGTTCTACCTGATGGAGCTCCTCGACGGCGTTGTCGTGCGCGAACGCGTGCCCGAGGAGCTCGCGGGCGACCCATCGGTGCCGGCCGCGCTCGCGCACGCGCTCGTCGACCTCCTCTCGTCCCTCCACACCTTCGACTGGGAGGCGGCCGCGCTCTCCGGGTTCGGTCGCCCCGACGGTTACCTCGAGCGGCAGGTGCCGCGCTGGCTCGGGCAACTGGAGCGGTACAAGACGCGCGATCTCCCCGAGGTCGACGAGGCCGGGCGCTGGCTCGCCGACCACACGCCGCCCATGCAGTCACCCACCGTGATCCACGGCGACTACAAGCTCGACAACGTGATGTTCGCGAGGGGGCTGCCCGTGTGCCCGCTCGCGGTCCTCGACTGGGAGCAGGCGACGGTCGGGGACCCGCTCGTCGACGTCGGCTGGTTGCTCGGACTGTGGCTCGAGCCGGGGGAGAGGGCGCCGCTTGCGAGCGCCAACTTCGCGCTCGACGGCGCGACCGGCCTTCCCGCGCGCGCGGAGCTGGCCGGTCGCTACGCGGCAGCCACCGGCCGCGACCTCGAGCACCTCTCGTTCTACTGCGTGTTGGGCCTGTTCAAGCTGGCCTGCGTGATGGAGGGCTCCTACGCGCGCTTCTGCGCCGGAACGAGCGATGACGCCTTCTTCTCCGTGCTCGAGGAAGGGGTGCCGTCGCTGGCGCGGCGTGCCCTGGAGTTTGCCGAGGCAACGGTCGCTTGACCGGTTCGATCGCCCTCCCGCTCCATCCAGACCTCGAGCCGTTGGCCGCGCTCATCGGTCGCTGGAAGGGCGAGGGCCGGGGCGTGTACCCGACGATCGACGACTTCACGTACCAGGAGGAGGTCGCCTTCACGCACTCGGGCAAGCCGTTCCTCGCCTACACACAACGCACCTGGGCGCTCGACGACGGCCGACCTCTGCACGCCGAGGCCGGGTACTTCCGCCCCCGGCCCGGCGGTCGCGTGGAGCTGGTGCTGGCGCAGCCGGCGGGCATCGTCGAGGTCCACGAGGGGACCGTCAGTGGAGGTCACCTGGCACTGGCCAGCACGGTCGTCGTCCGCACGCCGTCGGCCAAGGAGGTCGCGGAGGTGACTCGAACCCTCGACGTCGACGGCGACACGCTGCGGTACGTGGTCGAGATGGCGGCGATGGGCAAGCCGCTCCAGCACCACCTCGCGGCCGAGCTACGCCGCGCGTAGAGTCCGCACGGCATCGAGCCAACGCGGCGAGGGAGCGGCGTGGACGATCTGGACGGCAAGGTCGCCGTGGTCACCGGCGGCGCGAGCGGAATCGGCCGCGCGCTGGCCGACCGGTTCGCGGCCGAGGGCATGAAGCTCGTCGTGGCCGACATCGAGGAGGGCACGCTCGACGTCGCCGCCAAGGAGCTGACCGATGGCGCCGCCGACGTGCTCGCAGTGCCGACCGACGTGTCGAGCCCGGAGTCGGTCGACGCGCTCGCCCGGGCCACGTTCGATCGCTTCGGCACCGCCCACGTGGTGTGCAACAACGCCGGCGTGGTCTCGCACATGCGGCCCATGTGGGACGGCCCCCTTGCCGAGTGGGACTGGCTGCTCGGTGTCAACCTGATGGGCGTCGTGCACGGCATCCGCGCCTTCGTCCCTGCCCTCGTCGAGCAGGACGAGGGCCACGTCGTCAACACCGCCTCGATGGCGGCGCTGACAGCCTTCCCCTTCCTCGGCCGGTACGTGGCGAGCAAGCACGCGGTGCTCGGTGTGTCGGAGGCCCTCGCCCTCGAGCTCGCGGGGCTCGGGTCGGCGGTGAAGGTCTCGGTGCTCTGTCCCGCGTTCATCCAGACCGCGATCGCCGACCCCGACCGCACCTGGCTCGACCGGTTCGGGTCCCGGCCGGCGGCGGCCGAGGACGCGGGGTCGCGATTCGTCTGGGACCTGTTCCGGACCAGGGTCGAGGGCGGGCTGCCGCCGGCCGCGCTCGCCGACCACGCCGTGGACGCCATCCGCACCGGCAGGTTCCTCGTGACCACGCACCCGGATCTCGCTGAACGGGTCGACGAGCGTCGGGGGGCGGAGCTCGAGGGCGCCTACCCCGAGCTGCCCGACCTCGCCTGAGGAGACGAACCGTGGACGACCTGAGGGGCAAGGTCGCCGTCGTGACCGGCGGCGCGAGCGGAATCGGCCGCGCGCTGGCCGACCGGTTCGCGGCCGAGGGCATGAGCCTCGTCGTGGCCGACATCGAGGAGGCGGCGCTCGACGCGGCGGCGAAGGAGCTCGCCGATGGCGGGGCGGACGTGCTCGCGGTGCCGACCGACGTGTCGAGCCCGGAGTCGGTCGACGAGCTGGCGCGGGCCACGTTCGATCGCTTCGGCACCGCTCACGTCGTGTGCAACAACGCCGGGGTGGGCGGGCACGGGTACGGGGCCTGGGAGGGGCCGCTCGAGGAGTGGGAGTGGGTGCTGGGCGTGAACCTCTGGGGCGTGGTCCACGGCGTGCGGGCCTTCGTCCCGGCGCTGGTCGAGCAGGACGAGGGCCACGTGGTCAACACCGCGTCGATGGCCGGGCTGGCTGCGCTGCCGTTCATGGGTCCCTACAGCACCAGCAAGCACGCCGTCGTCGGCCTGTCGGAGGTGCTCTTCCATGAGCTGGCGGTGCGCAGCTCGGCGGTGAAGGTGTCGGTGCTCTGCCCCGGCTTCCTCAACACTCGCATCATCGACTCCGACCGCAACTGGCTCGACCGGCTGGGCTCGGCCCCGCCGCGAGCCCAGGACGAAGGCGCGGAGCTGATGGAGCAGTTGGGGCGGGCGCTGATGGAGGCGGCGCCGTCGCCGAGCGGGCTTGCGGGCTCGGTCGTCGACGCCATCCGCACCGGGCGCTTCCTCGTGCTCACCGACACGGAGATGGCCGCGGCCGCCATGGCATCCCGCCACGGCGCCGTGGAAGGCGCCGACCCGGTGCTGCCCATCGGATGACGGGCGACGCGCCCGGGCAGCCGCTCCGGATGGGCATCCTGGGCGCGGCGCGGATCGCGCCGGCGGCGCTCGTCAAGCCGGCGCGGGACGTGAGCGAGGTGGAGGTGGCGGCGGTCGCGGCCCGCAACCCCGCCCGGGCGGCGAAGTTCGCCCGCAAGCACCGCATCCCACGCGTACACGCGACCTACGATGCCCTGCTCGCCGACCCCGAGATCGATGCGGTCTACAACCCGCTGCCCAACGCCCTCCACTGCGAGTGGACGCTCCGCGCGCTCGACGCCGGCAAGCCCGTGCTCTGCGAGAAGCCGCTCACGTCCAACGCCGCCGAGGCCGAGCAGGTCGCGGCGGCGGCGGAGCGGACGGGGCTGGTGGTGATGGAGGCGTTCCACTACCGGTACCACCCGCTGGCGACTCGCATGAAGGAGATCGTCGACTCGGGCGAGCTCGGGCCCGTCCGCCACCTCGAGTCGTGGATGTGCATCCCGCTGCCGCTGTTCAGGGACATCCGGTACCGCCACGACCTTGCCGGCGGGGCGACGATGGACCTGGGGTGCTACTGCATCCACGAGCTTCGCTTCCTCGCCGGCGCCGAGCCCGAGGTGGCCGGCGCGCGGGCGCGGCTGTCGTCGCCGCAGGTCGACCGGTGGATGCAGGCCGACTTCCGCTGGGCCGACGGCCGCACAGGGCGGATGACGTGCGCGCTGTGGTCGTCGACCCTGCTCAAGATCTCTCTGGGTGTCACCGGCGACGACGGCGAGATGCGGGTCCTGAACCCGACCCGGCCCCAGTCGTTCCACCGGCTGTCGGTCCGGTCCTCCGCCCGCACGCGCCGTGAGCGGGTTCCGGGCGACCCGACCTACACCGCCCAGCTGCGGGCGTTCGTGCGGGCCGTGCGCGACCGCGAGCCTTTCCCCACCGGCCCGGCCGACGCCGTCGCGAACATGCGGGTCGTCGACGACGTGTATCGGAGAGCCGGCCTGGAGCCGCGCGGGACCTGATTCAGGCGGCCAGGTCGACGTCGACGAGCAGGGGGGCGTGGTCCGAGGGGAGCTTGCCCTTGCGGGCGTTGCGGTCGACGAGCCCCCACGTGAGCCGGTCGGCCAGCGGCCGGGTCACCAGCACCAGGTCGATCCGCATGCCGCGATGCTCGTGGAAGTCGCCGCGCCGGTAGTCCCAGTACGTGAACAGCCCGTCCTCGTCGTACAGCTCCCGGAACGCGTCGACAAGTCCCCAGTCCCGGAGGGCGGCCACCGCGTCGCGCTCGGGGCCGGTGACGTGGGTCGAGCCCTCGAACGCCTTGGTCGACCACAAGTCGCGGTCCTCGGGAGCGACGTTGAAGTCGCCGAGGACGGCCATCGGGTCGGTGGGCTCGCCGGCGACCGGGAGCCAGGTGCGGAGGCACTCGAGCCACGCCAGCTTGCGCTCGTAGAACTCGGTGCCGACCTCGCGGCCGTTGGGGACGTAGACGCACACGGTCCGCACGCCTCCGCACGTGGCGGCGAGCAGGCGGGCGTCGCCCTCGTAGGGGTCGACCATCTCGCCCGACGCCTCGAAGCCGGTCGTGACGTCGTCGATCCCGACCCGCGACAGGATCGCGACGCCGTTCCAACGCCCGGGTCCGTGGTGCACCGAGTCGTACCCGAGCGCGGAGAACGCCAGCTGCGGGAATGTCTCGTTGGAGAGCTTGGTCTCCTGGAGGCACACCACGTCGGGCCGCGCGTACTCGAGCCACTCCTCCACACGGGGGAGCCGGGCCTTGAGCGAGTTCACGTTCCAGGTCGCCAGGCGCACGGCGTCAGGCTCTCACGCGCTCACGCCTCGAGGTAGCGGGGGTTGGCCACCGTCAGCTTCGCCCGCACCGCCTCGCGGACGTGCCCGACGACCTCGGGACGACGGTCGTCGAGGGAGCCGTCGCGGATCCGACCGGCCAGCTCCTCGGTGAGCCCCCGCAGGTCACCGTCGTGACCGAGGAGCGCGACCAGGCGGTCGTGCTCGGCCGCGTCCAGCGCCGGTCCGAGCGTCAGCTCGCGCTCGAGGACGCCGAGCAGGTTGGCCGCCACCCGCGCGTGGAACGCGACCCGTGCCTCGACCGAGGGCATCACGTCGCGCTCGAGGAACTCGCGGACCGCCTCGAGCAACTCGGCGGTGGTCGGCCGGTCCTGCAGCGTCATGCGATCAGCTCCAGCAGGTCCCATTCCATCTCCGCCACCCGCCGGCCCAGGGCCGCCAGCTCGACCGAGCGCACCGTCCCGTCGAGGTGAGTGAACGCCTGGATCTGGCAGATGACACCCCACTTGAGCGTCCCGAACGCCTCCCAGTAGCGCAGCCGCTCCGGTTCGACCTCACCCCCACCGGCGTCGCGGTAGCCGGCGAGCAGCTCGTCGGTGTCGCCGAAGCCACCGACGCGGTGGTCGGTGGCGCCGAAGCGCCAGGACTTCACGCACAGCCATCCCAGGTCCTCGACCGGGTCGCCGCGATGGGCGAGCTCCCAGTCCAGGACGGCGCGGATGCCGTCCGGCCCCACGACGAAGTTGCCGTTGCGGAAGTCGCCGTGCACGAGCGTGACGCGGTCATCGCGGGGAGGAGCGTGCTCGGCGAGCCATCGCAGCCCGAGCTCGAAGGCGGGGTGGGGCTCGCCGAAGCCGTCGAGGATCTCGCGGTACTGGTCGACCTGCTCGGTTGCCCGTTGCGCGGGAAGGGTGGGAAGCCTCGTCGGGTCGAGCGCGTGGGTACGCGCCGCCAGCTCGCCGCACTGGCGGGCCATCTTCGGCCGCGCGCCGGCGTAGCCGTCGTCGCGCAGGATCTTGCGTGCAATGGTCTCGCCCTCGACGCGCTCCATCACGAAGCCGGAGCCGAGCCCGTCGTCCGCTTCGAGCAGGAACCACACCTTCGGGACCGCGACGCCGCCGGCGTCGGCCGCCTCGAGCAGCGCGTACTCGACGCTGCGGTCCGACTGGCCGCCGTACCCGCCGGGGTCGCGCCGCAACACGAGCCCGTGCCGCGTGCCGTCATCGGCGACGGCGTCGAACGACCAGCTCTCTCGCGACGCCCCGCCCGAGAGGCGCCGGAGCCCGTCGACCTCGAAGGAACGGCCGGCGTGTCGCCCGACCGCGGCTGCGAGCTCCTCGGCATCGATCGACGAGCCGGTCATAGTCGTGAGCACCGTACCTGCGGTCCCGTCAGTTAGCCTCTCGCCCGTGCGTCGACGCAGCTTGGTGGTCCTCGCGTGCGTCGCGGTCAGCGCCGTCGTCCTTCCGGCCGGGCCTGCCGCCGGCCGTACGGGCACCGAGCGCATCACCAGCTACGACGTCGACCTCCGCATCGAGGACGACGGATCGCTGCTCGTGCGGGAGGCGATCGACTACGACTTCGGCGTCGTGCCCCGTCACGGGATCCTCCGCGACATCCCGGTACGCGTGAGATACCCGAAGAAGGACCACCACGACCGCGTGTACCCGCTCGACGTCGTCTCGGTGCGCGCCACCGAGGGCGCGTCCGCCGACTACACCGTCGAGAGCACCGGCAACGACAAGCGGATCAAGATCGGCGACCCCGACCGCACGATCACGGGTGAGCACAGCTACGAGATCACCTACCGCGTGGAGGGGGCGCTCAACGGCTTTCGCGACCACGACGAGCTCTATTGGAACGCCATCGGCGGCGACTGGTCGGTGATCATCGACGACGCGACCGTGAGGGTCGAGGCGCCGGCGGCCATCACCGACGTCGCCTGCTTCAGCGGCGCGACCGGCTCCACCCTCCCTTGCGGCGAAGCCGGCGCGGACGGTGAGGTCGCGCGCTTCTCGCAGGCGGAGCTGTTCCCGTTCCAGAGCCTCACCGTCGTCGTCGGGATCCCCCGTGGCGCTGTGCCAGCTCCCCGGCCGATCCTCGAGGAGCGGTGGTGGATCGGCCGCGGCTTCCAGCTCACCCGGGCCAACGTGGGCGGCTTCGCGCTGCTCCTGATGCCCGTGATCGGAGGATTCGCGCTCCTCGCCTACCGACGCGGCCGCGACCGACGCTACGTGGGCTCGCCCGTCGACGCCGCCTTCGGCTCCGCCTCGGGCAACGAAGAGACGGTCCCGCTGTTCGAGCCGGGCGAGACGCCGGTCGAGTTCGTACCACCCGACGGCCTGCGGCCCGGGCAGGTCGGCACGCTGGTCGACTTCACCGCCCACCCGCTCGACGTGACCGCCACCATCGTCGACCTCGCCGTGCGGGGCTACCTCGTGATCGAGGAGGTGCCGGGCGCGAGCCCGCGGCGGCCCGACTGGAGGCTGACGAAGCGCAAGGAGCCCGACGACCTCCGGGAGTACGAGCGCGCGCTGATGGGAGGCCTGTTCGAGGACGGGACCGAGCTCGAGCTCTCCGACCTCCGCTACAAGTTCGCAGCTCGCATGGCCAGGGTGCGCGAGGCGCTGGCCGAGGACGCGATGGCGAAGGGATGGTTCACCAAGCCGCCGGGCGCCGTCCGGCTGGGCTACGGAGCCCTCGGCCTCACAGCCCTCGTCGTCGGTGGCGTGCTGTTCGGGCTCGCGGTCGCGTTCACTCGAGTGGCGCTGTGGCCGATCCCCGTCGTCCTGCTCGGCGTCCTGCTCATGATCGGCGCCTACTGGATGCCGCGGCGCACCGCCAAGGGCTATGGCGTGCTCCGACGCACGAACGGGTTCCGCCGCTTCATCGAGGAGTCGGAGGCCGACCGGGCCCGGTTCGCAGAACGCAAGAACCTCTTCTCCGAGTACCTGCCCTACGCGATCGTCTTCGGCGCCACCGACAAGTGGGCGAAGGCGTTCGCCGGGCTCGACGACGAGCCGCCCGATACGTCGTCGTGGTACCAGGGGACGACGCCGTTCACGATCGCGACGTTCGCCTACGCCATCGACGGGTTCACCGTCTCGACCGCGGGCACGCTCACGTCGACCCCGCCGTCGACCTCCTCGGGGTCGGGTTCGAGCGGCTTCGGCGGCGGCGGGTTCAGCGGCGGAGGCGGAGGCGGTGGGGGCGGCGGCTCCTGGTAGCCCGCGTCGACGCCCCTACGCGTCGACGCCGACCGGCTGCCCGTCGACGATCTGGTCGAGGTACTCCGACAGGCCGTACCCGGTGCGCCCGTCACAGCGCCATTCGGTCATGCCCTCGGAGATCCGGGTCACGAGCTGCTCGCCCTCCGGCGTCTTGCGCCGGTTCCGGAGCGGGATGAGTGACAACACCTCGCCCTCGATCTCGTACTCGCGCTCGGCGGTGCTCGCACGCGCCCGGATCCGCCGGTGGTACGAGTCGGCACCCGCCCACTCGGTCTCCACCCGGGCGTCGTCGATGTGGTGGTACTCGCCGGCGTCGAGTGCGACGCCTCCGATGCGCTGGGAACCGTCGCGGGCGGTCACGATCGAGATCACGAAGCCGGCGTCCTCGCCGAAGTTCATCGTGAGCCACCGGTACCACCACGGCGACTGCCAGAAGCGCGGCCCCCACGAGTGGTCGCGCAGGCCGTAGCCGTCGACCTCCCACTCCTCGTCGCCGACGCGGATGACGCCGCGCCCGCCGACGTGCTGCTCGTAGTGCCCGCGGGCGAAGCCCTCCTCGGCGTTCTCCCAGATGGGGGAGCCGTCGTCCTCGACGGGCTCGCCGCCCCACATGGGCGACACGCCGCGGTAGCGAAGCTCGACGTCGGCATCGACCCAGGGGTTCTCGGTGAACGCCTGCCGCGGGTTCGCCATCTGGAGCGGCTCGTCGAGCAGCGCGACCTTGCCCCGGTACGACACGCGCAGCTCCTCGAACGGCTCGATCACCTCGAAGCGCATCCCGCCGGCGTCGAATGCGTCGTTGTCGGCGATCTCGGGCCGGGCGAACATGAAGCCCACCCGCCCATCGGGGAGGTAGAGGCAGGTCGTCATCTCGGCGTACCCCTCGTTGGCCCGGTTGCCGAGGCGGAGGAACCCGCCGACTCGCTCCGAGGGGTCGAAGACGTTGAAGTACATGGACTCGTTGAAGTTGGACGCCTCCTCCAGCGCGTGCATGTACTCGTCGAACGGCTCCAGGCGCAGCTTCATCGGGGAATCTCACCGCCCCTCGACCATTCGGTCAAGCGGGTGCTCGGGTGAACGTGAAGTCAGATCGTCGCCGGGCACACGGGGAGCCCGGCCACGTCGACGCGGGTGCGGAAGATCGACCCGCGGTCTTCGGGGTGCTCGGCGTTGTCGGCGGTGGTTACGCAGAGATCCCGGAGGTCGTCGCCGCCGAAGCAGAGGCTCGTCACGAAGCTCGCGGGCACCTCGATGGCGCGATCGCATTCGCCGTCGGGTGTGAGACGCACCACGCTCCCGGCGCCGACCGCCGCCACCCAGACGCAACCGTCCTCGTCGAGCGCCATGCCGTCGGGCTGGCCGGCAGGCATCGACCACTCCCTCCGGCCCATCGCCGTGCCGCCGGCGGTGAGGTCGTGCACGACGACGACGCCCCGCCGGGTGTCGGAGTGGTAGATGCGGGCCTCGTCGGTCGACAGGGCGACGCCGTTGGCGTGCACGATGCCTCCGTAGAGCGCCGTCGCCTCACCCTCGGCCTCGATGCGCCAGCACTCGCCCGCGACGGGATCGGCGCCCTGATCGAACACCATGAACCGCAGCGCGCCGGCGTAGACGCGCCCCGACCGGTCGGTGCAGAGGTCGTTCCAGCCCGGGAGGCCGTCGATCGCGTAGAGCACGCGGGTCTCGCCGTCGCGCACGTGCACAAGGTCGCGGCCCGACAGCACGAGCCCGCCGTCGGCGTGGAGCGCGATGCCGCCCACGCCTCGGCGCTTCGGCACGACCGTCTCGACCTGGCCGTCGGGGGCCAGGCGGTAGACGCCGCCGCCCAGCACGTCGCTGAAGTAGAGGCCTCCTACCGCGTCGACCGTCGGCCCCTCGACGAGCCCGTAGCCCGAGGCCAGGGTCTCCCACCGCATGGCGGGATTATCGTCGGCGACGGCACCGAGCAAGGAGGTCGTGACGTGGGACCGCTGACGGGCGTGAAGATCATCGAGATCGCCGGCATCGGGCCGGGGCCGTTCGCGGCCATGATGCTTGCCGACATGGGCGCCGACGTGATCCGCGTCGACCGCGCCCAGGCCGTGGGCGGCGACCACTCCAGGCCCAACAAGGAGGTGCTGAACCGCGGTCGCCGCTCGGCCGGCATCGACCTCAAGGCCGCCAACGGCGTCGAGACCGTGATGCGCCTGGTCGAGCGGGCCGACGCCCTCATCGAGGGCTTCCGCCCGGGCGTGGCCGAGCGCCTGGGCATCGGCCCCGACCACTGCCACGCCCGCAACCCCAAGATCGTGTACGGCCGCATGACCGGGTGGGGCCAGGAGGGCCCGTACTCGCAAGCCGCCGGCCACGACATCAACTACATCGCCCTGGCGGGCGCCCTCGCCCACATGGGGCGCGCCGGCGGCAAGCCGACCCCGCCGATGAACCTGATCGGCGACTTCGGCGGCGGCGGCATGCTGCTGGCCTTCGGCGTGGTATGCGCGATCCTCGAGGCACGCGAGTCGGGGAAGGGCCAGGTCGTCGACGCGGCGATGATCGACGGGTCCGCGATCCTCATGACGATGATGTGGGGCCTGCGCGCGATGGGCTTCTGGGACGACGAGCTCGGCGTCAACGTGCTCGACACCGGCGCGCCCTTCTACGACACCTACGAGACCGCCGACGGCAAGTTCGTCTCGGTGGGCTCGCTCGAGCCGCAGTTCTACGGCGAGCTGATCGAGCGTCTCGGCTTGAACGACGACGACCTGCCGGCGCAGATGGACCGGAGCGGGTGGCCGAAGCTGCGCGAGCGGCTCACCGAGCTGTTCAAGACCAGGACCCGGGCCGAGTGGTCCGAGGTGCTCGAGAAGACGGACGCGTGCTTCGCGCCAGTGCTCCCGATGGGGGAGGTCGCCGAGCACCCGCACATGAAGGCGCGTGGCACGCTCGTGGACGAGTTCGGCGTGCAGCAGCCGGCGCCGGCGCCCCGCTTCTCGCGCACTCCCGGAGGCATCCAGGGTCCGCCCGCGTGGCCGGGGCAGCACACCGACGACGCGCTCGCCGACTGGGGCTTCACGGCCGACGAGCTGGCGAAGCTGCGCGACGCCGGCGCAATCCGCTAACTCCTGGTCGCGCTCGCTCGGCGGCAGGGTACCTGCCGCCGCCCTCCGGGCCGCTCGCCGCTCCCGCGCAATCCTGGCGGCCAGTAACGGGCTGGCAGGCCTTCCTAGTTCGCCGGCTCCAGCCGGAATCGTTCATCATCGTCGACGACGAGCACCCCCGCGCCCTTCGCCAGCGGGGCGACGACCTGCCCGGTGAGACCGAGCACGGCAGCCTCGTTCGTGGGGCTGTGGCCGACGGCGAGGGCCCGGCCGCCCTCGGGGAGGATGGCAAGGACGCGGCGCAGCGCGTCACCGAGCCGGGCCGCCTCGTCGTCGACGAAGGCGGCGTCGACGCGTCTCATCGCGTCGAGCGCGCCGCTGCCGGCCTGACGGAACAGCTCGCGCCAGCGGTCCTCGTGCTCCGAGCGGAGGCCGGGCTCGACGATCGCCCCGCCCCCCACGCGCTCACCGAGCCCGGCGACCAGGCAGGCGAGCGTCTGCGTGGCGCGCTGGGCGCCCGACGACACGAGCAGCACGTACCCGCCCGCGAGGCCGCGGCCGATCTCGACCGCGGCGCGCACGCCCTCGGACGTGAGCGCGTCGCCGTCGTTGTCGGTGTGGCGGCGCAGCTCGACGCATTCGGCCATCGCCGGGCGACGCTACCCGCACGCCAATCCGGCTGCCCACCACGCCGACGCCTCAAAGCTTGCGGAGCGCCACGTTCTGCACGCTGTGGTCGCCGGCCTTCTCCAGGATGAGGTGGGCGCGCGGGCGCGTCGGGAGGATGTTCTCCCGCAGGTTGACGCCGTTGATCGTGCGCCAGATGTGACTCGCCACCTCGACGGCCTCTTCGGTCGACAGCGCCGCGAAGTGGCGGAAGAACGACGACGGGTCCCGGAACGCGGTGTCGCGGAGTGTGAGGAACCGCTCGAGGAACCAGCGCTCGATGTCGCGCTCTCGGGCATCGACGTAGATCGAGAAGTCGAAGAAGTCGGAAACGAACAGCTGTGGGCGTGACTCCGGCCGGCCGTCGCCCGTCTGGAGCACGGTGAGGCCCTCGACGATCAGGATGTCGGGACCGCTCACCAACTGCTGCTCGCCAGGGACGATGTCGTAGGTGAGATGCGAGTAGACCGGGGCGCTGACCTCGGCGCAGCCCGCCTTGACGTCGGCGAGGAACCGCACCAGGCGCCGCACGTCGTAACTCTCGGGGAAGCCCTTGCGCTCCATCAGGCCCCGCTCCTCGAGAACCCGGTTGGGGTGGAGGAACCCGTCGGTGGGTACTAGGTCGACCCGCGGATGGTCGGGCCACCGCGCGAGCAGGGCCTGGAGGATCCGGGCGGTGGTGCTCTTGCCCACGGCGACGCTGCCCGCGATCGCGATCACGTAGGGCACCTTCGGCGCCGGGCTCCCGAGGAACGTGTCGGTCACCCGGTGGAGACCCTGGCTGGCGGCGACGTAGAGGTTCAGCAACCTCGAGAGCGGCAGGTAGATCTCGACGACCTCGTCGAGCGAGACGCGCTCGTTGATCCCACGGAGCGCCTCGAGATCGTGCTCGCTCAAGGTCAGCGGCGTGGACGCGCGCAGCCGGGCCCAATCCTCGCGGGGGAAGCGCAGGTAGCGGGAGCTCATCGGACCGTCCACTGCGCTCACCCGGCCCTGGGCCCGACCGCGGCGTGGACCTGCGCGAGGCGCTGGTCGAGCGCCCCGGCGTCGCCGGCGGTGACCGTGACGTGGCCGAGCTTCCGGCCCGGTCGCGGCGCCTTGCCGTAGCGGTGGAGGTGGACGCCGGGGATGCGCAGCACCGCGGCCGGGTCGGGCAGCGTGCCGATGCAGTTCACCATCGCGCTGGAGCCGAGCAGCCCGGTCGGGCCCAGCGGCCACCCCAGCACCGCCCTGAGGTGGTTCTCGAACTGGCTGGTCTCTGCGCCCTCGATCGTCCAATGGCCCGAGTTGTGCACCCGGGGGGCGAGCTCGTTGGCGACCAGGTCGCGCCCGACCTGGAACAGCTCGACTGCGAGCACGCCTTCGTAGTCGAGCTCGTCGAGGAGCCGGACGGCGTAGCGCTCGGCGTTCGCCTGGAGGGAACCGGTGAGGCCGGGCGCGGGGGCGCGGCTCGAGCGCAGGATCCCGTCGCGGTGCTCGTTCTCGACCAGCGGGTAGCACTCGGTGGCGCCGTCGCGGCCCCGCACCGCGAGGATCGAGAGCTCACGGTCGAACGGCACCACCTGCTCGAGGATGAGGGAGGCGCGGCCGAGCTCGTGCCAGGCGGCGTCGGCGTCGGCCTCGCTCGCGAGCATCCGCTGACCCTTGCCGTCGTAGCCGCCGCGCCGCGTCTTGAGGACCGCGGGCAGCCCGGCCTCCTTGAGCGCACGCCCGAGCTCGAGCTGGCTGTCGACGGCGTTGAAGTCGGCGGTGGCGATGCCCAGCCGGCGGAAGAGCGTCTTCTCGGCCAGGCGGTCCTGCGACACCTCGAGCGCGAGCCACGGTGGCAACACCGGCACGCGCTCAGCGACGAAGCGGGCGGCATCCGCCGGCACGCCCTCCCATTCGTAGGTCGCGACGGCCACGCCGTCGGTCACGGCGGTGAGCGCGTCCCGGTCACCGAGCCCGCCCACCACCAACGCCCCGACCTCGGCCGCCGGCGCCTCGGGTGACGGGTCGAGGAACCGGAACCGGAGGCCCAGCGGGATCCCGGCGAGCCCGAGCATGCGCCCGAGCTGCCCGCCGCCGAGGACGGCCACCGTCGTCGCCTCGTCCACGGCCGCCTTGTCCTTCCCGCTCTCGGCCCTGCGGGCCGGGCCGCTCGGGCCCCGGCGACCTGCGCCGCAGGGTAC
>JBOGFI010000031.1:0-7074 GCA_050743365.1 Acidimicrobiia bacterium | reverse complement strand
CCCACAGCCCGCCGCACACCGCGCCCACCCCGGCCAGCGCCACCCAGGACAGCCGCTCGCCGACCAGCACCACCGCGAGCAGCGCCACCACCAGCGGCGCGCTGCCGCGGGCCAGCGGGTAGACCTGCCCGAAGTCGCCGATCGAGTAGCAGCGGGCCAGCAGCACCGTGTACGTCACGTGCAGCACCAGGGACACCGCGAGGAACGGCCAGCTCGCCACGGCCGGCGCGGCCACGAAGAACAGCAGCGGCAGGGACACCACGGCCAGCCCGACCATGATCAGCGCGACCGCGGCCAGCGCGTCGCCGGCCCGGTGCGCGAGCGCGTTCCAGCAGGCGTGCAGCACCGCGGAGGCCAACACGACACCGGTAACCAGCACGACGCCTGTCTACCGGAATGTCTACCGGAAGCCGTTGTCTAGGCTGGGGAGGCAACGACCATGGGAGCGGCATGTTCGACACTCTTTCCGACCGGCTGACCTCGGTACTGGCCAACCTGCGTGGCAAGGGCCGGCTCTCCGAGGCCGACATCGACGCCACCTGCCGCGAGATCCGCATCGCGCTGCTCGAGGCCGACGTCAACGTGCGCGTCGTGAAGAGCTTCATCAGCCGCGTGAAGGAGCGGGCGAGCGGCGCCGAAGTCGCCAAGAGCCTCAGCCCCGCGCAGCAGGTGATCAAGATCGTCCACGAGGAGCTCGTCACCACGCTGGGCGGCACCACCGGCAAGCTCACGATGAGCTCGAAGCCGCCGACGGTCGTCATGCTCGCCGGCCTGCAGGGCTCGGGGAAGACCACCGCCGCCGCCAAGCTCGCCCGCCACCTCGACGGCCACAGCTCGCGGGTGCTGCTCGTCGGAGCCGACCTGCAGCGCCCGGCCGCGGTCGAGCAGCTGCGCGTGCTCGGCGAGCGGATCGGCGTGCCCGTCTATTCCGAGCCCCGCGGCCCGGTGGACGTCGTGAAGGGTGGCCTCAGAGAGGCCGACCGGCTCGGCCGCAACGTCGTCATCGTCGACACCGCCGGGCGCCTCCAGGTCGACGCCGAGCTCATGGACGAGCTGCGGCGGCTCCGCAAGGTCGCCCAGCCTCACGACACGCTGCTGGTGGTCGACGCCATGACCGGGCAGGAGGCGGTGAGCGTGGCGGAGGCGTTCGACGCAGCCGTCGGCCTCGACGGCGTGATCATGACGAAGATCGACGGCGACGCGCGCGGCGGTGCCGCGCTCTCGGTGAAGGAGGTCACCGGCCGGCCGATCCTCTTCGCCGGCACCGGCGAGAAGCCCGAGGACTTCGAGCCCTTCCACCCCGACCGCATGGCGAGCCGCATCCTCGGCATGGGCGACGTGCTCACGCTGATCGAGAAGGCCGAGGCGGCCTTCGACGAGGGAGAGGCGGAGAAGGCCGAGGCGAAGCTGCGAAAGGGCCAGTTCACGCTGGAGGACTTCCTCGAGCAGATGCGCCAGGTGCGCAAGATGGGCCCGCTCCAAGGTCTCCTCGGGATGCTGCCGGGCGTGCCCAAGGAGCTGCGCCAAGCGGAGGTCGGTGAGGGGGAGATGGCCCGGGTCGAGGCGATCATCTGCTCGATGACGCCGCAGGAGCGGCGGGAGCCGTCGATGATCAACGGGTCGCGGCGGCTGCGCATCGCCCGCGGCAGCGGCACCACCACCCAAGACGTGAACGCGCTGCTCAAGCAGTTCAAGACGGTGCAGCAGCTGATGCGGCAGGTGGCGAAGGGCAAGCGGCCGCAGCTTCCAGTCCCGGGCCTCACCCAGGGCCTGTAATCTTCAACCCCGCCGAGAGCCGCCCCGGCGCCGCGAGAGGAACCCGACGTGTCCGTGAAGATCCGCCTCATGAGGGTGGGCAAGAAGAAGCAGCCCACCTACCGGGTCGTCGTCGCCGACGCCCGGTCCCCCCGCGACGGCCGCATCATCGAGAGCATCGGCAAGTACGGCCCTCGCCACGACCCGTCGCTCGTCGACATCGACGGCGAGAAGGCGCTCACCTGGCTGCGCAAGGGCGCCCAGCCCACCGAGCAGGTGCAGAAGCTGCTCGCCGCCGCGGGCGTGTGGGAGCGCTACGAGCAGGAGAAGGGCGGCCCGGTGAGGACCAAGCTGGCCCGCAGGGGCGTCACCCCGGGGAAGACGCCGCCACCTGCGAGGTCGGCGCGCCCTGCGGCGCCGAAGGAGAAGGCTGCTACCGAAGACGCTCCGGAGGAGTCGTGAGCGACGACCAGCACACCGACGACGAGCTCGACGACGAGTACGACGACGACCTCGACGACGACCTCGACGACGACTACGACGACGAGATCGCGCCCGAGGGCAACCGGATCGTCGGGGCCCGGGCCCGCGCGGTGGTGGAGCATGTGACCCGTCACGTCGCCGAGGACCCGGATGCCATCGAGGTCGACGTGGAGGAGCGCCGCGACGAGGTGGCGCTGCTCGTCCACGCCAACCCGTCCGACATGGGCCGCCTCATCGGCAAGCGCGGGCGCGTCATCCAGGCACTGCGGCAGCTCGTACGCGCCGCCGGTGCGGCCGAGGGCGTGAAGGCCAACGTCGACGTCGTCGAGTAACCCTCGCGAGCCGGCGCGCCTCGAGATCGGTCGCGTCGGGCGACCCCACGCCCTGCGCGGCGAAGTGACCGTGACCCTCTCGACCGACCGCCCCGAGCGCGTCGCGCCTGGAGCCGTGTTGTACGCAGGCGAGCGCGAGCTGCTGGTGGCGACCGCGCGTCGTCACCGGGGCCGCTGGCTGGTGCGCTTCGAGGACGTCGAGGACCGGACCGCGGCCGATGCCCTCCGAGGGGCGACGCTGACCGCGTCGCCTCGGCGCGACCGGGTCGCGCCCGACGAGCTGTGGGTCCACGAGCTGGTCGGCGCCGAGGTGCGCGACGCGAGCGGAGAGGCCCTCGGCCGGGTCGTGGCGGTGGAGGCGAACCCGGCCCACGATCTGCTCGTGCTCGACGACGGCGCCCTCGTCCCGGCCGTGTTCGTGGTCGAGCACGAGTCCCACCTGGTCGTCGTCGACCCCCCCGCCGGCCTGCTCGACGTCAACCGGCGTCCCGACGTCTGAGATGCGCATCGACGTCTTCTCCATCTTCCCCGACTACTTCGAAGGCCCGTTGCGGGCGTCGCTGCTGGGCCGGGCACGCGACGTGGGGCTGCTCGACGTTCGTGTGCACGACCTGCGCGATTGGGCGATCGACCGGCATCGCAGCGTCGACGACCCGCCCTTCGGCGGTGGGGCCGGCATGGTCCTGACCCCCGAGCCGTTGTTCCACGCGGTCGAGGACGTCGACCCCGTCCGCCCCCTCTACCTGCTCACGCCGGGCGGGGAGCGCTTCGACCAGTCACGCGCTCGCGCTCTTGCTGGCGGCGCCGGCTTCTCGCTCCTGTGCGGCCGCTACGAGGGTGTCGACCAGCGCGTTGCCGACCATCTCTGCGACGGCGAGCTGTCGGCCGGCGACTACGTCCTCGCCGGCGGTGAGGCCGCGGCGCTGGTGGTGGTCGAGGCCGTGACGCGGCTCGTACCCGGGGTCATGGGCAACGAGGAGTCGGGCGGCGATGAGTCGTTCGGTCCCGGTCGCGACGGAGGGAACCTGCTCGAGTATCCCCAGTACACGCGGCCGGCCGACTTCCGGGGCTGGCCGGTGCCGGAGGCGCTCCGCTCGGGCGACCACGGGCGCGTCGCCCGCTGGCGCCGGGCCCAGGCCCTGCGCCGGACCCTGGCGCGCCGGCCCGACCTGCTCGGCGGGCGGGAGCTCACGGTCGAGCAGCAGGAACTCCTCGACGAGTTCCCCGAGTAACGCGCCGCTCATGGCGCTCGAAGGCCCCGCCAGCCCGTCGCTTGGCGCCAGGATTGCGCGACCTAGCTAGCATGAGGGCTCCCTCCCACCCGGCAGGAGCCCCTACCCGTGAACTCCACCGACGTCGTCGATCGCGCCCGCCTCCGTGACGACGTTCCCGACTTCGCCGCCGGTGACACGCTGAGGGTGCACGTGCGCGTGGTCGAGGGCAACCGCGAGCGGGTACAGGTGTTCCAAGGTGTGGTGATCCGCCGCAAGGGGAGCGGGGCGCGTGAGACCTTCACCGTCCGCAAGGTGAGCTTCGGCGTGGGGGTGGAGCGCACGTTCCCCGTCCACTCGCCGATCATCGCCCGGCTCGAGGTCGCGAGCCGGGGTGACGTGCGCCGGGCCAAGCTCTACTACCTGCGCGATCGCGTGGGGAAGGCGGCCAAGGTCAAGGAGCGGCGGAGCTGACCGCTTTGCCCGCCGCCGTAGACTCGACGGCGATGGGGAGGTTCGCGGGTGAGCGCTGAGGACCTCGAGCGGTACGAGACGGAGATCGAGCTCCAGCTCTACAAGGAGTACCGCGACGTCCTTCCGATGTTCGCCTACGTCGTGGAGACCGAGCGGCGCTTCTACCTCACCAACGCCGTGAAGATGGACGTGAAGAACGAGCAGGGCCGGGTCTACTTCGAGTTGAACCTCCAGGACGCCTGGGTGTGGGACATGTACCGCCCGGCGCGCTTCGTGGCCAACGTCCGGGTCGTCACGTTCAAGGACGTCAACGTCGAGGAACTGGCCGGCAAGGACCTGTAGGGCCCCAGCAGATGCCGGACCGGCGCCGCGCCCTCGGGACCGCCGGTGAGGACGCCGTTGCCGCCTGGTACCGGGCGGCCGGCTACGAGGTGCTCGACCGCAACTGGCGCTGCCGCTCGGGCGAGCTCGACCTCGTGCTGGCCCGCGACCGCACGGTCGTGTTCTGTGAGGTCAAGACCCGCACGAGCGACGCCTTCGGCGCCCCCGTCGAGGCCGTCACGCGCCAGAAGCAGCGGCGCCTCAGGACGTTGGCCGCGCAATGGCTGGCGGGGCGCGGCAGCGGGCGGCGCGACCTTCGCTTCGACGTTGCGTCGGTGCGGCTCGGTCGGACCGGGGAGCTGGTGGTCGAGGTGGTCGAGGCGGCCTTCTGACCTCACGGAGCTACGGTAGCGATCGCCCATGAAGTTGCAGACCGTGATCGTCGAGCGGCAGGACGGCGTGGTGACGCTCACGCTGAACCGGCCCGACAAGATGAACGCCATCAACGGCCCCATGTGGCGCGAGCTGATCGAGGTGTTCGACGAGGTCGCCGACCGGCGCGAGGACCGTGTGCTCGTGATCACCGGCGCCGGCGACGGGTTCTGCTCGGGCGCCGACCTCACCGACACCGGCAATACCGACAACCTCCAGGGCGGCGTGGGCACCAGCCTGCGGCAGATGCGCGTCGTCGGGCGGGCCGCGCTCAGGCTGCACGAGCTGCCCAAGCCGACGATCGCAGCGGTCAACGGCGTGGCTGCCGGCGCTGGGTGCAACCTTGCCCTCGGCTGCGATCTGATCATCGCGTCCGACCGCGCCCGGTTCACCGAGATCTTCTCCCAGCGCGGCCTCAACGTCGACTTCGGCGGGTCGTGGGTACTGCCGCGACTGGTCGGGCTCCACAAGGCGAAGGAGCTGGTGTTCCTGGCCGACATCCTCGACGCCGACGAGGCGGAGCGGGTCGGCATCGTCAACCGGGTCGTGCCCCACGAGGAGCTCGAGAAGGCGGTCGGTGAGCTGGCGGCGCGTCTGGCTGCGCTGCCACCGCTGCAGCTCTCGGTGTCGAAGCGGCTGCTGAACCAGTCGTACTCGGTGTCGATGGCCGACGCGCTCGAGTTCGAGGACGTCGCCCAGACGATGAACTTCTCGTCGAAGGACACCGCCGAGGCGATGCTCGCCTTCGTGCAGAAGCGGGAGCCGAAGTTCACGGGGGAGTGACGCCAGAGCCCGCGGGGCTCGTTGCGTCGGGTTCCGACGCTCTCGGCTCGGAGTACCTGCGCTGGCGGCGCAGATCGAGGGCGACCCCAGGCTGGAGTGGCTGGCCGAGCTGACCGGGCAGCCTTCCGAGACGCGAGCACGCACTGCTGTTCCGCCGCATCCGCGATTGGCTGCGGCCCGGCGGGCTCCTGCTGGCCTCGCTCACCGCCGGTGACAGCCCCGACGCGGTGGAGGACGACTTCGTCGGTGTGCCCATGTTCTTCAGCGGCTTCGACGCCCGCACCAACCGCAGGCTGCTCGAGGACGCGGGACTCGCCGTCCTGCGCGAGGAGGTGGTCACCATGCGGGAGCCCGAGGGCGACGCCAGGTTCCATTGGGTCCTCGCGTCGCGACCTCACCGCGGCCACCAGTAGCCCCGGTCGCGCTCGACCCACTTCCCCTGCTCGAGGTCCCGCAGGCCCTTGGCCACCCGTTCGGGCGCCAACCCGGCCCGGCTGGCCAGCTGATCGATGGTGGCGGGCTCGCCGTGGAACGCGCGGTGCAGCGCGGCGGCATCACCGGCGGGCGGGGGTCGCGAGGGGGGCGCGCCCCAGCCGCGACGACTTCCGGGCGTGAGCCCGAGGGCGAGCAGCACGTCGTTCGGGTCGAGCAGCGGGTGAGCGCCGTCGGCGAGCAGCGCGTTGCAGCCGGCGGCGGCCGGGTTGCGTCGGGAGCCGGGCACGGCCAGCACGGTTCGGCCGTAGTCGAGCGCGAAGCCGGCGGTGATGCGGGCGCCGCCGGCGATGGTCGCCTCCACCACGACCACTACGTCGGCGAGGGCGGCGATGATCCGGTTGCGCACGGGGAAGCGCCGCGGCAGGGGCTCCACGCCGAAGGCGCACTCGCTCACGAGCAGCCCCGCCCGTCGCACCCGGTCGAAGAGCGCCGCGTGCCGGCGGGGGTAGACGACGTCGAGCCCGGTGGCGACGACACCGACCACGCCACCGCCCGTGTCGAGCGCTCCCTCGTGGGCCGCGCCGTCGATGCCGATTGCCAGGCCACTCACCACCGTGATCCCGCACCCGGCGAGGAAGGCGCCGAGCTCGCGCGCGTCTCGTAAGCCGTGCAGCGAGGCCGAGCGGGTGCCGACCACCGCCACCCGGGGGCACTCGAGCACCTCGGGGGTGTCGCCCTCGGCGAGCAGCACCGCCGGGCGGTCGGGCACCTCGTCGGGGACGGGGTAGCCGGGCCTGCCCGCCACGTAGACCCGCGTGCTCCTGCGGGCGAGCGTCGCCGCCACCCGC
>JBOGFI010000030.1:0-8132 GCA_050743365.1 Acidimicrobiia bacterium | reverse complement strand
GCCCCCCGCCGGGCGCGGGCCCGTCGGCCAGGCCCGGGTCGGACGCCGTCAGGGGGCGGTAGCGCTCGAGGTCGAGGTCGTCGATGCGGCTGTAACGCCAGATCTCCTCCGACGGCGTGGGCCAGGTGACGTCGCTCAGCCGCTCGGCCGCCGACTCGCGCCGAGCGACGAGCCAGTCGGGACCTCCGAGAGCGCGGGCAGCGTCAGGTGTGAACGCTGCTCCGGTCAGCCGACCGCGCCTTCCATGTTGAGCTCGATGAGGCGGCTCAGCTCGACGGCGTATTCCATCGGGAGCGTCTTCGTGATCGGCTCGATGAAGCCGTTCACGATCATGGCCGTCGCCTGCTGCTCCGTGAGCCCCCGGCTCATCAGGTAGAAGATCTGGTCCTCGCCCACCTTGGAGACGGTCGCCTCGTGTCCGATGCGGGCGTCCTTCTCGTTGATCTCCATGTACGGATAGGTGTCGGAGCGGCTGTCCTCGTCGAGGATCAGCGCGTCGCAGCGGACGTGGCTCTTCACGGCGTGGGCGCCGTCGTCCACCTTCACCAGGCCGCGGTAGGTCGTGCGCCCACCGTCCTTGGAGATCGACTTCGAGTCGATGATCGAGGTCGTCTCGGGGGCGACGTGCGTCATCTTGGCGCCGGCGTCCTGGTGCATGCCCTCGCCGGCGTACGCCACCGACAGCACCTCGCCGTGGGCCTTGGGGCCCGTCATCACGACGGCTGGGTACTTCATGGTGAGCTTCGAGCCGATGTTGCCGTCGATCCACTCCACGGTCGCCTCGGTCTCGGCCCGGGCCCGCTTGGTGACCAGGTTGTAGACGTTGGGCGACCAGTTCTGGATCGTCGTGTAGCGGATCCGGGCGCCGGGCTTGGCGATGAGCTCGACGACCGCCGAGTGCAGCGAGTCGCTCGAGTAGACCGGCGCCGAGCAGCCCTCGACGTAGTGCACCGATGCGCCCTCGTCGGCGATGATCAACGTCCGCTCGAACTGGCCCGCGTTCTCGGCGTTGATTCGGAAGTACGCCTGGAGCGGCATCTCCACATGCGTGTCGGGCGGGACGTAGATGAAAGAACCACCACTCCACACAGCCGAGTTGAGGGCGGCGAACTTGTTGTCGCCGGGCGGGATCACCGTCGCGAAGTGCTCCTTGACGATGTCGGGGTAGTCGCGTACCGCGTGATCCATGCTCGTGAAGAGCACGCCCTGCTTCTCGAGGTCCTCGCGGTTCTTGTGGTACACGACTTCAGATTCATACTGGCTCGTCACGCCCGAGAGGTACTTGCGCTCGGCCTCGGGGATGCCGAGCTTCTCGTAGGTCTCCTTCATCTTCTCCGGGAGCATGTCCCAGTCGGAGACCTCGCCACCCTCGGTCGGCTTGATGTAGTAGTAGATGTTGTCGAAGTCGATGTCGGGCATGTTCGTGGCGAACCAGTCGAGCATCGGCTTGCGCTCGAAGCGCGTCAGAGCCTTGAGCCGGAACTTGGTCATCCACTCGGGCTCGCTCTTCTGGTGCGAGATATCGCGGACGACGTCCTCGTTCAGGCCCTTCTTTGGCTTGTAGACGTACTGCTCGGCGTCGTTCCAGCCGAGCTTGTACTTGCCCAGGTCGATTCCGCTGACTGCCATGAGATCCTTCTACCCAGGCGGGACGGGGGTGCCACCCGGGATTTCCACTACGTAGATAGTAACAATTCCACCCCCCGCCAACAATCCCGGGGTCCCGGGATCCCGGGGTCTTAGACCTGCTAGGTCTCGGCGGGGGCGGTGGTCGTAGTGGTGGTGGTGGTCGATCCGCCACCCGCCTGGGCCTCCCGGGCCTGCTCGATGAGCTCGCCCACTTCCTCGGTCAGTTCCTGGTAGCGCCCGAGATCGCCCTCCTCGACGGCCTCCTGGGCCTCCGCGAACCGCTCGGCCGCCTCGTCGAGCAGCGCCTGCACGTCGTCGGCGGCCGGGGCCTCACCATCCTCCGCCGGCTCCTCGGTGTCGGTAGGCGGCTCCGCCGGCGCCAGCCCGAAGAGCCGGTTGAGCCCGTCTTCCACCGAGCTCGCCAGCACCGGCGAGCGGCCGGCGGTGAACACCGCCACGAACCGGAACTGGGGGAACCCCGACGTACCGCTGCCCCGCACGTAGATGGGGCGGATGTAGAGGATGGAATCGCCCACCGGGATGAGCTGGAGGCTCCCCGAGATGACGGTCGACCCCCGCTGGTCGATCAGGCTGAGCTCGCGCGAGATCGCGGCGGTGCTCGCAATCTCGTTGTTCACCTGCACCGGCCCGCGCACCAGCTCGCCCTGGGGCATCTCGAACGCGGTCATCTCCCCGTACGTGTCGGGATCCGATCTGGCCACCATGAACGACACCAGTCGGGTCTGGCGGTTCTCGGCCGAGATCGGCACGAACGGCTGGAGGATGATGAAGCTCGGCTCCGTCTCCCCGGGCAGCGTGATGAACAGGTAGTACGGCTCCATCCGGCGGGTGGTCGAGGTCGCGTCCTGGGGCCCGTCGCCGTCCGCGTCCGCGTCCGCGTCCGCGTCCTCCTCGATGATCAACTCCGACTCCTCGAGCGTGCCCGACCCCGGGTCCGGCGACCGCAGCCACTGGGCGTTGCCCTGGTAGAAGCGCCGCTCGTCGGTGACGTGGTACCGGGCGTAGAGGTCGGACTGGACCGTGAACAGGTCCTCGGGGTAGCGCAGGTGCGCCCGCAGCTCCTCGGGCATCTCGTCGAAGTCGGTGAACAGGTCGGGGAACGCCTTGTCGTACGCCCGCACCAGCGGGTCCTCGTCGTCGATGACGTAGAACGTGACCGTCCCGTTGTAGGCGTCGATCGTCGCCTTGACCGAGTTGCGGACGTAGTTGAAGTCGTGCGCGAGGCCACCCGAGCCGCTCACCGACTGCGAGTAGGGATACCGGTCCGTGGTCGTGTACCCGTCGAGCATCCACACGACTTTGCCCTCGACCACGACCGGGTACGGGTCGGCGTCGAAGTCCAGGAACGGCGCCAGCTTCTCGACCCGATCCCGGATGTCCCGCTCGTAGAGGATCTTCGTGCTCCCGGTGACCTGCCCCGAGATGAGCGGGTTGATGTCAGCGAACCGGAGCGCGAACGCGGCGCGGCGGACGATGTTCGAGAGGTTGACGCCGTCT
This sequence comes from Acidimicrobiia bacterium, assembly GCA_050743365.1. Lineage (GTDB taxonomy): Bacteria > Actinomycetota > Acidimicrobiia > IMCC26256 > JACDBD01 > JBOGFI01. Next base: position 4,985 of record JBOGFI010000030.1, on the reverse strand, counting down.
GCGCCGTCGTAGCGGGTGGTGGCGTCCTGTCTCCCCTCCTCGCTCGGGAAGTTGAACTCGTTCTGCTTGGCGTCGACGAGGGCGTAGCCGGGGAGGCTCTCACCGAAGTACAGCCGGGGCTCGGTAACGTCGATGGGCGCCTCCCTCGCGAGAGGGATTCCCTCCACCACGAAGTCGGGATCGCCGTCGTCGGTGGAGGCGTTGCTCGGGGCTGCCACGATTCCGTACCCGTGGGTGTACACGAGGTGGCGGTTCACCCACGACTGGCTCGGGAGCTCCTCCCGGTTGATCTCGCGCGCCGACAGGACGACCTGGCGCATCTCGCCGTTGATCAGGTAGCGGTCGATGTCGACGTCGTCGATCTGGTAATAGGTCTGGAACCCCTGGAGCGTCTGGTAGGTCGCCTGGGTCACGTCGGGGTCCCACAGGCGGGCGTTGTCGATCGTGGGCCGGTTGGCGTTGATCTCCTCGGGTTCGATCGCCTCCTGGTAGTCGAACTCCGTCGTCTCCACTCCGTCGAGCCCAAGCGCGGCGCGGGTCGCGTTGACGTTGCGGGCGATATAGGGCGCCTCGCTCTGGAACTCGTTGGGCCCGACCCTGAACCGCTGCACGCCGGCGGGGTACACGGTGCCGATCACGATCGAGACGAAGCCCCACAGCCCGACGGCGATGATCGGCAGGATCCATCCCCGGCGCCAGATGTTCCAGATGAACAGGAGGGCGGCGGCGATCGAGATGACGATCAGCAGGTTCAGCGCGGGCAGCTGCGCCTTCACGTCGGTGTAGCTCGCGCCGTCGACCACCCCCCGGCCGGAGAAGTTGAGCTCGAACCGGGCCAGGTAGTACTGGCCCGTCTTGACCAGCGCCATCGTCGCCAGGATCACGGACAGGTGCGCCTTGACCTGGGGCGTGACCCGCTGGAACGGGCTCTGGAACCTGATGCCGCCGTTCAGGTAGTGGGCGGCCGCCGTCACCAGCAGCACAATCACGAGCCCGGCGAACAGCCAGTCGGCGACGAAGCGCAGGAACGGCAGCTGGAAGACGTAGAACCCGACGTCCCTGTGGAACTGCGGGTCCTCGATCCCGAAGTCGACGCGGTTCGTGAACAGGATCCATTGGCGCCACTGCGACGACACGCCCGCGCCCGCGATCAGCGCGAAGAAGAGGGCCACGCCCACGCGGATGCGCCCCGTGTAGGGGGCGACCGCCTGCTGGTAGCGCTCCACGAGCTCGTCTTCGGGCCCCATCGACCGGTACTTGGGCGCGAGCCGGTCGGCGATTATCAGGTTCACGAGCATGAGCACGAAGAACACGACCGTGAACCCCAGCGCCGGGATGATCCGGGCGCTCAGGAGGCCGCGCCACGTGTCGCCCTGCTCGATCGAGTCGAACCAGAGGTAGTCCGTGTAGAAGCCGGCGAGGCCGCGAAGGCTGAAGACGAGGACGACGACCACGACCGCGGCGGCGATGACCCAACCGCGGACGCGAAAGCGAGGACGGCGGCGCTCGGTGGTGGGGACGCGCATCGAGGCGAATGCTAGAGGCCAGGCGCTCCGGCGACAGGTCGGCCGTCCGCCTCAGCTCGTCAGGCGCGATCCTCGATCGTGAGGACGCACCTGCAACCGGGATGCGCGGGCGGGAAGGGTTGGCCGGTGGGGAAATTCTCCCCTCGGGTCGTGGTCTCGAGGGCGTTGTCGTCGCAGTCCGGGCACCGACCCGGCTCGACGGCGATCCAGCGCAGCTTCGAGCCCTCGGGCGCGGCGTCGTACACGCCCCGGACGTAGGCGGCCGTGAGCACGTCGCCCACCCGGTGCTCGAGCTCCTGCACACGCCACTCGCGGTACCGGGCGCCGACGCGCGACGCGATCTCTGCCTCGCGCTCCGGGCCCGGGTCCCCGGGAGCGGCGTCGACCGCGGTCTCGAGTCGCTCTCGGAGCGGTATCACGAGCACCTCGGCCAATCCGCTCACGAGACGGCGCGGCGCACGCGCCGTAGTCGGCGCGCCCTCCGAGTGCGCCCCGTGCCCGGCGCCGTAGGCCTCGTGGACCGCGGGCTCGAGAAGGTCGGCCCATTGACCCACCGTGGCACTGGCGGTCGGGAGCAGCTGGCGGGCCCCGCTCCGCCCCCGCTGGCGGCGCAGCTGGTCGAGGAGCTCGTTCTGCTCGTCCTGCAGGGCGCGCTTGCACCGGCGCAGGAGCTCGTGCGCGACCGGGCCGAGGGCCTCCTCGCGACGCCGGAGTAGCTCGCTCTCGGGGCCCGCCTCGCTTCCCTCGTCCGCTTCTTCGACGTCCTCGGGAGCCGGTCCCGCGTCGGCGGGCTCCGCCGATTCGGGCACGTCGGCACCGGTGCCGTCACCCACCGCAGCTTCCACGCCCCGGTCGGCGGGTGCCGCTGGTGCCCCGTCCTCGGCCTGCTCCCGACCAGCCCGGATGCGGGCGAACAGGTCCCCCACCGGCTCGGGCTCCTCGCTGGGTCGCGAGTCGTCGGACGGCAGGCCTTCCGGTGCCGCCTCGGCCTGCTCGACCGGCGTCGCCTCGGCCTGGTCGGGCTCCGGCTCGACTTCAGCGGCATCCGCGGAAGGAAGGGGCTCGGGCTCCTCCTCGGCCGGGCCGGGCGCTCGGGGCTCCTCCACCGCCGCCGCCGGCTCCACCACCGCCGGCTCCAGGGACGCCGCCTCGGGCGCCGCCTCCTTCGATGCCTGCTCTTCGAGCACCCGCTCGAACGCCGCCAGCGCCTCGGCGGCGTCGCCGAGGGAACGCCGCGCCGATCTTCCCGCTTCCTCCAGACGCTCCCGCGCCACTTGCAGTCGCTCGACTTCGGCCTCGAGCACGCTGCGGCGCTTCCCGAGATCGGTCAGGATCCGCTCGCGCACCACGCGCGCCTCGCTCACCATCTCGCGGCCCCGCAGGCGCGCCGCCTCGAGCTCCGCCTCGGCGTCGCGCGCCGCCTCCCGCATCTGCGCCTGGGCGCGGTTCTCCGCGTCCTTCTGCGTTGCAGCCGCGGCTGCCTCAGCCTCACGCGTACGTTCGGACACGAACTCATCGGCTGTGTCGCGTACGCGCTTCGCCTCTTCTTCGGCCTCGCGAACCGTCACCTCGGCCCGACCACCCGCGTTCGCCCGGATCTCGTCCGCGGCCTCCTGCGCAGAGCGCAGCACGCGCGTCGTCTCCTCTCCGAGCGTGTCGAGTACCTGCGCCTCGGTGAGCGGCGGCGGGTTCGCAAGCCGGTCCTCGAGCTGCTCGATCCTCGCCGCGAGCTCGTCTTCGCGCTCCCCCGTCGTCGCGACCTGGTTCGCGATCTCCTTCAGGAACTCGCGAACCTCGGGCTCCGACAGGCCGCGGCGCGCGCCGGCGAAGGAACGGTACGCGATGTCTTCCGGTGTCAGCCGGGTCGAGCCTGCCCCGTCCCCGGCCCGGTCTCGGTCGTCGTCACCCACGGGCTCACACTGTACGGCGCGCTCAGGGCGCGGCCGCGGCGTTCGGAACGGGGACGGGGTCACCGCCGACTTGCTGTAGCGCGGCCAGGACGTCGTCCAGGTTCCGGACCCCCACCACCTTCATGCCGCTGGCGTGCTCGCGCGCCTCCTTCTCCTCGGCCTCGGGCACGATGAAGAGCCGGGCGCCGGCACCACGCGCCGTGACCGCCTTCTGGGCCACTCCACCGACCGGGCCGACGCTCCCGTCCAGCCCGATCGTGCCCGTCACCGCGATCTCCTTCCCGCCGGTGAGGTCGCCCGGCGAGAGCTCGTCGAGGATCGTGAGCGTGAAGGCCAGGCCCGCCGAGGGGCCGCCGACGTCGCCGGTATCGATCGTCACGTCGACCGGGAAGTCGAACTCGAGGTCCTTGGTCGACGACGACACGCCCACCTGAGCCTCGCCCTCGAAGGGCCCTTCGCGGGCGGCGCGGGTCTCGACGGTCACGGTGCGGGCCCGGCGGTCGCGCCGGACGGTGAAGGTCACGGGCTCACCCGCGGGGCGAGCGCGAACCGCCGGGCCGAGCTCCTCGGCGAGCTCCACGGGCATCCCGTCGACGGCGGTGATCAGGTCGCCCACCTTGAGCTTCCCCGCGGCGGGGCTCTTCTTCACCACGCTGGTGACCACCGCCCCGCCACCGCTCACCGGCACAGTGTGGCCGAGGCGCTCGAGGCTGACCTTCTTCGCGACGAGCTGTGAGCTGGCCATGGCGACGTCGTTCAGACGCTCTTCCTGCGCGGGTGTCCGCCCCTGGAGCAGCTCGTCCTCCGAGATCACCTGGACGTCGTCGTCGAGCCAGCCGTCGAGCACCCCGTACACGCTCGGCGGGTTGTCGGGGTCGGTCACGGACACCGTGAGGAACAGCACCGAGCCGTCGTGCTCATACGTACGAGCCCCTTCGATGCGGACGACGCGGTCGACGGGCCGGGCGTCACCCGGTGAGATCAGGACGTACGGGAGGCGCACGAAGCCGGCACCCACCGCCGCCAGCGCAACCAGGCCCGCGACCAGCGAGGCAGCGACCCAGGGCGCACGGCGGGCGCGTGGGCGCGGGAGCGGCGCCTCCCCGGGCGGCGCCTCGACGTCTTCGAGGGTCATCGACCATCCAGTTCCGCGCCGGGCTGCCGATACTGCAACCAGATGGTTCGTGAACTCGTCATTCGGGGGAGACGGCTGGTCGCCGGAGCGGGGTCCATGACCGAGCCCAAGCCTGCCACGACAGACCTGGTTGCCGGCACGCGGCCCGAGGTCGTCGACGGCGATGCCCGCCCGGCGCCCGCAGTATCTCGGGGCCGTCGCGTCGTCCGCCGGACCGAGGTGCTCGGCAGCGTCCTCGTGCTCATGGTGATGTGCGCGGTCGGCGCCGCGGTCGTGCTCGCGCTGGCCGTCGCCGGGGTCGTCCACCTGCTCCCGAGCGCCGCGCCGTAGGAAGGCCTGCCAGCCCGTTGCTGGCCGCCAGGATTGCGCGGGAGCGGCGAGCGGCCCGCAGGGCGGCGGCAGGTACCCTGCCGC
>JBOGFI010000029.1:0-36957 GCA_050743365.1 Acidimicrobiia bacterium | reverse complement strand
CCGGCGCAGAACCCGCGCCCCCGGCCGGTCACGATGACAGCGCGGACGTCGTCATCGGCGTCGGCGCGGTCGAAGGCGTCGAGCAGCTCTTCGGTCATCGTCAGGGTGAAGGCGTTGAGCCGCTCGGGCCGGTCGAGCGTGATCGTGAGGATCCGGTCGGCGCGGTGGTACGCGATCTGCTCGTAGTCCATGCCCGACGGTAGCTTTCGGGCCATGACCGGCAATAGCGACGCTCCTGCCATCGACCTCGAGGGCAAGGTCGCCCTAGTGACCGGGGCATCCCGCGGCATCGGGCGTGCGATCGCCGCCGCGTTCAGCGCTGCGGGCGCGAGCGTCATGGTGTCCTCCCGCAAGCAGGAGGCGCTCGACGAGTCCGTGAGCACGCTGCCCGCCGACCGGATCGCGACCTTCGCCGCCAACGCCGGCGAGCCCGATCAGGCGGAGGCCTGCGTCCACGCCACGGTGGAGCGGTTCGGGGCGCTCGACGTCCTCGTCAACAACGCCGCCACCAACCCGTACTTCGGGCCCGTGATCGACGTCGACCTCAGCCGCTTCGACAAGACGGTGCACGTCAACCTGCGCGGTCCGCTGGTGTGGACCCAGGCGGCGTGGCGGACGGGGATGCAGGACCAGGGCGGATCAGTCATCAACGTGGTGTCGGTCGGCGGCCTTCGGGGCGAGGGCGGGCTCGGCGTCTACAACACCACCAAGGCCGGCCTCATCCACCTGACCCGGATCCTCGCCGCCGAGTTGGGGCCGCGGGTACGGGTGAACGCCATCGCCCCGGGGCTGGTGAAGACCGACTTCGCCCGGGTGCTCTGGGAGACCGCCGAGAGCGAGGTCGCGGCTGGGCTCCCGCTGCGCCGGCTGGGCCAGCCCGACGACATCGTCGGTGCCGCGCTCTTCCTTGCCAGTGACCTCGCGTCGTGGGTCACCGGCCACACGCTCGTCGTCGACGGCGGCGCGCTCGTCCGTCAGACCCGGCAGTGACCTGGACAGGAAGGCCTGCCAGCCCGTGGCTCGCCGCCGGGATTGCGCGGGAGCGGCGAGCAACCCGAAGGGCGGCGGCAGGTATCCTGCCGCCGAGCGAGCGCGACCAGAGTTAGGGACCTACCGAGAGCACCGGCTCCCCGCACAAGACCGCGTCGCGGATACGGGCGAGGTCGAGCGTCTCGGTGAGCCCGCGCACACGGAGGCGGAGCGTCACGGCTCCGTCCTCCGGCCACGCCCCCAGCAGCTCCATACCCGACGGCAGCGGCGGCACGGGACGCGTGCGCGTCAGCCGGAGCCAGCTCGGCACCCGCAGCCGTAGCCCGCGCCAGGCAACCGCGCGCAGCTCGACGCGGATGTCTCCGCGAACGAGCGAGGGCTCGACGACGAGCTCCAGCGGCCGGTCGTCCCGACGAGCGGCGACCAGCCCGTCGCCCGCGACCTTCAGCGACCACCGCCCGGCGACCGAGGGTCCCAGGCCCGAGACGAGAGCTTCCTGCGTAGATCGCGCCGTGACGTCGATGACGCCCGCGCGCAGGCGGACGGACCGTCCCGGTACCAGCGCGAGCTGCCTGACGACAGCGGAGACCTTCTCGAGGGTCCACCCGGCCCAGTCCACGTCGTGCGCCTCGAGGCTGGCCTCGACGTCCTTCGCGTCGCCGGGGCCGGTCGGGCTCTTCCCTGCCGGCCACCTCCGCTCGATGCGGAGCGAGTCGAGGACGAACCGGAGCGCCGCGCCCCGCCGCTCGAGCTCGACCCGACGGCCAGTGAACCGCCGCGCGATGCCCTCGAGGATGTCGAACAGGGCGCGGTCGGGAGACGAGCCGGGAACGGCTGCCAGATCGGCCCAGTTCCTCGGGTCGACCCACCACGTCGTCGCCTTCACCCACTCGTCGAGCCAGGGCAGGGCCGTGGCCGCCGACGACGACGGGTGCTCACGGCCTTCGCGTGTCCACCACCCGAACGGGTCGAACGACATCCCGGCTACTCGCTCGTCGGCCCGGTGAAGCGCGGCGCGCGCTTCTCACGGTGGGCGGCGAGACCCTCGGCCGCGTCGGGACCGGCCAAGCCGTAGAACTCGAGCGCCAGGGACGCGTCGAACGCCGGCCCCAGCATCCGGTACCAGTTGTTGAGCGCGTGCTTGGTCCAGCGGATCGCGCTCTGGGCCCCGGCAGCCAGGTCACGCGCGATCGCCAGGGACCGCGGGTGCACCTCGTCGTCGTCGACGCAGAGCGACACGAGCCCGATGCGCTCCGCCTCCTCACCCGAGAGCGGCTCGCAGGTGAGCAGGTGGTACTTCGCCTTCGCCATTCCGCACAGCAGGGGCCAGCAGATGGCGGCGTGGTCACCGGCCGCGACGCCGAGCCGGGTGTGGCCGTCGATGATCCGGGCCGAGCGGGCAGCGACCGACACGTCCGCCAGCAGACCGGCGACGAGCCCCGCCCCGACCGCGGGCCCGTGAATGGCGGACACGACCGGCTTCGAGCAGTTGATGACGTTCATGACGAGATCACGCGCCTCGCGGAGCACGCGTGTGCGCATCTCGTAGTCCTTGGTCAGATCATCGATGAGCTCGAAGCTTCCCCCGGCAGAGAACGCCTTGCCGGCGCCGGCGATCATCGCGACTCGCACGTCGGGATCGCGGTCGATCGTGAGCCACACGTCGGCGAGCTCGCGGTGCACCTCGTGATCGACGGCGTTGAGCCCGGGGCCGTCGAGCACGACGCGCAGGATCCCCGGGTCGAGGTGCTCGAACGTGAGGCTCGGAAAGGCGTCGTACCGATCGGTCATGGAGACGCAGAGTATCGGTTCAGTCCCTGATCGCTGCCGGGCGCTCGAGGAGGCGCGACAGCACGATCGCGCTCTTCGTGCGCTCGGTGTTCTCGTCGGCGTGGATCCGCTCCAGGACGGTCTCGAGCTCCAGCATGTCGGTCGCGCGCAGTCGCAGGAGCGCGTCCGCCTCGCCGCTGACCGTGTACGCCGCGATCACCTGCTGGTGCCGGGCCACCGCCTCGTAGATCTCGCCCGGGTTCGTCCGGCCCCGGCAGTACAGCTCGACGAACGCCTCGGTCGCTCCCCCGGCAGCTCGCGGGTCGATGACCGCGGTGTAGCCGAGGATGACGCCATCGCGGCGGAGGCGGTCGACCCGGCGCTTCACCGCCGGCGCCGACAGCCCGACCCGCTGGCCGACCTGGGCGTAGCTGAGCCGGGCATCCTCCACGAGCTGCGCAACGATCTGCTGGTCGAGCCGGTCACGAAGCAATGATCTGCTCCTCCTCCGCAAGCTTGACGCATTGTCGCGCGCAACGGGACCGGTATGGTCACGATCATGGCGACTTCGCTCCTCGCCGACCCGGGTGCCGCTCCGGCCGGTGCACGCGGGTCCCGGCGGTCGCGGCCGCGCCGCTTCCTCATGTGCCCGCCCGAGTTCTTCGACGTCGTCTACGCGATCAACCCCTGGATGCGGCCGTCGGTGCCGGTCGACCGGGGCCGGGCCATGCGCCAGTGGGAGCGGCTCGTGGACGTGTACCGGTCGCTCGGGCACGAGGTCGAGCTCATCCAGCCGGTGGAGGGGCTGCCCGACATGGTCTTCGCCGCCAACAGCGCGGTCGTCGTCGACGGGCGGGTCCTGGCGTCGCGGTTCCGCCACCGCGAGCGCGGCGGGGAGGAGGCCTGCTACCGGGCGTGGTTCGCGACCCACGGCTTCACCGACGTGCGGGTGGCGCGTCATGTGAGCGAGGGCGACGGCGACTTCGCGGTCGCCGGCTCGGCGGTCCTCGCCGGCTGGGGGATCCGCACCGCGGCCGAGGCGCTCACCGAGGCCCAGGAGCTCTTCGGTCGGCCCGTCCTCGGCCTGCGGCTCGTCGATCCCCGCCTCTACCACCTCGACACCGCGCTGGCCGTCCTCGATGACGACGAGGTCATGTACTTCCCCGCCGCGTTCTCACCCGGCAGCCGCCGCGTGCTCGAGCGGATGTTCCCCGACGCGATCGTCGCCGACGCTGCCGACGCCTTCGTGCTCGGCCTGAACGCAGTCTCCGACGGCTACCACGTCGTGCTGCCCGCCGAGGCCGTCGGGCTCGCGGCCCGGCTTCGGGCCCGAGGGTTCGAGCCCGTCCCGATCGACGTCTCCGAGTTCCTGAAGGCGGGCGGCGGCGTCAAGTGCTGCACGCTCGAGCTGCGGGGGGTGGCGGCCCCGTGACGCTCCTCGCGCATCGCGATCCCGCCGCGCGCGACGACGGCGCCACGGCCAGGAACTACGAGCCCCTCCCGGTGACGATCGTGCGCGGCCGAGGCGCGTGGGTGGAGGACGACGCCGGCGTCCGCTACCTCGACTGCCTGTCGGCATACTCGGCGCTCAACTTCGGTCACTGCCACCCGCGGCTCGTCGCGGTCGCCCGCCGCCAGCTCGAGCACCTCACGCTGACGAGCCGTGCGTTCGGCACCGAGCACCTCGCCCCGTTCTGCCGGGAGCTGGCCGAGCTGTGCCACATGGAGGCCGTGCTGCCGATGAACACGGGCGCGGAGGCGGTCGAGACCGCGATCAAGGCCGTGCGCCGGTGGGGCTACACGGTGAAGGGCGTGCCGGCGGATCGCGCCTCGATCGTCGTCTGCGACGGCAACTTCCACGGTCGGACCACCACGATCGTGGGGTTCTCGAGCGACCCCGCTGCCCGGGCCCACTTCGGGCCGTTCCCGCCCGGGTTCGTGCGCGTGCCCTACGGCGACGCAGCCGCGGTACGCGGCGCGATCGACGACACGACGGTGGCGGTGCTGGTCGAGCCGGTCCAGGGCGAGGCCGGGGTGATCGTGCCGCCCGCGGGCTACCTCCGCGACCTGCGCCGGAGCTGCACCGACGCCGGCGTGCTGCTGATCGCGGACGAGATCCAGTCGGGCCTGGGCCGCACCGGCGCGACGCTCGCGTGCGACCACGAGGGCGTCCGCCCCGACGTGCTCGTGCTCGGCAAGGCGCTCGGCGGAGGCCTCGTGCCGCTGTCGGCAGTCGTCGCCGACTGGCGGGTGCTCGAGGTGTTCACGCCGGGGTCGCACGGGAGCACTTTCGGCGGGAACCCGCTCGCTTGCGCGATCGGCCGCGAGGTGATCGCGATGCTGCGCACCGGCGAGTACCAGGAGCGGGCCGCGACGCTCGGCGCCCGCCTGCACCGAGAGCTCGGCGGGCTCGTCGGGCGGGGCGTCGCCGAGGTCCGCGGCCGCGGCCTTTGGGCGGGCGTCGAGCTCGACGTGTCGATGCCGATGGGACGACTGACCTGCGAGCGGCTGCTCCGTCGACGGGTGCTCACGAAGGAGACCCATGGGCGGACGGTGCGCCTGGCGCCGCCGCTCGTCATCGACGCGGACGACCTGTCCTGGGCGGTCGAGCAGGTCGCCGGGGTCGTGGAGGAGCTCCGGGAATGAGCGCCGCTCCTGCGGTGAGCTCCGGGCGAACGAGGTCGCGCTCGCGGACCTTCCGCGCCGCGTCATCCGGGGACACGCGCCCAGCATCGTCGAACTCGATGCGGCTGACCGACCCCCGCGACTGATCACCGGCGGAACCGCCCGGTAGGGTGCATGTGTGACGGACGTCGGGGTGCGGCCGGTACGCGTGGTCGTGGTGTTCGTCGGCACCCTGATGCTCACGAGCCCCGAACTGGTCGCGAGTGACGCCCGGGCCATGGTGCCGGGCGGGCTGCAGAGCTCGCCCATCAAGGTGATGACGATGGGCGAGTTCGAGGTTCCGGCGAGCAACGCGAAGGACGCCGCCCGGCCGGCCGGAGTCCGAGCCCGCTTCGTGACGGTCAACGCCAAGGGGGGGATCGCGGACGACGCGGGCGTGCGCCACAAGGTCCGGGTGATCGCCTGCAACACGATGTTCGACGCCGACGAGGCGGAGAGGTGCGCCCATGAGGCCGTCGAGAAGGGAGTGGCTGCGGTCGTCGGGATGAGCGTGGTCAACAGCGATCGGGTCTGGCCCGTCCTCGAAGGCGCGGGCATCGCGGTGATCGGTCCGGCCCTCAACCGGGCGGACGACGCCATCAGCCCGGTCTCGTTCCCAGTGGGCTCGGGAACAGCCGGTCTGCTCTACGGGATGCCGCAGTTGCTCGCCCGGCAGGGCGCGGAGAGGATCGGGATCCTCGTGTCGGACTTCGGCGCCTCGACCGACGGCGTCGTCGGGCTCATCGAGAACGGCCTGAGGCTGACCTCTGCCTCCGCGGGGCCGGTGGTCCGCGTCCCTCAGAACGAGACCGACCTGGAACCCTTCGTCGACGACGTCACCGCGGAAGACGTCGACGGCGTCGTCTCCTTCCTCGCCGGGCGGGGCGAGGCGCTGCTGTTGGAGGAGCTCGAAGCGTCGGGCTTCCGCGGCAAGCACGTGACCCAGACGTCGTTCATCACGAGCCGACTGCTCTACGACATGCTCCGCCAGACCAACGAGACGCTGGTCGTCGGCCAGTTCGCGCAGATCGCGGCGAGCGCTCCGGGTATCACGAGGTTCCGCGCGGACATGCGGGCATTCGACCCCGACGTTGCCTCCAACGAGGGAGCGCTCAACTCCTGGATCGCGGCCTGGGTGTTCGAACGAGTGGCCAAGGGCCTCGACACCATCGACGCCCGCGCGGTGCTCGACGCCATGGGTGAGCTCGAGAACCTCCCCATGGCCGGTCTCACCCCCCCACTCACCACGGTGTTCGATCCCGAGAACCTGCCGCTCCTGCCCCGGTTGTTCAACCCCACCGTCACCTTCAACCAGGTCGACGACGGCGTGATCGAGCCGCTCTCGGAGAGGTTCTTCGATCCGTTCGAGGGCAGGTTCCAGCGGCTACCCGGCAGCCTCCCGTAGGCACGGTCGCGCGTCGGCCAGCGCCTGCCTCCGCCGGTTGGTTTCGTCTAGGCGCCGATGTTCTCGAGGACGAGCAGCTCGTCCGCAGCCCGGCGTCGGAGCCGAGCCATGAAGGCGCCGATGCCCACCAGGGTGACGCCGGCAGCCGCCAGCGCCCGGCTCTCTGCGCCGTTCAGGGCGAGGATCCCGGCGCCGCCGCCCGATGCGGTCCCGGCCGATGCTCCGGCACCGCCGAACTGGCCGCCGCACGACGGCGAGGCCGGCACGCCGGCGCTCGCAGCCGCGATGCAAGCCACCGCCACCGGATCCGCGTCCAACAAGCCGAGGACGGTGAGCACACTCGTCCGGTCACCCGGATCGCCCGGCGCCGACCCCGACGCGCCGCTCGCGCTCGCCCCGGCGCCGCCAGCCCCCGCGCCGCCAGACCCATCTCCCGCGCCGCTACCACCGTGCCACGAGTGCAACGCGTCGGCGGGCAGACCCACGTAGAGACCGGCGCTGGGCAGACCAGGCAACGCGCTGCCGGATGTGCCCACATAGGTGCCGCCACCGGGAAGGCCGCCACCGGGAAGGCCGGGCGCAACGGTCGGGAGGCTCGCGGGAGGAAGCGAGGGGGGTGCCGGCGGCGGAGGAAGCGGCGCCGACGGGAGTGCCGGCGGCGGAGGAAGCGGCACCGACGGGAGTGCCGGCGGCGGAGGAAGCGGCGCCGACGGCAGAGCGGGCGGCGGAGGAAGCGGCGCCGGCAGAACCGGCAGCTGCGGAAGCGGCGCTGGATCATCGATGGGCAAGGCGGCCGCCGGCACGCTCCCGGCCACGACGCACGCGCCCAGCGCGAGCACGGACGCGCAGAGCGCGCGCGCCGACCTACGAAGACCAGTGTGTTCACTCACAGAAGCCTCCCAGCCTCACCGGCTCGCACCGGACACTTCAGTCGTACCCCCGCGAAGCCGTCGCCAACCCCGCGAAAATGTCGCGCCTGCCACCCGCCGACGATCGGCGCGCCAGCCCGACGAAGAACGCCCCCACTCCCATCAGGGCCGCGCCGGTGACCACCAGCACCATGCTCTGGGCGCCGTTGATGGGGAGCATCCCGACGTCGTCGCCACCCGACCGCGGAGCCGCGGAGCTACACGACGGAGAGGCCGGGAGGCCGGCGCTCGCCGCCGCGATGCAAGCCACCGCGACCGGATCCACCTCCAGGAGCCCGAGAACGGCGAGCACATTCGTCCGGTCGCCCGGATCGAACGGCGCCGGCTCGTCCGGCGCGGACGGTGGCGCGCCACTCGCGGGCACCGCCGCGCCGGCGGGTACACCCGCCGCCACGCTGCTCCCGATACCCGGCCACGCGCCCGTGGGCAGACCGACGGAGAGGTCGCCATCCGGGAGGCCGCCGCCGGGAAGACCACCACCGGGCAAGGCGGGCCGAGTCGGCGGAGGTATAGCCGGGAGCGTCGGCGGCGCAAGCAGCACCTGCGTGACCGGGGGCGGGTCGATGGGCAGAGCGCCAGCCGCCGGGGTCCCGGCCACGTACGCGCCCAGCGCGAGGGCGCTCGCGCAGAGCGCGCGGGGGTAGGGAAGACGAGACGTCCTCTCCCCCACCGGGCCTCCCACTCCCGCCCCGGCTCACACCGGACAGTTCGATCATACCTCCGCAAAGGCCCCGATACCCGTCGCGCCCCGCTGCGCTGCCGTCCTCGATCGCCGCTCACCTAACATGCGCCGTCGCACGGGAGGTTCGACGGTGACGACGATCTTCTACGAGCGCGACGCCGATCCCGGGGCGCTGGCCGGAGCGAGCGTCGCCGCGGTCGGCTACGGCAACCAGGGTCGCTCCTGGGCGCTGAACCTGCGCGACTCGGGCCTCGACGTGCGGGTGTGCGTCCGGGCGGACGAGACGCGTGAGCGGGCCGAGGCCGACGGGTTCGTGACGAGCGAGGTCGTGGAGGCGGGGAAGGCCGACGTCGTCTGCATGCTCGTCCCCGACGACGTGATCCCGGGCCTCCCGGTCGAGCCGAAGCCGGACGCGCTCGTGATCGTGGCGAGCGGCTACACGCTCGCGTTCAGGCGCATCGACCCGGAGTGTGACGTGGGGATGGTCGCTCCCCGCATGCTCGGGCCGGAGGTGCGCCGCTGCTACGAGGAGGGCGTCGGCTTCATCACCGCGGTCGGCGTACAGCGTGACGTCACCGGCACCGCGAGGCCCCGGACGCTGGCAATCGCCCGCGCCATCGGCGGCCTGCGCCAGGGTGGCATCGAGCTCACGCCCATGCAGGAGGCGACGGTCGACCTGGCCGCCGAGCAGGTGCTGGCGCCCGTCCTCCAGCACGTGCACAAGTCGTTCGTGCAGGTGCTGCTCGAGGCCGGGGTCCCGCTGGAGGCGATCATCACCGAGCTGCTCCTGTCAGGGGAGACCGAGCGCACGCTGCGGCTCGTGCGCCTCGAGGGCAACGCGGTGCAGATGGACCACCACTCCCCCACCAGCCAGTACGGCCAGCTCACCCGGGCCGGCCACTACGACCGGTATGAGGTTGCGTCCACGATGCGCGAGATCCTCGACCACATCACCTCGGGTCGCTTCGCCGACGAGTGGGACGCCGAGCGCGACGCCGGGTACCCGCGCCTGCGCGAGCTGAAGTCGCGCGCGGCGGCGCCCGAGATCCTCGCGTTCGAGCGCGACCTGCGGGCCCGGCTGGGCGAGCTCGTGCCCCGAGACTGACGGGCGAGGGTCGTCGGAAGGCAGGTCGCTACTCGATCGGGACGACGGGCTTCCCCGACTCGTCGAGCTGGTGGAGGTACTCGGAGATCCCGTACCCGGTCAGGCCCTCGTAGGACCAGCGAGCGAGGCCCTCGTTGACCACCGAGCGGCGGCCGTCGCGTTCGTTCACCGTGCCCGGGGCCACCCGCAGCAGGTCACCCCGCAACTCGTGCACGCGGTCCAGCTTGTCGGTCGCACGCACGTGGCTCACCCGGTGCGTCAGGCCGTCGTCGGCGAGCTCGGTCTTCACGTCCCACTCCTTGACGCCCGCGTGCGCGCCGTCACGCCACACCCAGCCGCGGTGCAGGTCGCCGAGCTCGGTGCCGATCCGGATGCCGCCGAAGTGCACCTGCTCGTCGGGAAACGCGTGGGGGTCGCCCAGGTTGATCGAGAACCACCGCCACATGCGGGGCCCGCCCCACCGGCGAGGGCCCCACGACTTGTCGCGGTTGCCGCGCCCGTCGGCGAGCTCCCAGCGCTCGCCCCCGGCAGTGATCCAGCCCGTCCAACCGCCCGCCTGCTCGAGGTGGCCCTTCCCCACGGTCTGGCCCGTGGCCGCGCTCGCCCCCGAGCCCGCCCGCCCCTGCCCGTCGCCGCCCACGGCCGGCATCAGCGCGTCGAACCGCACCTCGAGCGACAGGCGGGTGGTCCGTTCCACCGACGCGGGGTGGGCGAGGTTGCGCACCGCGCCGTCGGCGTCCGCGGTCAGGCGCCACTCCCGCATCGGCTCGATTCGCTCATAGCGCACACCGCCCACCTCGAGCTCGGAGTCGGTCATCGCGCGGCACTCCCGTACGGCAACAACGCGAGCGAGCTCCTCGCCCGGGAGCCACACCGAGAGCCCCACGTCCATCGTCCCCTCGTTGGGACGAACCCCGATACGCGAGAAGAAGCCGGTGTCGGTGACCGGGTCGTAGCAGTTGAAGTAGTACGACTCGCTCCACGCGGTGTCGCCTTCGACCGGGTGGGCGAAGTCGTGGCGCTCGTCGAGGACGGGCACGCATGCAGTCTACGCGTCGGTACCCTGCTCTCGATGTGGAGAGCAGCAGCCAGCGCCTTATGGATCGCGCTCGTCGCGGTCGTCGCCTGCTCGTCGGAGGAAGACCGGGTCCGCGACCGGCCACGACCCGAGCGCTCGGCTCCACCGGTCACCACGGGCTCGCCCGAGGTCGCGGACCGCGTCGTCGAGGTCGGTGGGCGGCAACGCACCTACCGGCTGTACGTTCCCGGGTCGCTCGACCGGTCCCGGCCGGCGCCGCTCGTGGTGGTGCTCCACGGCGGCTTCGGTACCGGGACGGGTGCGGTGCGTGTGGGCAGGTGGGACCGCGAGGCCGAGGACCGCGGGTTCCTCACCGCGGCACCCGACGGCGTCGGCCGCACCTGGAACGCCGGCATCTGCTGCGGGCCGGCGCAGCGGGACGGCGTCGACGACGTCGTCTTCGTGGTCGCGCTCGTCGACGACGTCGCCGCGGAGTACGACCTCGACCGGCGGCGGGTCTACGCGACCGGCCTGTCGAACGGCGGGCTCATGGCCTACCGCCTCGCCTGCGACGCCGCCGACCGGTTCGCCGCGGTGGCACCGCTCGCGGCCACCCTCCCGATCGAGTGCCGTCCGGGCTCGCTGGTGTCGCTGCTCCACATCCACGGGCTCGCCGACGAGAACATCCCCTTCGTGGGTGGCGCCGGCGAGAAGGGGGTGGTCGCGATCGATTGGCCACCGGCGCGCGACGGCGTCGAACGCTGGGTCGAGATCGACGGGTGCGCCGGCGATCCGACCGTCAACGAGGGCGGCGGGGTCACGACCGAGTCGTGGGCGGTGTGCGACGACGGTACTGCGGTCGAGCTCGTCACGATCGCCGGCGGCGGACATTCCTGGCCCGGGGGCCAGCGCCTCCCCGCGCCTTTCGACCCGCCGAGCAACGCGTTCGACGCCACCCCGGCGATCTGGGACTTCTTCGCCGCGCACCCCAAGCGCTGACCGCCGTGCGCTGACTGGGAGCCCGTCAGCCGGCGGCGAGGATCTCGGCCGCGGCCCGCTCGCCCGACTGCACCGCCCCGTCCATGTACCCGCTCCAGACAGTCGCGGTCTCGGCGCCTGCCCAGTGGACGCGTCCGACCGGCGCGCGCAGCGCGGGACCGTATTGCGTCCACACCCCGGTCGGGAAGTGCGCCCCGTAGCAGCCGCGGGTCCACTCCTCCTCCGACCAGTCGAGCTCGACGTAGTCGACCGTCTGCTTCGCCCGGGGCCCGAAGAAGTCGACCAGCGACCCGATGACCGCCTGGCGGCGCTGGGCCGGGCTCACCCGGTTGAGGCGGCGGGCGTGCTCGCCTTCGAGGAAGCCGAGCAGGATCCCGGGAGAGCCCGACGGGGGCGAGTTGTCGAAGGTCACCTTGACCGGGCCGCGATCGGCGTTGGCCTGCCCGGTGAGGCCCTCGTCGCGCCAGAACGGCGCGTCGTACACGACGTTGCACTTGATGACCGACCCGGCCGGGAGCCGCTGCGTGAGCTGGTCGCGAAAGGCCGGCAACGCCGGCTCGTACACGATACGGGCGGCAAGGGTGGGCGGCACCGCGACCACGACGTGGCGCGCGCTGACCAGCACACCCTCGGCGAGCACGGTCACTCCCGCGTCGCGATGCTCGATGCGGCGGACGGGGGCGCCGAGCCGTACCCGCTCCCCGAGCCGTTCGGCAAGGCGGATCGGGACGAGTTGCGAGCCACCGACGAAGCGGTCCTGCTGGGCGCCGCCCCGCGTGCCGGCGACCCGGTCGATGCCGCCACCCGAATGCGTATAGAAGAGCGCGTGCAGCAGCGAGAAGTCGGACGGCTCGGCGGCGAACACCGCCGCCGCGTACAGGTTGAACAGCTCCCGCGCGTTCCGGGTGCGTACGTTGCGCCTGATCCAGGTGGCGAAGGTCTCGGCGTCCCAGTCCTCGGCCCGATCGGCCGCCCAAGGGGCCTCGAGCGGCACGCGCCGGGCGAGCCGGTCGAAGCGCGTCTGTGCCTGCGCCATGTCGGCGAGCACGAGCGGGCCGGTACGCGGGATCGTGCCGCGGTAGCGGGCCGTCTGGTCACCGAAGCGGAGGATGAGCTCGCCCGTGCTGTAGGTCGGGAACGTCTCGAGGCCGAGGTCGGCGACGAGCTTCTCCATCCGCAGCTGGGTGGGACCGATCCACTGGCCCCCGACCTCGACCACGGTGCCGTCGCCGAGCTTGTGGTTGAGCACCCGCCCGCCCACGCGGCCGCGCGCCTCGAGCACCACCACCTCCTGCCCCGCCCCCGCGAGCTGGCGGGCCACGGTGAGGCCGGCGAGCCCGGCGCCCACCACCACCACGTCGACTTCGATGCGTTCGGCCACGGACGGCCCAGGCTACGTAACCTCGGAGGCGTGGCGCGGGTGGCGGGAGTCGACGGGTGCCGGGGCGGCTGGGTGGTCGTCACCGACGGCGACGCGTTCGTCTGCCCCGACTTCGCCGCCGTGCTCGACGCCCTCGCCGACGACACGATCGTCGCCGTCGACATGCCGATCGGGCTGCTCGACGAGTACGTGGCGGGTGGCCGCGAAGCCGACAGGGCAGCACGCCGGCAGCTTCCCTCGAAGGCATCCTCCGTGTTCTCGGCGCCGCCGCGTCGCGCCTTGGGCGCGCAGACGTTGCGGGAGGCGCAGACGCAGAGCTGCCCCATGACCATCCAGGCCTTCAACATCATTCCCAAGGTCCGTGATGTCGACCGGGTGATGACGCCCGCGCTGCAGCTCCGGGTGCGCGAGGTGCACCCGGAGCTGTGCTTCCACACGATGAGCGGCGGTCAGCCGGTCCGCGCGAGCAAGCGGCGCCGAGCCGGCCGTGACGCGCGCCGAGCCCTGCTACGGCGGGCGGGTATCGAGGTCCCCCAGCGCCTCCCGGGTGCCGGGCAGGACGACCTCCTCGACGCGGGCGCGGCCCTGTGGGGCGCCCGCCGCATCGTGGCGGGCACGGCCGGGCACGTCCCCGAAGCGCCATCGCTCGACCGCCGCGGGCTGCGCATGGAGATCTGGTGGTGAGCCAGCCCGGCCCGCTGCTCGGCAGGGGGCGCGCCGCCGACGTGTACGCCCTCGACCGGACACGGGTGCTCCGCCGTTACCGCCGACCGTCGTGCACCCCACGCGAGGCCGGAGTGATGGAGCGGGCGCGGGCCGACGGGTACCCGGTCCCGCGGGTGCACGACCTCACCGAGACCGACCTCGTCATGGACCGGATCGACGGCCCCACCATGGTGGACGACATGGCCCGCCGGCCCTGGCGGCTCCGACAGCACGCCCGGACGCTCGCGTCCCTGCACCATCGCCTCCACGACATCCCCGCCCCCGCGTGGCTGGGCACGCCGCTGGGCGACGGCGCCGTCATCATCCACCTCGACCTGCACCCGCTGAACGTCATCCTGGGGCCCGACGGACCGGTCGTGATCGACTGGAGCAACGCCGCCCGCGGCGACGGCAACGTCGACGTCGCGCTCACGTGGCTGCTCATCATGGCCGGCCGGCCCGACGAGGGGGCGTTCACGAAGCTCCTGGCGGCGGTCGGGCGCTCGCTCTTCGCCCGGCCGTTCCTGGCCCGGTTCGTGCGCGACGAGGTGATGGCCCACCTCGACGCCGCCGCCGGCTACAAGCTCGCTGATCCCAACATGCGCGCGGTGGAGCAACGGGCGATCCGCCGTCTGGTCGCGAACACGCGCCGGTGACGCTCCACACCGTCGGCCACGGAACGCTCACGGCGGACGGCTTCGCGCAGTTCCTGCGCGAGGCCGAGATCCAGCTGGTGGTCGACATCCGCTCGCATCCCGGGAGCCGCCGCCATCCCCAGTTCGGCCGGCCCGAGATGGAGCGCTGGCTCCCCGAGCACGGGCTCCGGTACCGGTGGGAGCCAGGGTTGGGCGGCCGGCGGTCGCCCCGGCCCGACTCGCCCCACACCGCGCTCACCGAGCCCGCGTTCCGCGGCTACGCCGACCACATGGAGACACCGGCGTTCGGGGTCGCGCTCGACGGCATCCTCGTCGACGCGAGCAAGCAGCCCACCGCGGTCATGTGCGCCGAGAGCGTGTGGTGGCGGTGCCACCGGCGCCTGGTCGCGGACGCGACCGTGCTGCTCCGGGCGCGGGCCGTCGTGCACCTCTTCCACGACGGGCGGCAGTCCGAGCACCCGCCCATGGAGGAGGCACGCGTCGAGGGGGCGCGCCTCGTGTACGACGCCGGCCGGACGCGGCTTCCGGGCACCGCGCCGGCTTGAGGTTCTACGCTCGGTGACGGCATGAGCAAGGACTCGGGCGGACCGGTGGCCCGATTCGTCGTCCATCTGTTCACCTACGTCGCGGTGTGCGGCTTCCTCGTCTGCGTGTGGGCGCTGACGCTGGGTTCGTTCGACGAGGTGTCCGAGATCGCACGCGACCCCGGCCGGGCGCGTCGACTCGACTTCTGGCCGATCTGGGTCATTCTTGGCTGGGGCGTGGCCATCGTCATCCACCTCGGCGTGGTGATCTCGCGGATCCCACGGCTCCTCGCCGATCAACGGACCCAGCGCAGGGCCGCGGCGCGACGGCGCGAGGCCGCCCGCGCCGCCGCGCGCGTCGGTGAGGAGGTCATGCAACGGTCGGCGGCCGCACTGCGCTCCATCGGCACGAGACGGCCGGCCCGGCCCGAGCCGCCGGCTCGACGATGGGTCTCGGTCATGTTCACCGACATCGTCGACTCGACCCGCCTGGCCGAGACCCTCGGCGACGAGGAGTGGAGCGAGATCCTCGGGCGCTACCGCGGGCTCGTCCGAGCCGCGTTCGCGGCCCGCGGCGGCGAGGAGGTCGGCACCCAGGGCGACGGCTTCCTCGCCCGCTTCCCGAGCCCGGCCGAGGCGGTGCTGTGCGCAGTCGACATCCAGCGCGAGATGGAGCACGTCCCCGAGGCCACCGACTTCGACTTGCAGGTGCGCATCGGCGTCCACGCCGGGGAGGCGGTCGAGGACCAGGGCGACCTCGTCGGGCGGGTCGTCAACCTCGCCTCCCGGGTGACGGGGGCAGCCGAGCCGGGCGAGATCCTCGTCACCGAACCCGTCGCCGACTACCTCGGCGGCCGGCTGCAACTCGAGGACCGAGGCCTTCGCGAGCTGCGCGGCGTCGAACAGCCGCGCCACCTGCTGGCGGTGCGGTGGGATTCCGACGAGCCCGCCGCCGACGCTCAGGACCGCAGCTGACCGAGCTGCCGGGTCTCGTTGAAGGCGAGGAGCACCGGGCCCCGACCGATGCGCGTGACGGACGCGACGTCGAGCCGCATCCGCCACGCCAGCTCGTCACCCGCGCCCAGCGCCCACGCCACCGCGCCCTTGATCGGTGACACGTGGCTCACCGCCACCACCACCTCCTCATCCTCCTCACCGCGACCGCCGAGGGTCTCGGCGCAGAACCCCGCCACGCGGTGGCCGACGTCTCGGAGGCTCTCGCCTCCGGGTGGCGCGAAGCCGGGGTCGGCCCGCCAGCGCGTCACGACGTCGGGCGGTAGCTCGGCGAAGGGCCGCCCCTCCCACTCGCCGTAGTTGATCTCGACGAGCCGGTCGTCGATCCGGACGGCACGTCCCGCGGCAGCCGCGATCGGCTCGGCGGTGGCGCGCGCCCGGGCGAGGGGACTGGCCACCACCGCGGCCGGCCGGAGCCCGCGCAGCGCATCTGCGAGCTGCGCCGCCTGCCGGCGGCCCTCCTCCGTGAGGGGAGGATCCGCCCGGCCCAGCAGCAGGCCCCGCCGGTTCGGGACGGTCTCGCCGTGACGCACCAGGACCATCAAGGGCGCGCTCCATGCAGCCGGCCGGTGCGCAGGAACGTCGCGCGCGGCTGGGGCTCGGTCAGGCGGAACTGCGTGACGATCCACGCGCCCGCCCCCAGCCCGGCCAGCTCCTCGAGCACCACGATGCCGAGCGGCGGGAGCAGCGGGTCGTCGGGGAACGACGCACCCGTCGCCGGCCACCAGAACACGTCGCCGTTCGCCCACGCACCCGAGAGCACCAGCCCGCAGAGGAAGCCGATGGGAACGCAGATGAGCCGCCGGCGCAGCAGCCGGGCCCGCCCGATCGTGCCGACCATCGCCACGACCAGCAGCACGACACCGGCAAGCAGCGTGTGACCGTAGGCGGGGCGCCCAAGCGGGAGGTCGACAGCCAGCGGGAGCAGCGAGCCGAGCGCGATCAGCCGATAGTCGATGCCGGAGCTGCGGAAGACGTAATGGACGAGCAAGACCGACAGCCCGGCGTACCAGAGGAGCATCGCGCTACTCGAGGTCGAGCGCGGCGTTCACGAGGGCGTCGGCCACGGCGTTGTCCTCGCGGGGAACGTGCGCCAGGTCGACCTCGTCGTACGCCGCGAGCAACGCCCTCGCCTCCTCGTAGAGCGGCCGGAGGTGCGCCTGCTTGACCCGGTAGCGACCCTCGAGCTGGCGGATCAGCAGCTGCGAGTCGGCCCGCACCGACACGGCGCGGGCGGGGAAGTCCCGCGCCGCCTCGAGGCCGGCCAAGAGCGCCCGGTACTCGGCGACGTTGTTGGTGGCGATGCCGATTCGCTCGCTGACCGTGGCCAGCCGGGCCGGGGGGGCCGTCGCCGGGTCGAGCACGACCGCCCCGATGGCCGCAGGGCCCGGGTTGCCGCGCGCGCCGCCGTCGCAGAACACCACGACGCGGTCTCGCCGGCTCACGGGACGAGGCTCACCAAGCGAGCCTCACGGAACGAGCCTCACGGAACGAGGATGCAGCCGCAGTTGTCGCAGTGCGCCACGGTCCCGGGCGGACCCTTGCGGATGCGCTCGGCCTCGGTGGCGGGGATCGAGAGGTGGCAGCCCTGGCAGGTCCCGCCGACCAGTCGGGCGGCTCCCGAGCCTCGGGAGTGGCGGCGGCACCGCTCGTACTCCTCCAGCAGCTCGGCGTCGATCCGGGAGGCGAGCTCCTCACGGGCGAGAGTCTCGGCCGCGAGCTCGGCGTCGATGGTTGCCTCCTCGCGACCAACCGCCTCGCGGAGCTCGGTCGCCCGGGACTCGATCGACGACGCCGACGACTTCAGCTCTGCGAGCTCGGTGTCGAGGGCCTCACGCTGCTCCATCACCGCCAGCTCGCGGTCCTCGAGGCTCCGCCGGTGCCGGCGGAGCTGTTCGACGTCGGCCTGGAGCGCCTGGAGCTCGCGTGGCGACGCGACCTCGCCCGAGTACAGCCGTCGCTCGACTTCGGCGGCCTTGGTCTCGAGCGCCCGGGCCTCGTCGTCGAAGCGCTGCTCCTCACGGGCCGCCGAGTCGCGGCGGCCGCCCACGTCGTCGAGACTGGCCTCGAGGTTGGCGATCCTGCCCTCCGCCTGCGTGAGCACCTCTCGCCGTTCGAGTGTGTCGCGGCGATGCCGGAGCCGGTCGGCGGCGGTGTCGCGCTCCTGGAGGTCGAGCAGCGTCTCGAGCGTGGCTCGCTCGCTGCCGACCTCGGGGCTCACGTTCGTCAGCCTACGGGAGCCGCGCGCGGCGGCGCCCCATCAAGTGTCGCCGGTGCCGCCGCCGCCGTCGCCGCCACCATCCGGCAGCGTCGGAGAGGTCGGCGCGGGCGCCGGGGCAGGGTCCGGCCTCGGCGTCACGACCACGGTCGGCGGCGGCGTGCTCGGGGCGGGCGGCGGGACGAGGCCCCCGAGGTCGGCGCGACCGCCCTCGGGGTTCACGTACCGGCCGGGTGTGTTGCAGCGCTGATCGGGCGCGGGGAAGCGCTCGTCGGGCTGGCCGGCCAGGGCGGCGTTCATGAAGCGGTTCCAGATCGTGGCCGGGATCTGCCCGCCGAACCCGGCGCCGGGGACGTTGGCGTTGGGCTCGCCGTGCCAGACGAACGCCGCCAGCTGGCCGGTCGACCCCAGGAACGCGGCGTTGGTCTTGTCGTCGGTGGTGCCGGTCTTGCCGAACGCGTCGTGGCCCCGGGGGGCCTTCCCGTTGGCGGTGCCGCCCGGACCGAGGGGCCCGTGCAGCACGTCGACGGCACACGCCGCCACCTCGGGCTCGAGCACCTTCTCCCCGGGCGGGTTGCTGTCGTCGAGGAGGACCGTCCCGTCGGGAGCGACGACCTTCTGCACGAAGATCGGGTCGTGGCGCACGCCCCCGGAGGCGAGGCTCGACGCCACCGTGGCCATCTCGAGTGGCGTGAACTCGACGGTGCCGAGGGTGAGCGTCAGGATCGACGGCCACTCCGACGTCAGCGGGCGGAGGTCGTTCGGGTCCTCGATCCTCTTGAGGCCGAGCCTCACCGCCATCTCGGAGACCTTGTCGAGCCCCACGCTGGTCGACATGCGCACGAACGCGCAGTTCACCGAGCCGGTGGTGGCGGCGCGGATCGTCTGGGTGCCCCCGCTGCCCTCGGCGTTGGTGGTCTGGCCGTCGAAGCCCCTGACCCGGCACGGCGCCGTCCCGTCGACGGCGTCGTTGGGTGAGTAGCCGTTGGCGAGGATGGTCGCGAGCGTGATGACCTTCCAGGTCGAGCCCGACTGGCGGCCGATGCCGTCGGTCACGAGGTTGAACTGCTTGTCGGCGTACCCGCTGCCCTTCACCATGGCCTTCACGGCACCGGTCTTCGGGTCCATGGCTACCAGCGCGGCGGTGAACCGGGATCCCTCAGGAACGACGCCGAACACGGCGTCCTCGGCCCGCTGCTGCATCTTCGGGTCGAGGGTGGTGTAGATCTTCAGGCCGCCCTGGAGGAGCTCGTCGCGGCGCTCCTGCTGTGTCGCGCCGAGACGCACGTCGCCGAGCAGGCGGGCCTGCACCTCCTCGACGAAGTCGTTGCCGGGCCGGAGCTCGGCGGGGGGCGGCAACGTCGGAAGCGGCAGCGCCTTGGAGAACTCGGCCTCGGGCTCGGTTATGTAACCCTGCTCCAACTGGGCGTCGAGCGCCGCCGCCCGACGCTTCCGGGCCCGCTCGGGGTGCACGAACGGGTTGTCGCCCTCGGGATTGGCGATGAGCCCGGCGAGCAGCGCCGCCTCCGGCACGCCGAGCTCGGGGAGCGGCTTGGCGAAGAACCGCTCCGCGGCCGATTTGATCCCGTACGACCCCTGCCCGAAGTAGACCGTGTTGAGGTACTGGGTGATGATCTCGCGCTTCGTGTACTGCTCGTTCAGCCGGTAGGCGAGCACGATCTCACGCAACTTGCGGTCGAGGTCGCGCCGGTCGCTCAGCACCCGCTTCTTCACCAGCTGTTGGGTGATGGTGGACCCGCCCTGCTTGATCTCGCCCGAGGTCACGTTCTCGACGAAGGCGCGGAAAACGCCCCCGATGTCGATGCCGGAGTTCTTCCAGAAGCTCTGGTCCTCGACGGCGACGACCGCGTCGATGACGGTCTTGGGGATCTCCTCGAACGTCGCCAGCTGGCGGTCCTTGGTCCCGAGCACCCCGATCTGGGTGCCGGCGGCGTCGTAGACCGTCGTCCGCTGGGAGAGCTCGCCCAGGCTCTGGATCTCGCCGGTGTAGTGGTGGGCGGCGCCGATCACCTGGAAGCCCGGGATGATCGCCGCCAGGCAGGCGCCGACGATCACACCGCCGGCGACGACGATCACCACGAACGCACGGAGAGATGCAGCGAAGCTCTTCAAGTGGACCCCGGGGACCCCTCAAGGATGACACACGACGGGCTCGATCTCCGGGCCGCCGGTAGATGTCAGACCCTGTCGGTACGCTCGCCCGGTGCCCTCCCTGGTGGTCTGCCCCCACGGCGCGCCGGCACGCGAGGCCCTCTGGCGCGCCATCGACGACGCCAAGGGAGCCGATCCCCTCGCCCCGGTCACCGTGGCGTCGCCCTCACCCTACGCGGGCCTGTCGCTGCGCCGGGCGCTGGCCACCCGTCCCGGGCGGCCCGGCCTGGTCAACGTGCGCTTCCTCCCCCTGTCTCGCGTCGCCGAGCTCGTCGGCGCTCCCGCGCTCGCCGCCGCCGGCCGGCGGCCGCTCACCCCCGCCCTCCGGGCGGCGGGGGTACGGGCGGTGCTGGACGACGATCCGGGCGTCTTCACGCCCGTGGCCGGGCACCCGGCAACCGAGCAGGGCCTCGACGCCTCGTTCCTGGAGCTCCGCCGGGCCGACGATGCCGTCCTCGACCGGTTGGCGCGCCTCGGGACGCGGCCGGCGCACGTCGTGCGCCTGTACCGCGCGTTCCGGGACCGGACCGCCGCCTTCTACGACGAGGAGGCGCTGTTCCGGTCGGCCGCCGCCGCCGTGGCCGGCGCCGAATCCTCGCTGACCGAGCTCGGACGTGTCGTCCTGCACCTCCCGACCGGCGCGACCCCCGCTGAGGAAGAGCTGCTGCAGGGGCTCGCGCGCGCCCGGCGGCTGTCGGTCGTGATCGGCGTCACCGGCGACGCCGGCGCCGACAGCCCGGCGCGCGAGCTCGCGGCGCGCCTGTCGTCGTACGTGGAAGCCGGCCCTCCCGAACCCGGGCCGACGGAGCCACCTTCGGGTACCGCCATCGTGCATGCCCCCGATCCCGAGGACGAGGTCCGCGCCGTGCTCCGGCGGATCGTCGAACGGGCCACGGACGGGACACCACTGCACCGGATGGCGGTGCTGCACCGTAACGCCGAGCCGTACGCCCGGCTGACGCCGGAGCTGCTGACCGCGGCGGACCTCCCGTGGAACGGCCCCTCGCCCCGCCGCCTCGCCGACAGCGTCGCCGGGAGCGTGCTGCTCGGCCTGCTCCGCCTGGCCGAGACAGGCTTCGCGCGCGACGCCGTCGCCGCGTGGCTCACGGCCGGGCCGGTGCTCGAGCACGCCGACGGCGAGGCGGTGCCGTCGCACCGTTGGGACGTGCTGTCCCGCCGGGCAGGGGTGGTGCGCGGCGCCGACCAATGGCGCGACCGCCTGGCGCGCCAGGCCGAGCGGCTGGCCGCCGAGCTCGACGAGCTGCGCGGCGACGACGAGGCGGCCGAGGCGATGGTCCACCGGGTCGAGGCCGACCTCGAGAACCTCGGCCGGCTCAGAGCGTTCGTCGACGAGCTCGTGTCGCGAGTGGCCGCCCCGGAACCGGCCACCTGGGAGCAGCTGGCGCGCTGGGCTCGAACGCTCCTCGACCGGTATCTCGGCGGCGAGACCCGGCGCCGGCGGTGGCCGGAGCGAGAGCTCGAGGCCGGCCGCCGGGTGGCCGCGGCCCTCGAGGGGCTGGGCGCGCTCGACGCCATTCGCGCCCGGGTCGACGTGGCCGCGTTCCGCCGGTCGCTGGAAGCCGAGCTGGAGGCGCCGCAGGGACGAGTCGGCCGCTACGGCGCCGGGGTCTTCGTCGGCCCGGTGCGGCACGCCTACGGCGCCGACTTCGAAGTGGTGTTCGTGCTCGGCATGGCCGAAGGGGCGTTCCCGCCACGCGACCGTGAGGACCCGCTCGTGCCCGACCGCGACCGGGAGGCGGCGGGCGGCGCGCTGCCCCGGCGAGGCGCCCGCCGGGCCGAGGAGCAGCGCGAGTACCTCGCCGCGCTCGCTGCCGCCCCCGAACGCGTCCTGTCGTTCCCGCGCGCCGAGCCCCGCGCGCAGCGGAAGCGGCTCCCGGCCCGGTGGCTCCTCGACTCGACCCATCGCCTCGGGGGGGCCGTGCTCGGCGCCGAGGACCTGCTCGAGCTGCCGGAGCAGCCGTGGCTCGAGGTCGTGCCGTCGTTCGAGGCCGGGGTGACCGGGCCCCGGCAGCCGGCTTCGGTCACGGAGCGCGATCTGAGGAGCCTGCGCGCCTGGCAGGGCTCCCACCGCCGGCTCCGCGACCACCCCGACGTGCGGGCGACGCCCGGTCTCGCGGCAGGGTTGGCAGCAGGATCGTCGCGCGCCCTCGCCGAGCTCACCGCCTTCGACGGCATGGTCGGTCGCCGCCCGGGGCTCCTGCACGCCGACCGCGTCCTTGCCCCCACGGCCCTCGAGGAGTGGGCGACGTGCCCCTTCCGCTACCTGCTGGGGCGCGTGCTGCGCGTCACCGAGGTCGAGCGGCCCGAGGAGACCGAGACGATCAGCCCGCTCGAACGCGGCTCGCTGGTGCACGCCGTGCTCGAGGAGTTCGTCCGCACCGCCCCGGGCCGCACGTCGCCCGGGCAACCCTGGAGCACCGAGGAACGGCTGCTGCTCCGCACGCTGGCCGAGCGGCACTGCGACGACGCCGAACAGCGCGGCGTCACCGGCCGCCCGCTCCTGTGGCGACTGGCCCGCCGCCGGATCCTTCGAGAGGTCGACGACGTCCTGTCGGTCGACGAGGTCGTGCGGTCCGAGCTCCAGGTCGTGCCGCTAGCGGACGGTCTCGAGCTGGAGTTCGGCCGGGCCGGCTCACCCCCGGTGGTCGTCGAGCTCGGCGCCGGCCGGACGGTCGCGTTCCGCGGCCGCATCGACCGCGTCGACATCGCGCCGACGGGCTCCCCCGTCGTCGTGTTCGACTACAAGACCGGCGGGTCCGACCGGTACAAGGAGATCGACACCGACCCGGTGGTGCGCGGCACGCAGCTCCAGCTCCCCGCGTACGCGCTCGCCGCACGCCGCCATACCGGAGCGGGCGCCGTCCACGCCTACTACTGGTTCACCCGCGAGACCCTGTCGAGATCCCGGCGTGGCTACGAGCTGACCCCCGAGCGCCAGGAACGGTTCCGGGAGGTGGTGGAGACGGTCGTCGACGGCATCGAGTCGGGCGCCTTCCCCGCCCGGCCCGGCGCTGTCCGCTACGACGGCCGCGGGCGCGACACATGGGTCAACTGCTGCTACTGCCCGTACGACCGCGTGTGCCCGACGCAACGCGACGAGCAATGGGAACGCAAACGCAACGACCCGGCGGCAGACGGGTTCCGCCGGCTGGCCGAGCCCGAGGACGCAGCGCCGTGAGCACCGACCGGCGCCCCGTCGACGACGACGCCCGGCGAATCATCCGCACCGCGCACGACGCCACCCTCTTCGTCGACGCCGGCGCGGGCACCGGCAAGACCACCGCCCTCGTCGACCGCGTCGTGGCCCTGGTCGCATCCGGGCGAGTGGACCTGCGAAACCTGGGCGCGATCACCTTCACCGACGCGGCCGCGGCCGAGTTGCGCGATCGCATTCGCTACGCGCTCGAGCTGGCCGCAGCCGGAGACGACGAGCGCGTGACCGACCCCGAGGAACGCGATCGCTGCCGGGCCGCGCTGGGAGAGCTCGAGGACGCCGCGCTCTCCACCCTCCACGGGTTCGCGCAGCGGATCCTGGGCGAGCATCCCCTCGAGGCGGGCCTGCCAGCTCGCTTCGAGGTCATCGACGACGTCGAGGCGTCGGTGGCGTTCGAGCAGCGCTGGGGCGAGTTCGTCGACGCGCTGTTCGACGACCCGTCGGCACCGGTGCTCCTGCTCACCGCCTTCGTCCTCGGCCTCTCGCTCGACGGCCTGCGCGCGGTCGCCCGCTCGTTCCACGAGCACCTCGACCGCCTGCCCGACGAGATCGCGGGCCCGGGAGAAGCCCCCCGCCTCGACGCGGGCTCGGTGCTGCGCCCGCTCGACGAGGCGATCGGCCACCTGGACGCGTGCCGCGATGCCGACGACCGGCTCGCCCGGCATCTCACCGAGCTCGTCTCGTACCGCGACTCGCTGACCGAACCCCCCGACGAGCTCGAGCTCCTCGACCTGCTCGCGTCAGGCGTCCCGCTGTCCTGCCGGTACGGAAACAAAGGGAAATGGGCGGTGCCGGTGCAGGAGGTGCGCGACCTCTGCACCGCGGCCGAGCAGGCGCGCGACGACCTCCTGAGCCAGGCGCGCCTCCACGCGCTCACCGCTCTCGCGGTGCGCGTGCACCGGTTCGTCCGCAGCTACGCCGACGAGCGCCGGCGGGAAGGCCGGCTGGAGTTCCACGACCTCCTCGTCCTGGCGCGCGACGTGCTCAGGGCACAGCCAGCGGTGCGCACCGCCTTGCTCGATCGGTTCCACGCCCTCCTGATCGACGAGTTCCAGGACACCGACCCGCTCCAGATCGAGATCGCGGTGCTTCTCGCGACCGGCGACCCCGATGCCCCCCGCATGGCGTGGCACGACGTGGCGGTGGAGCCGGGGCGGCTGTTTGTGGTCGGCGACCCCAAGCAGTCGATCTACCGGTTCCGTCGCGCCGACCTCGCGCTCTACCACCGTGTCGAGCACGAGCTCGGGGCCGAGCTCGTCTCCCTCGACGAGAACTTCCGGTCCGTGCCCGGCGTCATCGACTGGGTCAATCACGTGTTCGCCCAGCTCCTTGCCGAGAGCCCCGGCGCGCAGGCCCGGCACGTGCCCCTGCACGCATACCGGGAGCCGCTGCCCGGCGCCTCCGTCACCGTGGGCGTGATCGGCGGCCCCCACGGCGACGAGCGGATCGGGTCCGTACGCGAGCGGGAGGCCGCCGAGATCGCCGCGCTGGTCCGGCGGATCAAGGCCGAGGGCTGGCCCGTGCTCGACAAGGCCGGCGACACTGTACGGTCGGCGCGCTTCGCCGACATCGCTCTGCTGCTGCCGACGCGCACCACCCTGCCCGAGATCGAGCATGCCCTCGAGCAGGCCGACGTTCCCGTGCGGATCGAGAGCCAGTCACTCGTGTTCTCGACCGCCGAGGTGCGCGACCTCCTCAACATCCTGACCGCCCTCGACGACCCGACCGACGAGGTCGCGCTGGTCGCATCGCTCCGGAGCCCGGCGTTCGCGTGCCGCGACGACGAGCTCGTCGAGTTCCGTCTCGGGGGCGGCCGGTGGGACTACCGGTGTCGCCACCCGGCCGAGCTCCCCGAGGATCACCCCGTGGTCCGGGCCATGCGGGAGCTCGGTGCGCTCCACGAGCGCCGGGTCTGGCAGACCGTGGCCGAGACGGTGGAGACCGTGGTGCGGGAGCGGCGGTTGCTCGAGCTGGCCGTCGGCCACCGGCGGCCGCGGGACCACTGGCGGCGCGTCCGCTTCTTCCTCGATCAGGCCCGGGCGTGGGACGACGCCGGGGGCGCCGGCCTCCGGGGCTTCGTCGACTGGGTGCAGCAGCAGGCCGGCGAGCAGGCCCGCGCCGTCGAGGTGGTGGTGCCCGAACCCGACGACGACGCTGTGCGCGTCCTCACCGTGCACGGCGCCAAGGGCCTCGAGTTCCCCGTTGTCGTGCTCGCCGGTCTCAACACGTCCCCGTACCGGCGCCGGCCGCCGGTCCTGTGGAGCCCGACCAGGCCGGAGATCGGGGTGGGAAGCGACTCGAGTGGGACGCGAGTCGAAACACCGGGGTACGCGGAGCAGCGCGAGCGCGCGGAGCGGCTCGACGCCGAGGAACGCATCCGCCTGCTCTACGTCGCCGCCACACGCGCCCGTGACCATCTCGTCGTGAGCCTCCATCACAAGGCGACCGACCGCGACTCGCACGCTGCGATGCTGCGCGGGTGCCTCGAGGGTGCCCCCTCCGTCGAGCTGACCGTCGAGACACCGGCCCCGGCTCCCGACGGCGCCGGACCACCGGGCGCCGGCGGTGACGTGCAGCCGCGAGTGGCCTGGCTCGACGAGCGCGCCGCGCTCCTTCGCCGCGCCGGTCACGGCCAGACGGTGGCGGCGACCGCCCTCGCCCAGGCGCAGTCCCCAGGCGTTGCGCCCGACCCGGGCCTGGAGAAGGAGGCGGAGCCCGAGGAGGGCCGGCCACCGTGGCAACGAGGCCGAGCCGGCACCGCATTGGGGCGCGCGGTGCACGCCACGCTCCAGTCGGTCGACCTCGCCACCGGGGAGGGGCTGGAGGCGACTGCCCGCGCCCAGGCGTGGGCCGAGGAGATCCCGAGCCGGGAAGGCGAGGTGCGGGCGCTGGTCGAGAGCGTGCTCGCCTCACCCGTGGTACGGGACGCGATCGCCGGCGGCCGCTACTGGCGCGAGGTGCCAGTGGCGGCGAACGTCGACGGGATCACGGTCGAGGGTTTCGTCGACCTCCTCGTGGACGGACCTTCCGGGCTCGTCGTCGTCGACTACAAGACCGACCGTGCGCCGGGTGAGGCCGACCTCGACGCCTCGATGGCAAAGTACCGCGTGCAGGGAGCCGCGTACGCGCTCGCGCTGGAGCGGGTGCTGGGCCGTCCCGTCGCCCGGTGCGTGTTCGTGTTCGCGCGGCGCGGCGAACCGGCCGTCGAGCGCGATGTCGCCGACCTGCCGGCCGCCGTCGCCGAGGTCGGCGCGCGGGTTCGCGCCGGCGCATAAAGGTCCTCCCTTACTCCTGACTTCTGGTCGCACTCGCTCGGCGGCAGGGTACCTGCCGCCGCCCTCCGGGCCGCTCGCCGCTCCCGCGCAATCCTGGCGGCCAGCAACGGGCTGGCAGGCCTTCCTAGAGTCACCGCATGGAGATCCGGCCGCTCGGGCCCGACGACCGGGGTTGGCTCGACGGCTTGCTGCGGGAGGTGACCGCCGGGCCTTCGATGGTCAGTCGGGGCCGCGTCCACGATGGCCACGCGCTGCCGGGCCTGGTCGCCGTCCGGCACGGCGAGCGGGCCGGGGTCGCCCTCTACCGGGTGGACGACACCGAGTGCGAGGTCGTGTTCCTCGCCGCGACCGTGGACGGCACCGGCGCCGGCACCGCGCTCCTCGACGCGGTGGCCGAGCTCGCGAGCACCATGGGCTGCCGACGCGCCTGGGTGATCACGACCAACGCCAACACGGCCGCGATCCGCTTCTACCAGCGCCGCAGCTGGGACCTTGTCGCCCTGCACCGGGACGCCATCACCGCCGCGCGCGAGCTGAAGCCGGGGATTCCCGAGGCAAGCGGCGACGGCATCCCGCTGCGCCACGAGCTGGAGTTCGAACGCCGGCTCTGACCGACCGGGCTACCCCGCCTGGATCGCGGCGAGCACCACCGCCGCTATGCCCTGCATCCCCTGCAGGTTGGGGTGGACCGGGGCGGCGGGAGAGGCAGGCGCGGCCGGCTCGATCCACCGCACAGTCGGCAGCTGGCACGCGTCGTGCCCGATGCTCGGGGTGTAGGTGTCGACGTAGGTCGCGCCGTTCGCCGCCGCCTGGGTGGCGAGCATGGCGTTGAGCTCCTTCACCTTCGCCCGCAGGTAGGGCACGTCGGCGAAGGCGACCGGCATCGTGGGCCAGCAGCCGCTCCCGGTGTCGGGCAGGATCGCCGGGTACCCGACCACGAACACGTCGGCCTGGGGAGACCGGCTGTGGATGCCCTGGAGCACGGCGGCGACCTTGGGGCCGGTGGCGGCGATGCGGCGGCTGAGCTCGTCCTGGCCGTTCACCACGTAGTGGTCCTGGCACGGTTGGCCGAACGGGTCGGTGACGGTGGAGCAGTTCTGCACGATCTCGGAGAAGCCGATGTCGTTGCCGCCGATGCCGACCGTAACCAGCTTCGTCGCCAGGTCGAGGACATTGAACTGGGGCGGGTTGGGCCCGGGGCTCACACCCTGGGCCGAGGTCATGTCCCCGGTGTCGGCGCCGCTGCAGCTCACGTCGCGGAAGCCGGGTAGCGCCAGCGACGGCGCCACGAGATGCGGGTAGTTGTTGTCGGAGCGCAGGCAGCCCGCCGGGCTCTGGTTCTGGTTCGGGATGAGCGGCCCTGCGGTGTACGAGTCGCCCAGCGAGACGTAGCTGTCCACCGGGACGCAGGCGCCCAGGCCGAGAGCGAGGAGCGCCAGCGCCAGGGCCCGTCCCGGCCACCCGAGCCGTCGCCAACGCCTCGACCGCCGAAACCGATGCACCCCGTCCCCCTGCGTTCACTCCGGCGAAACCGGACGAATGCGCCCGAGCGTAGGCGAGAATGCCCCGCCGGCGCCCGCGCCAAACCGGATGCCCACCCGCGGAGCATGGGTCGATCGACCCCTCCATCTCCCGGTGAATCGACCCATGAACAGCCGCACTCGCGGTCGAGCTCCATCACCGCAGGTCGACGCCGAGCTGGCGCAGGATCGTGGCCGAGTCGAAGTAGACCCGTTCGCACACGATTCGGTCACCCTCGAAGAAGAACAGCGCCACCATCGGGCACGTGAACGCGCGCCCGGTTGCGGGGACACCGTGGAGCGGGCCCAGGTGCGTGCCCATGAGGTCGAACTCGACGATGACGGCGTCGTCGGCGTGGTGAACGGCGTTGACGCGGTTGCTCTGATCGGGGAACGCTGCTCGTGACGCGGCGTAGTAGCCGTTGACCTCCGCCTCGCCGTCGTACACCTCGCCGGTGGGGATCAACTCGTATCGCGGGTGAGCGAACGTCGCCAGCGTGACGTCGAACTCGTGGCGGTTCTCGGACTCCATGTGCTCCCGCACGACCGCCTCACGGGACTCGCGGAGTGTGGATGCTGCCTCCGACATGTCGTCTCCTTCGACCGGCGCCGAAGTCAGCGCGGGTCCTGAAGCCGCGACGTCACGAGCACCGGCCGCAGCCCCGCCTGGAGCGCACGTTCGGCAGTGCGGGCAGCGCGGTTGGCCGACCGCACGGAGTAGAAGGTCGCCGCGGCCAGAACAAGCGTGCCGCCGGCGGTCGCCAGTGACGAGATCGTGGCCCAATCGGCCATCGTCGAAGAGGCTACGGCACTCGGGATGCTCCGCGGACGAGGGGCCGGCGACCAGCAGGATGCTACGAATGCCGCGTGATCACGGTCTGCGGCGAGGCCCTGGTCGACCTGGTGTCGACCGACGGCAGACACTTCACCGCACACCCGGGTGGTAGCCCGGCCAACGTCGCCGTCGGGCTGGCTCGACTCGGCGCACCTACCTCGCTCCTGGCCCGGCTCTCGAAGGATCCCTTCGGTCGCCTGGTGCGCGCCCACCTCCTCGACAACGGTGTCGACGGGCGTGACCTGGTCGAGGCGGCGGAGGCTACGACGCTGGCCATCGCAACGGTCGACGCCGAGGGGTCGGCGACCTACGAGTTCTACGTCGAGGGCACGGCGGACTGGCAGTGGACGGACGACGAGCTGCCCGACCTCTTACCGGATGACGTGGATGCGATCCACACCGGCTCCATCGTGCTCGAGCTCGCGCCCGGCGCCGCCCGGGTGGAGGCACTGCTCGGTCGTGAGCACGAGCGCCGCGCGGTGACGGTGAGCTACGACCCCAACGTGCGGCTCGCACGCCGCCGCTCCCGCAGCGACGGACTGGCGGCCGTCGAGCGGGTGGTGGCGCTCGCCGACGTCGTCAAGGTGAGCTCGGACGATCTCGACTGGCTGCTCCCGGACGTCGCCTGCGAGGACGTCGCCTGCCGTTGGCTCGGGTTGGGGCCGGCTCTCGTCGTCGTGACGCTCGGAGCGGCGGGTGCCCTCGCCCTCGGCCGGGGCGCGGGGGAGGTCCGGATATCCCCCCGGCAGATCGACGTGGCCGACACCGTGGGCGCGGGCGACGCCTTCACCTCGGGCCTGCTGGCGGGCCTGGCCGAGCGCCGCCTGCTCGGTGGCGCCGCCTCCGAACGCCTGCGCGGTGTCGACGCGGGGCAGTTGGCCGCGGTCGTGGAGTACGCGGCGCTCGTGGCCACGCTGACCTGCACCCGACCCGGCGCGAACCCACCCACCCGCCAGGAGGTCGAGGCCTGGCTGTCCGCCTGACGGCCGCGGGCCGGCGTTGAAACGCGATCAGGTGTACAGTCCGTGGCGGACGGTCGCTGACACGCAGACCTCGCCGGTGGGACTTCGCCCACCGATTGGCCTCCGCCAAGTGGGTTTCCCCGCGTCGGGGAATTCGCGTCCGCCGGGCCCTCGCCCGGAGGAAGGGACGCTCCAGTAGGAGGCCACATGGAAGTGCGCGTCGAGACCGAAACCCTGACTTGTCGCTCCTGCGGGCGAGATCTCGAGCCCGGCTCCGCACAGCAGGGCCATCACCCGCCGGCGCCGATCGAGACGGGGTACCTGGAACTTCGCGGTCTGCCCGAGTTGCCACGCGACCATCCCGCCCCGTGGTGGCGATAGGACCGAGACCCGAGCCGCCATCCGAGCCGCCATCGAGCCACCAGGAAGGTGTGACATCGACATCGAGGCCCCCAACCGCCTGACCATGCCGCCCGGCACGCCGGTCCAGGTCTTCAGCCGCTTCAGCGCGGCCTGGGTCGGCGGATTCGAGATCGCCACCAGCGTCGACGGCGGCTATCAACTCCTTCGGCTCTCCGACCAGAGCGTCGTGCCGAAGACGTTCCCCACCGAAGACCTCCGCGCGCAACATCAGCATCGCCGGTGAGCGGCTCTTCGCGCACCTGAGACGCAGCCGGCCGCGCGAGCCTGTCTGCGTGGGCATGGTTGTCCGAGCGGCCGCTCCGAAGGACTTTGCATCGCTCCGAGAGATCGAGCGGGCGGCAGGTCAGCTGTTCGCCGAGATCGGAATGGACGAGATCGCGAGCGACGAACCACCGTCGCTGGACGCGCTTCGCCAGTACAGTGACAGTGGTCGCGCCTGGGTTCTGGTAGACGCTCACGATTCGCCGGTCGGGTTCGCGCTCGTCGACGTGGTCGAGGGATGCGCGCACATCGAGCAGCTTTCGATCCACCCACGTCACCACCGACACGGCTACGGCCGAATGTTGATCCACCAGATCGCAGCCTGGGCCCAAGACAGAGCGATGCCGGCGGTGACGCTCACGACGTTCCGCGACGTGCCCTGGAATGCGCCCTACTACAAGAGGTGCGGCTTCCAACAGCTGGCCGAGGCAGAACTCACCCCGGGGCTGACCGAAGTACGGGCTCGAGAAACCGACCACGGGCTCGACCCACGAACGCGCGTCTGCATGCGTCTGGATCTTCCTGCCGCGATACGCCCGCGCTCGCGATGACCTGAGCCGGGGTTACTGCTCCTTGTGGATCACCTCGAGCGGGATGTCGGGGTCGCTGAGCCGCTTCGGGTCGACCGGTTCGCGGGTGCGGATGAGTTCCTGGATGGTTTCGGCGAGGTCCCAGATGTTGGCGTTCATGCCGGCGACGACACCGCTGTCGCGGAGCCAGAAAGCCACGAACTCGCCGCGGGCAGGGTCGCCCCGGAACACAACTGGTCCCAGTGGGGGGCGTGGCCGGAGTATTCCATGCTGAGGTCGAACTGGTCGGAGAAGAAGTAGGGGATGCGGTCGTAGGAGCCTCCGGCGCCGAGCATGTTGCGACCGGCAAGGCGGCCTTGGTGGCCGGCGTTGGCCTAGTGCTCGACGCGCAGGCGGGCGTTGAAGTGGGGATGCCAGGCCGCGGCGATGTCGCCGGCGGCGTAGACCCCGTCGGCGCTGGTGTGCAGCGACGGGTCGGTGGCGACACCGCCGTCGATGGTGAGGCCGGCGTCGCGGGCGAGCTCGAGGCGGGCGAGGGTCAGTGCCCCCAACATGAGGCCGAAGTCGTGTACGCGATGTCGTAGTCGGCCTGCAGCAACAGGTTGACGATGATCCCACCGATCCACGCCACGACCAAACCTCACCGCGGGGACCGCCCGCGCTCGTTCGTCGGCCTCCGCTTGCGTCCGGTGCCGTGACCTGGCGCGCGCCGCGCGTTCTCGTTCCGACGACCCACTCGCCGCCTCGCGCCACGACGTGGACGCGGCGGGCCTGTCCCGGAGCGGCCTTAGGCGAGCGCTTTCCAGGATCGGCCCGCCACGCCCGTCCTACGAGCGCCCGCCGTTTCCCGAGTCGGCCCGTCCCTTGATCTTCTCGGCCGAGGACTTCGCCTGCTGCTTTACCTCTTGGGTGGCCTCGGTGGCGGTCTCCTTGACCTGCTGCGCGCTCTCCCGGGCGCTCTCTTGCAGATGCTCCTTGACCTCACGGCCGACTTCGAGCGCCTGGTCCTTGAGCGGCTCGACCCGGTCTTGGACCGCGCTGGCGGCGCGCTGTTCTGCCTCGGTGGGCGGGAACAACGTTGCCAGCAGCATGCCGGCACCGAACGCGACCAGACCCGCCGCCAGGGGATTGCCCTGGGCCTGCTGCTGGATCATCTCCGGCGCCTCCCGTACCTGCTCGGCAGCCCGGCCGGCGACCTGCTGAGCGCCTTCCTGGACCGAACCCGCCACCTGGCGGGCCTGGCCCGCCACGGCTGAGCCTGACTCCTGGACCGACCCGATCACGGCGGTGCGTATACGTGTCATGCGCGCGCGCACTGCCGCCTTGCGCCGCTGTGCAATCCGCCGCGGGCTGACCCGCTCGCCGAGCGCGTCCAGCGTCGTATCAAGATCGTCGCGGATGCGCTCGATGTCCTGTCTCAGCTCTTGCGAGACTTCAGCCACTGCACGTCCTCCTTCAAGGTCTCCACGGTCTCCTCAGGAACCGGATGAAACTCCTGCAACTGACGTCGGCCTTGCAGTGCCAACGTCGCGGCGACGAGCCCGAAGACCATCCCCACCACAAAGAACGCCCAGCCGGTCGGCATGACTGCGGTCAGGGCCCAAGCCGCTGCAAATGACAGCATCACTACCGCGAGATAGCCGGCCAGTGCGGCGGCGCCGAAGCGCTTGCCCGCCGCGCCCGCCTGCTGCAACTCCTCTTTGGTTTCGGCCTTGGCCAGTTCGAACTCCTTGCGCACCAGCGCCTGGAGCTCCTTCGTCACATCGCCGAGAAGCTGGCCGACCGAGCGATCATCATCAACCCTGGTTGCCATTTCGGTGCCCCCTCAGGCCGCCGGTGCCGGGTACATCGACGTCTGCGTGGGTGGCGCGTTCGTGGCATTCGGCCCGCCATTCGAGCCACCCGAACCCGCCGCGCCGCCTCGCAGCAGCCGTCCCGTCACAAACCCGGCGGCCGCGCAGCCCAGCAGGAACCCCGCCGGGCGGCGCCGCGCAAAGTTCTGCACGTCGTTGACCACGCCATCGACGCCGCGTTCGTCGAGCCGGTCGGCAACCTGTCGTACCTGATCTCCGGCTCGGCGCACGTACTCGGCGAAACTGCCAGCCTCGTCGACACGACCGGCGGCCAGGGCCTCGGCCTGATCGCTCACGCGGCGAATGGCCTGGGCTGCCTGGTCGGCCTGCGAACGGCCCTGATCGCGCAACTCGCTCTTGGCTTGGTCCACCAAGCCGCGGGCCTGCGTCGCGACCTCGTCCTTGACCTGGCGAGCTTGGTCCTTCGCCATGTCCGTTACCTGCGACGCCTCTGACGCCGCACGCTCGGCGGTCTCCTGCCCCTGCTTCCCCCCAGCGCCGTCACCCATGAGCATCTCCCTAGTTGTGAGGCCACCTTCTTTTGCTACCGGTCGGGAAGCCAAACCCGACGGTGCATCACAGTTCGTCAGCCCTGCCGACGAGACTCGGATTGCCCGCGATCGCCAAGGACGAACGGGCCCTCAGGTGACCCAGCTTTGGCGATCCCGCGGCTGAGCAGATAAGCGGCCACGATGCCGGCGAACAGCGCCCACCCCAGCCTGATGGGAAACTCATCGCTTATGTAGCTGGCGACGACCACGGTGGCCGCGCTCGCGATCGCCAACCAGAACTCCGAGGTCATGATCCCAGGACGGGCTTCGGTCTCGCCCGCGAGGAACATTCGTTCGCGAGTCGCACCTCCCGATGTGCTTGCGGTGCGTCGTACGTCCGTCACGCCATCCTCCTTTCCTCGTTGGTATCAACTGCGCAGCGTCAGGGCACGATGCGCACCCTTCCTGGACGTAGAGAACCGTCCAGCAGCCGGTCACTTCGACCACCAGCCGAACCGGCCGGGATGGTTCGATCAGGACCAGCTCAACGTCTGACCCCGCGGCACGGTTCGCCACGGCATGACGGTGCTCATGAGGCTCATCCGCGGGAAGACGATGATCACATGGGCACGGGGATTGCTCAATCACCCGATCGGGTGATTCGATGCTCCCAACGGGGAAGCATCCTGGTCGCATGCCCGAAACCATTAGCGTCGCGCTCGTCAACGATTACGAGATCGTGGTGGAAGGCCTTCGCGCGCTCCTGCAACCGTACGATCCGGAGATCTGTGTCGTCGAACTCGACGTCAAAGGGAAGCCACAGCGCGCGGTCGACGTGACGCTCTTCGACACGTATGGGGAAGAGAACAAGATGCTTCAACGCACGCGGGAACTCGCTTCCGACGCAGCGAACGGCGCGATCATCGTGTTCAGCTTCTCCGACGATACAGCGGTCGCACACACCTTTCTACGTGCCGGTGCTCAGGGCTTCATCTCCAAAGCCACAACGGCGACGCAAATCGTCGACGGCATCAGAGCGGCCGCACATGGTAAGAGGGTCATGTTGACGCAACGATCACAACACGCGGCGATGCCATCCGAGCTCCGCTGGCCCGGCCGTGATATCCGTCTCACAGAACGAGAAAGCGAACTACTGGCGCTCCTCCCAACTGGCATGACCAACCGGGAGCTGGGCGCGCATCTCTACCTCAGCGAAAACACAATCAAGACCCAACTGCGCAGCCTCTTCTCCAAACTCGAAATCCGCAACCGTGTCCAGGCCGTTGCTCTGGCGCGCACCGCCATCCTCGGTGAACACCACTCGCGGAGCTCCAACGCGGTTGCGAAGGGGACTTCCCAGACGCGCGCCGACGGCGACCGTTGATCGAGCGGAACACAGTTGGCGCCTGGTAGCAGCGAGCCGGAGGACGCGAGCCGATGAACGCTCAGCCTTGGGCTCGTGCCTTCGCCGATTCGAACTCGCCGCCGATTTCGACCAACCGAGCTTCCCCCAGCGTACTGCGAGCCCGAGGGAGCATCTCGGATTCCTCTTCGTCGACGTGGTGCCGCACGACTTGCTCGAGTTCGTTCACCAACTCGCGGACATGCTCCGGATCGGACGTTCTCCTGATGCGACCGATTAGCTGGCGAGCCTCGCCGTGTTCGTCTTCCGCTTCGCTGGCGAGCTTCGTGCCCTCGGGCAGTTCGTCGCGCACAACGGGATAGAAGGTCTTCTCCTCGGCACCCGCGTGGGCGTCGAGCTCGTCGCAGATCTTCGACGCCAGAGCGCTGTCACCAGTCTCCTTGAAGTTCTGGAAGAGTGTCCCGACCTCTCGGTGGTCGTGCTCGATCAGTTGGGTGATGTCCGGCATTCATGACCTCCGATTCGGACGTAGGTATCCCTTGGTCAAGATCGCTCTGAAGACGCTCCGCCAAGGAACCCGATGGTCGCACCGCCAAGGTGATGCCTCAATCACCCGATGGGGTGTTTCCGGCCGACCGCTGAGCGTTCCCGGCGAGCACCGCGA
Source organism: Acidimicrobiia bacterium (assembly GCA_050743365.1). Lineage (GTDB taxonomy): Bacteria > Actinomycetota > Acidimicrobiia > IMCC26256 > JACDBD01 > JBOGFI01. Next base: position 1,313 of record JBOGFI010000029.1, on the reverse strand, counting down.
TCGACACGATCGCCACGCACTGCGACTCATGATCGTCCGCATGCTCCAACACCATCCACACCGCGCGGTCACGAACCTCCCGCGGGTACCTGCCTCGTCGTGACATGGCTCCATCCCTCAAGGGTTGGAGCCTCCACGCATGCCGGGGTGGCTCAGACTTGGGACACGGATCTGAGAGGGACCCGCGGCGCCGTCTCCTGCGAGCCCGAGTGGGCGCTGCAGGCCTCGAACCTGCGACCTCCGCCTTGTAAGGGCGAAGGCACCCTTCGCGTAACCCCTGGTCAGGCCGCCGAAACCCATCGCTACCCGCACAAACGGATACTCGCGGATACCCGTGGATCGCGCTGCGTTTCGGTGGGTCACGGACTTTTCACGGACTTGCGATAGGGGCCGGGCCGCGACGATCAGCGTCCTCACCCCATGTGCCCGTCCCGACAGAATCCGGCGTACAGGCCGGCTCGCCACCACCCTTCTGAGCTGCGGAAACGTGGTGCTGGTACCAATACTCGCCGAGCGCCCGACTTTGGAGCTTGACAACGATCCCTGTTGGAATGATTATTCATTCCGGATGAGCAAGCGCGCCGCGGTTCTCGACGCTGCCCTCGAGCTGTTCGAGGAGCGCAGCTACGGCACCACGCCGATGCCGCTCATCGCGGCGCGGGCGGGCGTGGGTGCCGGGACGATCTACCGGTACTTCCCGTCCAAAGAGGCCCTGGCTCAGGCCATCTACCGCGACGGCAAGGCACAGATGGTGCGTTACCTCGTTGACGGCGTCCCGGTCGGGCTCGAGCCGCGCGACGAGTTCACGCACTGGTGGCGTCAGCTGTTCGCCTTCGCGAGGGACCACCCCGCCGCGTTCGCGTTCATCGAGACGCATCACCACGCGCCCTACCTCGACGCCGAGTCCAAGGAGGTGGGGGCACCGGCCGACCGCGCTGCGGTCGGGCTCGTCGCGAGGGCGCAGGCCGCCGGCGTGGTGCGGCAAGGGCCGGCCGGGGAGCTCATCGCCATGGTGTTCGGTGCGTTCGTCGGCCTGGTGCGCGCCGCCCGCGAGGGCCACGTCACGCTCGACGACGCCCTGCGGGCCCGAACCGAAGAAGCGATCTGGGGCCTTCTCGCCCCCTGAATGAGGAGAACCACATGTCCACTGTGTTGATCACCGGTTGCAGTACCGGCTTCGGCAAGCTCGCCGCGCTGAGCTTCGCCCGGCAGGGCCACACCGTGTTCGCGTCGATGCGCAATCTCGCCAAGGCCGGTCCGCTGCAAGATGCGGCGGCCGCGGAAGGGCTGAAGATCGCGGTGGTGGCGCTCGA
>JBOGFI010000028.1:0-3372 GCA_050743365.1 Acidimicrobiia bacterium | reverse complement strand
GTCGAGGGGCCTTCGGGCGCGGCCGGCGCCGCCACCGCCGACGCGGTCGTGTGCGCCAGCAGCCGGTCGAAGGGCAGCGAGAGCCGGGGGAACGTGCGGTCGGGCGACGCGCCCCAGGTGCCGGCGAGCGTCGACGCCAGCGCCGCCTCCTCGTCGAGCAGCTCCTGGGCGCGGTCGCGCATGCGGACCGGCTCCGCCAGCAGCACGAGAGCATCGCCGGGGAGGAGGTCGGGAAGCAGATGCTCGCGGTCGCACAGCCACGGGAGCCACGACTCCATGCCGTCGAAGGCCTGGCCGTCGGCGAGCCGCTCCCACTGCTCGCGGCCCCACGGCTCGGCGGCGACGAGGGCGCGAGCTCGTTGCCGCACCTCGCCGGTCGGCAGCAGCTCCCGCGTGGGGAAGACCCACGCCTCCTCGAGCTCGCTCGTCGACCGCTGGTCGGCGATCGAGAAGGCTGAGAGCCGGTCGACCTCGTCGCCCCAGAGGTCGATTCGCACCGGGTGGTCGTCGGTGCTCGGGTACACGTCGACGATCGAGCCGCGTACCGCCACCTCGCCCCGCGCCTCCACCTGGTACTCCCGCCGGTAGCCACCGTCGACCAGGCGCGCGACGAGCTCGTCGCGGTCGAGGCGATCGCCGGGACGCACCCGGACCGGCTCGACGTCCTCGACGTGAGGGCCGAGCCGTTGCACGAGGGCGCGAACGGGCGCGACCAGCACGGTCGGGAGCTCCTCGCCGCCGGCCCGCAGGCGCCACATGACCCGTAGCCGGTGGCCCATGGTCTCGAGCGACGGCGACACCCGCTCGAACGGCAAGGTCTCCCACGCCGGGAACAGCTCGACCGCGCCCGCGCCGAGGAAGGGCCCGAGGTCGTGGGCGAGGCGCTCGGCCTCGACCCCCGTCGGCACCGCCACCACCACCGGGCGGCGGCTGGTGGCGCGGGCGAGGGCGGCGGTGAAGAGCGCCCGGGCGGCCTCGGGCACCGCCACCACCGGCTCTCGCCCGATCACGGCGCGCACGGCCGGCTCCTCGGCGAGGAGCCCGGCGAGGTCGGCGAGCGGTGCGGCGTCGGTCATCGGTCTCGGGTTCTCCGAGCGCGCGGCGAGGCCGGGGACGCGGGCCGCGCCCCGGGGGTGAGGAGAATAGGCGTGGTTGCCAGGGCCGCCGCCCGAAAGGGGCTGCAACCTGCAGCAGCCGGGTTTCCAAGGGCCCGGAATGCCGACCCGGCACGGCTGGTTGGCTCGTTCATGATCCCGTGTCCACTAGGCCGGGGTTACTCGTGGTTGCGGATCCGTCGTTCTGTGCGTCCGTTCGGTACGCGTCTGCGAGCCGCTGATCGGCAGATGGCCGCTGTCGGCGTCACCGTGGCGATGCCGCCGGGCGCTACTAAGCTAAGGCCGAAAGATGTCGAGGACTGGTTCTTCGGTCCCGACGCTCGTCGGTGAAGTCGCCCTGCGCACAAACTCCGTGCCTGGGGGCCATCGCGCCACGTGCTGGTCGCCAGTTGGTTCATAGCGGATGAGCGTGACGTCGGCAATCTCGACGCGGAAGAGATGGAAATACGGTTCCTGTGGACGCCACCCGAGGACGGCGACCGCGTCGCAGTACCGGGCTCTGGTACCTGAATCGTCGATTGGCACGGCGCGGCCCCGCATCTTCACCTCACCCTCGTTGCCGTCGCGGGTGGTGGTGATGCTGTGGACCAAGATCCGGTCGTCGCGCAACAGGTCGGTCGCCTTATGCGACTGCCACATCATTGAAAGCCAAAGATCGCCGTGGGAGACGAGGGGCTCCACCGGACTGAGACGGGGAGCACCGTCACGACGAATCGTCACGACGAGAAGGACGCCCGGCGTGATCAGCCGATCATGCGCCACACTGGCCAAGCCGGGCGCCTCGCGACCGAAGTCCTCCCACCTCACAGTCGTCAAGTCTCTCACCCAGTCGCAGCAGACGACTCCACGCGTGAGCGGCTTAGAGCGAGGTGGCGATCTTGTGGAGCACGACCGGCACCCAGTGCTCGCCGTAGCGCTCCCGAAGCTCGCCAAGTCGCCAGTCCTCGCCTGTCGCGGCACCGCGATGACCCGCAGCAGCAGTCCAGTCGGACCCGAGGGTTGGCGGTCTGGGTCGCGTAGTCGATCGTCAACTCTTCACCCGCCGAGATGTCCCGTCTCGAAGCGAGGGTGAACGGATCGACGTGCCAGAGATTTGGATCGCAGCTGTGGTTCCCGAAGTGGATCGGCTGCCCCGGCGGGATCAGGAGATTCGTGGCGTCTGCAACGGCGATCCAATCGATATAGGGACGATCAGGGGCGCGCTTGACGTTCGGACGCATGTTCTGTGAGGCCTGGCGCGCTGCCGACTACTGGAGGGAACGCCGGATGTCCCACTCGTGGTGATGAGCGTCGTGGGCGTTGTTGCGCGAGACGTCGAGCACCGTCTGTTCGCCTCGTTCGGGGTGGACCAAGACGACGCCGTTCTGCAGGGCGAGACGGACAGCTTCATTCCAGTCGCCCGCTGCTCGGTTGAGCGACCACAGGGCGCCTTCTACGGGAACGTGTTCGTAGATTCGAGCGCGGGCCAACTGGTCGCTGTCATATGCGACCACCGATCCGACCGCACCGAGCGCGTGACCGGCCAGCCGTTCGGCCCAGATCCGCAGGTTGTCGGAGACGTGGCAGACGTACGCGCCCGCCGACCAGTCCAGGTCGGGATGTCGCTGCGACCCGTGGCAGCCACGCAGTAGCTCGGCGTAACGGCTTGGGGTCGCCGACACCAGCGCGATCGCTTCCGCTTGGGATAGCGACCAGTCGAACCCGCACTCGCGGCAAGGGTCACCGTAGGTGGCGCGCCCCCACTCACTCATGAGGGAAGTCTTGTGGGCCCGCGCCCCCGAGTCCACAACCGACGTGCCTTATCTGTAGCGGGGACCCCGTCGAGGGTGGCTTCGGCGTTGATGTGGCGATCACCCAGATCCGCTTCGCGCACTCCCCAGGCCGGGCGTTCTTCGAACGCAAGGTCGCCGAGGGCAAGACGAAGAAGGAAGCCGTACGCGCCCTCAAGCGGCGCATCAGCGATGCCGTCTACCGACAGCTCGTCAGCGATGCTCGCACGATGACGGTCAGTAGGATCGAGCGGTGGAAGTCACCGATCTCCGTGCTGTCCAAGAGTCTTTGCGGCGCTGCCATGCGAGGACCCCGACGCCTTGTCGGAAGAGGATAGCGAGATGACTGAACGAATTTCGTTGGAGGGGAAGGTCGCGGTTGTGACTGGGGCAGGCCGCGGGCTGGGGCGGGCATACGTCGAACTTCTCGCCGAACGCGGTGCCCGGGTCGTGGTGAACGACCTGGGGACCGACGTATCGGGGTTCGG
>JBOGFI010000027.1:0-2418 GCA_050743365.1 Acidimicrobiia bacterium | reverse complement strand
GGCGGCATCGCGCTCGTCCACGAGGAGACGTCGGCCGCCATCGACGAGTACAACCGCTTGGCCGCAAAGGGCCGCCGCGCCGCCGCTCTCCTGCACTCCACCTGCTGACGTTCAGCCGCGCACGACGTCGACTGCGCCGGCGCTGGCGCTGGCGCTGGCGCGGATGCCTAGCGGGACCTTCCTGGCTGTGGAGCGGTGATGTGGCATTTCCGCTGGTGGGTGGGGTGTTTTGGCGTCTCGCCGCGTATTACCTAAGCGGGGCCCGGGGGTGGCCGGGAACGGCGATGGTGACGTGGTCGATGGCGCTGAACGGGTGGGAGGCGTTGTAGTTGTCGGCGGTCTGCCATGTGGTTGCCGGTTCGGCGAGGACGGCGTCGTCAATCTCGTCGAGGTAGAAGTTCCGCCATCCCGGTCGTGGTGCGACGGGCTGGGTGTGTTCGCTGGTCTGGTAGCCGAGCAGCATCGCTCTGCCCCTCTTCCAGCCGAGGGCGTGGGGGCAGACGGTGCGTTGGCGGCCGTGGTAGGTGAGGCGGACCGGGCGGCGTTGACGCAGCGCGTCTTCGAGGGTTCCCCACGCCGGCGGGGCGGCGATGGTCATCGGACCGGCGCGTAGGCGTCGAGGCCGAAGATGTCATAGAGGCGTCGCCCGGTGGTGCCCATCTCGGTGAGCATTCGCCGGGCGCGGGGCCGCCCTCGTTCGCCTTGGTACAACAGCACGGTCTCTTCGATGCCGGCGAGGGTGTCGAGCAGCTCCCGCACGCTCAAGTGCAGCCCGGCGTGGTCGGATTGGCGGACCATGAGCCGGGCGACGGTCAGCGCGAGCACGCAGTACAAGACATGGACGCGGATCTTCTGGTCGGTCCAGTGGAACATGGGGGAGAAGGAGACGACGTGGGGGTCCTTCATCTGGCGGAAGTCGCCTTCGACCTCGGACTGAGAGCGGTATTCGGCGACGATCACCGCTTTGGGGGCGCGGTCTTTGTCGGTGAACAGGATGCGCTTGCCGAACAGCTCGTCTTCGAGCGCGGCTCGGGCGGCGGGCTTGGTGCGCCAGGTGAGCCGGAGCTCTGCAGGTGCCTCGCCGACCAGGGTGGTGGAGATCACCCGAGACAGCCATCTCGGCTTGAGGATCTCGGCGATCTCGGCCTCGACCTTGGCGCGGGGCTTGCGGGTGCGGCCCCGCGCGAGGCGGGCGGCGAGCCCCGACAGCTGCCGGCGGGCCTTGGCCAGGGTCTGGTCGAAACCTCGCGACTGCTTGTCGTGCAGGTTCTCGGAGTGGGTGACCACGATGCGCCGCTCGGTGCCGAACACGACTTTCCTGGTCTCGAAGGCGGTCAGGCCCGGGAAGCGCTGCCTGTCGACGGCGCGGTAGCGGTCCTTGGGCACCGCGAGCAGGTCGGGGTGGTCCGACGGTGGGAGCGAGCCGACGAAGTGCAGCGGCGAGCCTTCGATGAGCTCGAAGTTGTCCTCGGAGTTCTGCCCGGCGTCGAAGACCAAGGTGAGCTCGCCCACCTCGCCGTCCAGGGCCGTGAAGCGGGCCACGAGCTCGTCGACGATGTGGGGGAACTGGGTGACATCGGGGCGGTCCCCGGCATAGGCACGGGACAGGAGCGGGACGCCGCCGTCGGTGGAGACCACCAGGCCCAAGCCGACCAGGCGCAAGTCTCGGCGCTTCTGTTTGGCATGCCCGCGTTGGGCGATCGGGGCGCGGTCGTTCGCCGAGTCGATGTAGGTGGCGAAGTTGGTCATGTCCAGCACCAGGCCGCTCAGGTCGACGTCGAAGACCTCGACCAGCCGCGCGGTGACGCGCCGTTCGATCTCGACCAGCTCCTCGGTGCCGATGGCGTCCATGGCGTCCCAGAAGCGGCGGTGGTCCAGCGCCGCTCGGGGCAGGCGCACCCACCGGTCGGCCGCGGTGGTCGCCCACCAATCGGCGAAGCCCAGCTTCGAGCACGGGTCGACCACCCGGTTCGCGGTTGCCAGCGCCAGGTAGGTGCCCACCGAGGCCGCCGCGTCGGAGCGGCGGGCGCCAACCACGTCGTCGACAATCCCGGCCAGGTCCAGTCGCTGGATCACCGACCAGGTCGCGGCCACATCGCCGAAAGCGAGATGGCGGGTGCGCTCCGGCTCCACCGTGGCGCCGTCGATGGCCGCCTCGATGTCAGAGGCCTTGCCCAGGTAGCGCTCCGACACCATCTTGGGCTTGCCCCCCACCCGGGCCATCTCCCGCAGGTAGTAGTAGGTCTGCCCGCCGATCTTCTTGCCCATGATCGAAGCCATGTATTAGGTGATACACCACTTCGCTAACTTTCGCGAGCACTCTCCTTCGGTAAAGGTGCAGGTCAGCGACGTATTTCAGAGATTTCTCGCCGACGAATGAGAACTCGGTCTCGGAGCTAGCCAGGAAGGTCCCGCTAG
>JBOGFI010000026.1:0-5134 GCA_050743365.1 Acidimicrobiia bacterium | reverse complement strand
GTCCTCGACCTCGGCGACGTTCCCCGTCCCGTACTGAAGCACGTCGGCGACCACGTCGGCGATCCCGAGCCAGGGAATCTGGCCGTCGAGGAAGGCCGCCACCGCCACTTCGTTGGCCCCGCTCAGGGTGGCGGGCGCCCCGCCGCCGGTCCGGCCGGCCTCGTAGGCCAGCGTGAGGGCGGGGAAGGCGCCGAAGTCGGGCGGTTCGAAGTCGAGGCGGCCCACCTCGGCCCAGTCGATCGGGCCGAACGCCTCGTCGAGGCGGTCGGGAGCGCCCAGGGCGAGGCCGATCGGGAGCCGCATGTCGGGCTGTGAGAGCTGGGCGACGGTGGCGCCGTCGGTGAACTCCACCATTCCGTGGACGATCGACTGCGGGTGCACGACGACCTCGATGCGGTCGAAGTCGACGCCGAAGAGCTCGTGGGCCTCGATCACCTCCAGGCCCTTGTTCATCAGCGTCGACGAGTCGATCGTGATCTTGGCGCCCATGTCCCACGTCGGGTGCGCGAGAGCGTCCGCGACCGTGACCCGCTCCAGCTCTTCACGCGATCGACCACGGAAGGGGCCGCCGCTCGCGGTCAAGAGAACCCGCCGCACCTCGTCGTGGGTGCCGGCCCGCAGCGCCTGGTACACCGCGGAGTGCTCGGAGTCGACGGGGATGATGTCGCCCCCGCCGGCGCGGCGCACACCCGACACCACGGGTCCCCCGGCGATGAGGCTCTCCGTGTTGGCGAGGGCGAGGCGCTTGCCGTGCTCGAGAGCCGCCAGCGTGGCCGGCAGTCCCGCGAACCCGACGACGGCGTTGAGGACAACGTCGCCGTCGGGATGGGCGGCGAGCTCCGCGAGCGCGCCCGAGTCGTCGACACAGCTGCGGGCGAGATCGTCGGGGACGTCGAACTCCGCGGCCTGCTTCGCCAGGAGCTCGACGTTGCGCCCGGCGGCGAGGGCGACGACGCGGTACCGGTCGCGGTGGCCGCGGATGACGTCGAGTGCCTGGGTGCCTATCGAGCCGGTGGAGCCGAGCAGGACAACGTTCGTCGCCGCGCCGGCGTTCACGCGATGTCGAGTTGGAGGATCAGGTAGTAGACGGCCGGCAGGCAGAAGAGGATGGCGTCGAAGCGGTCGAGGATCCCGCCGTGGCCGGGGAGGACGGTGCCGAGGTCCTTCACGCCGAGGTCACGCTTGATCATCGACTCGCACAGATCGCCGACGGGCGCCATGATCGCCACGATCACGCCGAGCGCGAGCCCGTGCGAGAGCTTGCCGTCCCACGGTGCGAGGCTGAAGCCCTTGCTGACGATGCCGCCGAGGATCACCGCCGCGGCCATCCCTCCGAACAGCCCCTCCCACGTCTTGTTGGGCGAGAGGCGGGGCGCCAGCTTGCTGCGGCCGAACTGCGAGCCGATGAAGAACCCGAAGACGTCGTAGCCCACCGCGCAGATCGCGAGGCCGATGATGAGGCCGGTGCCGTCGGGCGCGCCCAGCAGGAGCCCGGCGAAGGCGCCGAGCATGCCGATGTAGGCGAACCCGAACACGGTGATGGCGGTGTTGACGATGGGCCGGGCCTTCACCACCTCGGCCATGTACCAGAGCAAGGTGAAGACGACGACGATCGCGGTCACGAGTGGGAACGCCGCCAGCCCCTCCTTGTAGGCGATCCACACGATCGACACGCATCCCAGCAGCCCGAGGATCGTCGCCGGGTGGTATCCGACGCGGCGGAACGCCTCGTACAGCTCGAAGGCGGCGAGCCCCACGATCGCCATCACGAGCAGGGTGGCGGGGCCCCGCCCGGCGGCGAGCAGGAGGAGCGAGACGACCCCGATCCCGACGCCGGTGAGGACCCGGGTCGTCAGGTCGCCGTCGGCCGCCGGCCCGATCGGGATCGGCGGCATCTCGTCGTCCGACTCGAGCGATCCCCGCCGCGACCACGAGCGCGCCCGCGCCGGTGCGTCACCCCGTGGGCGGCGGCGCCGCCGGCGGGCCGCCACCCGCTCCTCGAAGTCCTCCTCCTCGTCCTCGTCGGGCGAGCGCTCGTCGAGGGCGCCCAGCGCGACCTCGTCGTCCTTGAGCGACTCGGGGGTGGCGAAGTCGCCCTCGGCCCAGTCGCCGGCCTCGGCCCGGTAGCGGGGGGTGCTGCCGCTGACCGACGCCCACGACTCGAGGTCGTCCTCGGCCACCTCGGCCGGCTCCACGTCGGGCAGGATCCGTGGCACCTCGCCCGTCGGTGGCTCGGTCCAGTGCGGCAGCGCCACCTCGCCGCTCCCGGCGCCTGCCGGCTCCTCATCGACGAGGCCCTCGGAGGCCGCCGACCAGCTCGGCCCCTCGCCCGGCTCGTCGAGATCGATGGCGTCGTCGTCGTCCTCGGGGAGCGGGAAACGCGCCCCGCGACCACGGTCGGGGTCGGGCGCTGGCAGCGTCTCGCCGGCGCGAGGCTCGTCGGTGCCCAGGCGACCGGTGGCGTCGTCGGGGTCGATGGCGGCTTCTGCCTCGTCGGCACCGAGGATCCTCACGCCCTCGTTCGCGCGGGTGGGTGACGCGGGCCGTCGCGCCGCCCGCGGATCGCGCCGGCGGCGCGGGTCGCCGTCGTACAGATCGTCGTCGTCGTAGTGGTCCGACACCGGCACCCCTCCCGGTGGTCCGGCACCAGGGTAGACGCCCGCGAGCGCCGCCGACGAGCTTCTCGCCCGCTGACCTGCGGCTTCTCGCCCGGGCGACGCGAGCGTTACACCTCGAGCAGCTCCTGTTCCTTGTGGTGGAGCATCTGGTCCATCTCCTCCACGACGTCGTGGGTGCGCTTCTCGAGCTCCTTCTCGGCCCGGTCGAGCTCGTCACGGGACAGCTCGCCGTCGCGCTCGAGCCCCTCGAGGTCGTGGCGGGCCTGCCGGCGGATGTTGCGCACGGCCACGCGGCCCTCCTCGGCGCGGTGCTTCACCACCTTGACGAGCTCCTTGCGGCGGTCCTCGGTCAGCGCCGGGAACGTGAGCCGCACCACCTGACCGTCGTTGGACGGGTTGATGCCGAGGTCACTGGCCTGGATCGCCTTCTCGATCGCCTTCATCGCGCCCTTGTCATAGGGAGAGATGACGAGCATCCGCGGCTCGGGGAGTCTGCAGCCGGCGAGCTGCTGGAGAGGCACCTCGGTGCCGTAGTAGTCGACCTTCAGCTTCTCGACCAGCCCGGGGGTGGCGCGGCCGGTCCGGATCCCGGCGAACTCGTCCTGGAGGTGCGCGACCGCCTTGCGCATCTTCTCGCGGCACTCCTCGAACACGAGGTCCCTCATCTCGCTCGCCATGTTTCCTCGCTCGCTCACTGCGGGCCGGGATACCCGGCCCGCGATCGTTCGCCCGCTGCGCGCAATTCACGACTGCCGCCTGGGCTGGCAGGCCTTCGCTGCCGCATGTCGCCCTACCCCACGCTCTCCGCCGAGCTCACGAGGGTACCGATCGGCTCGCCCACCAGCGCCCGGTGGATGTTCCCGGCCGCGGTGACGTCGAACACGATGATGGGAAGCCGGTTGTCCATGCAGAACGTGATGGCGGTCGAGTCCATCACCTTCAGGCCGCGGTTGATCACCTCGAAGTGACTGACCTCGGCGAGCTTCACCGCGTCCGGGTCGAGCCGCGGGTCGGCGCTGTAGACACCGTCGACCCCCGAATGGGTCCCTTTCAGGATCGCCTCGGCGCCGATCTCGGCGGCGCGCAGTGCGGCGGTGGTGTCGGTGGTGAAGTACGGGTTGCCGGTGCCGGCCGCGAACACGACCACCCGCCCCTTCTCGAGGTGACGGATCGCCCGCAACGGGATGTAGGGCTCGGCGATCTGGGCCATGGAGATGGCGGTCTGCACCCGGGTGGGCTGGTCGACCGATTCGAGCGCCTCCTGGAGCGCGAGCGCGTTGATGACGGTCGCGAGCATCCCCATGTAGTCGGCCCGGGCGCGGTCCATGCCCCGCCCGGCGCCGGCGAGGCCCCGGAAGATGTTGCCGCCGCCGACGACCACCGCGACTTCGACGCCGAGTCCGGCGCGGGCCTCGGCGACCTCCTCGGCGATGCGCTGCACCACCGCGGCGTCGATGCCGAACCCGGTGGCGCGCTCGGCGAACGCCTCACCCGAGAGCTTGAGCACCACCCGGTGGTACCGGCTCCCGGGCACGAGCCGCCCCCTACTCCTCGCCGACCTTGACCCGCACGAAGCGGCGGAGGTCGGCGTCGGGCCCGAGGCCCGCCAGCAACTTCGCCACCGTGGTCTTCGGGTCGCGGACGAAGCCCTGCTCGGCCAGCACGTTCTCTTTGAAGTAGCCGTTCAGCCGCCCTTCGACGATCTTGGGGATCGCCTGCTCCGGCTTCCCCTCGTTGCGGGTCAGCTCCTCGAGGACCGCGCGCTCCTTCTCGACCACGTCGGCGGGGACCTCGTCGCGTTTCGCCCAGCGCGGGGCCGCCGACGCCACGTGCAGCGCGATGTCGTGCGCCACCTCGCGGGCGTTCGGGTCTGACGGGTCGACGCGCCCGATCTCGACGAGGGCGCCGATCGTGCCGCGCTCGTTCTGCATGTGCTTGTAGCCGTCGACCAGCCCGTCGCCCGCCTCGTAACGACTCACACGGCCCAGGCCGACGTTCTCGCCCAGCTTGGCGCCGAGCTGCTTGATCGCCTCACCCACGGTGCCCCCGTCCAAGGGCTGCGCCTCGAGGTCGGCGTCGTCGTGCTCGGCCACCTGCCTCGCCAACGCGGCGACGAGCCCGGTGAAGTCGGCCCCCTTGGCCACGAAGTCGGTCTCGCAGGTCAGCTCGACCAGGGCCCCGATGGCGCCGTCGACGACGACGTCGACCGCGCCCTGCTCGGCGACGCGCCCAGCCCGCTTGGCCCCCTTCGTGAGGCCCTGGGCCCGCAGCCAGTCCTTGGCCGCCTCCAGGTTGCCGCCCGACTCCTCGAGCGCCCGCTTGCAATCCATCATCCCGACGCCGGTCGCTTTGCGGAGAGCGGCGACGTCGCTGGCACCGAACTCAGCCATCGGCGGCTTCCGCCGCCGGCGCAGCTTCGTCGGCTGCGGGTGTGGCGGCCGCCGGCCCGTCCCCGGCAGGGGCCTCGGCGGGCGGTTCAACCGTGGCCGGGGCATCGGCGGGCGCTTCCTTCCCGG
>JBOGFI010000025.1:0-21731 GCA_050743365.1 Acidimicrobiia bacterium | reverse complement strand
CGCCCGCGCCGCGCACGAGCGGGCGGTGGCGCTGCTGACGCCGGGCGACGACCGGGCCCACCTGTTCACCGCGTTCCCGGACGGCGTGCCGCCGGAGCTGCCCGCCGACCGTCTCCACGGGCCCCTGATGCTCGAGACGGACGAGGGCGGCCGCACCCTCGCCGAGCTCCTGCCGGCGGGACGCGTGGCCATCGACGAGTACACCATGCCGCTCCATCGCTCGCTCGGGGGCAGGGAGATGGTCGACGCCGCCGTCGCGCTGGGCGCGGCCAAGGTCGTCAAGACGTCCGACGAGATCGAGTGCATCCGCCGGGCCCAGTCGATCAACGAGCGCGCCATGTTCGACGTCGAGGCGATGCTCGCCTCGGGGATACGCGCCACCGCCCTCTCGGGCAGGTTCCTCCGCCGCGTCTTCGAGCTCGGTGCCTCCTCGAACACCGTCGACCCCATCTTCCAGGTCATGCCGCCCCGGGTCGCAGACGGCCCCTACTCGGTCACCGGCGACGTCGTGTTCCCGACGCCCACAACCGACCGCGTGCTCGCCGACGGCGACGTGATCTGGGTCGACACCGGCATCGCCTACCAGGGATACGCCTCCGACTTCGGGCGCACCTGGGTCGTCGGCGGGGGAGTGGGCGCCCGGCGGCGGGACCAGTTCCTGCGCTGGCGCGACGTGCTCGACCGCGTGCTCGACGCGACCAGGCCGGGGGCGACCGGCGGCGACCTGGTGCGCGCCGCCGGCGATCTTGACGGGCGGCGACCCTGGCTGCCCCACCTCTACCTCGCCCACGGCATCGGCACCGACAGCGCCGAGATGCCGTTCGTGGGCACCGACCTGGGGCCCGGCTTCGACGACAGCGTCGTGCTCGTGCCGGGGACGGTGGTCGTGGTGGAGCCGGTGGTGTGGGACGAGGGCCACGCCGGGTACCGGGCCGAGGAGGTCGTCGCGGTCAGCGACGACGGTTACCGGATGCTCAGCGACCACCACTACCGGCCCTATGACTGAACATCTCGACCGCTGCCTCGAGGAGATGGCGCGCCGCCACGTCGACGTGCTGATGCTCGGTCGCGACGCCAACGCCCGCTACGTGTCGGGCGCACGCCGCCTGTGGCTGGCCGGTACCCGGGCCTTCGCGCCCGGCTGTGCGGTCGTGCGCAGCACCAGCTCGGTGCACCTGCTGAGCATCACCGACGAGGGCATCCCGCCGGAGATCCCGCCCGAGCGCCTGTACCCGATCTCGTGGAACCCGATGAACATCGTCGGCGCGGTGACGGGCGCTCCTGGAGCGGCGGACGCGCGCCGGATCGGCGTCGACGGGCTCACACCGCTGTTCGAGCAGCTGTTGAGGACGGCTTTGCCCGCGGCCGAGCTCGTCGACGGGGAGGACCTCATGCGCGCGGTGCGCCGGGTGAAGTCGCCGGGCGACGTCGAGGCCATCCGAGGTGCAATCGCGATCGCCGAGGACGCGCTCGCGGCGGCGATCGGCGCGCTCCGCCCCGGCGTGCGCGAGCGGGAGCTTCTCGGCGTGTTCGAGGAGCGCATGGCCTCCCACGGCGTCACCACGCCGGCGTTCGAAGGCGTCTTCGCGGTCTCGGTCGAAGACGCAAACCGCCGCCGCTTCTCGTCCGACCGCGTGATCGAGGCCGGCGACCTCGTCACCATGAGCGCCGGCGCGCTCGCGGACGGGTGGGAGGGCACGCTGGCGCGCACCTGGCCATGTGGCGAGTCCGGTCCCGAGCACCGCCCCGCCTGGTCGCGTTGGTGGGCGACGTGGACGACGCTCGTCGATCGCTGCCGGCCCGGGGTGCGCGTCGGTGACCTCCGCGCGAGCGGCGGCGGCGTGGACGGCGTCGGGATGGGCCACGAGATCGTCGCCGACGACGACGTGCTCGAGCCGGGCATGGTCGTGGCGCTCGAGCTGTGGCACGCCGGCGTGCTCGGCCAGGAGACGCTGCTACTCACCCAGGGCGGGTACCAGCCATTGACGCTCCATCCGCACGCGGCCACCGCAGGCTCGCCGCTGTAGGCTCCCCGGCCGTGCGGTTCCCGTACCGCGCGCTCGGTGTGCTGGTGGCGCTGCCCCTGGCATCGACGGGAGCGTCGTGGCGAGAGGTCGACCGCACTCGCGCACCCGTCCCCGAGCGCCGGCCCTCGTCCACGTCCGCGGCGCGGACGGGACAAGGTCTCGAATGGCGCGCCTGTCCGGGCGGGGAATGTGCCGAGCTCGCCGTCCCCCGCGACTACGACAAGCCGAAGGGCCGGACGATCGACGTCGCCCTCTTCCGGGCTCCGGCCCGGCAGCCCGACCAGCGGATCGGCTCCCTACTGGTGAACCCGGGCGGGCCCGGAGCCTCGGGAGTCGAGTTCGGCCGGGTGGGTGCGGCGGCCTTCCCCGAGGCGCTCCGCGATCGCTTCGACATCGTCGGTTTCGACCCGCGGGGCGCGGGCGGGACCATCCCGGTCGACTGCACCGACAGCCTCGACCCCCTGCTCGATCTCGACTACTCACCCGACTCGAGCGACGAGCGAGCGCTGCTCCGCGCCGCCGGTCGGGACTTCGCCGCCGCGTGCGAGGCACGCAGCGGCGACGTCCTGCCCGATGTCGCCAGTCAGGACACCGTGCGGGACATGGACCGGATCCGGGCGGCGCTGGGCGACGAGCGCCTCACCTACCTGGGAACCTCGTACGGCACCTACCTCGGCGCCCTCTACGCCGAGCTCTTCCCGAAACGAGTGCGGGCGCTCGTGCTCGACGGCGCGGTCGACCCGTCCCTGGACGCGGCCGCGCTGCGCAAGGAGCAGGCGGTCGGGTTCGAGCGGGCGCTCGAGGCGTTTCTCGACGAGTGCGCCGCCGACGCGTCCTGCGAGTTCCACGGTGGTGGAGAGCCGCACCGGGCCTACGACGTCCTCGCCGCCGGCGTCGATGCCACCCCGGTGCCCGGCCCCGGCGATCGCACCCTCGGGCCCAACGAGTTCGACGTCGGGGTGGCGGCAGCCCTCTACCTCGGTGAGAACGGGCACGGAGCGCTCGCCGGGGCGCTGGCGGCCGCAGCCCGCGGCGACGGCGGAAGCCTGCTCGAGGCGTACGACTCCTACAGCGAGCGCGAGCGCGACGGCACGTACTCCAACACGCTCGAGGCCTACTTCGCGATCAGCTGCCTCGACGTCCGGCCCATCCCGGCGCGGGCCTACCGGCGGCTCGAGGCCGAGTTCCGTACCGCAGCCCCCCGCGTCGGCGCCGCACTCCTCTACGAGCTCGTGATGTGCGCCTACTGGCCCGCGCCGCCGGCGCCGTCGCCGGGGCCGATCCGGGGAGCGGGGGCCGCTCCGATCCTCGTCGTCGGTACCACCGGCGACCCCGCGACCCCGTACCAGGCCGCCCGGTCGCTCGCCCAGCAGCTCGACTCGGGGGTCCTGCTCACCGCCGAGGGGCAGCAACACGTCGCGTTCCTGCGCAACGGGTGCGCGACCGAGAAGGCGGTGGGCTACCTCGTCGACCTCGACGTGCCGGGCCCCGGCACCCGCTGCGAGCGATGACCGGCTCCCCTCACGGGTCGAGGCGCAGCTCACCGGAGCGCCGGCCACGCCCGATGCCGAGGCACACGAGCGCGGCGGCGCCTACGAAGACGACGTCGAACGTGGGGCCGAGGGAGTTCTGCGGCACGCCTTCACACCCCGGGCAGTACAGGCCCTGGATCGCGAACCCGACCGGGCCGATGGTGAGGCTGACCTGGAGGATCGTCGCCGCCAGGACGCCGTAGAACAGCCCCGGGCCCGGTAGCGCCGCGCACACGCGGGCGGCCGCGATCGCCATGAAGGCAGACAGGAAGATCCACAGCCGGCTGACCTCCCCTCGACTGATCCCGGACAGGCTGAGGACGAGGAGGGTGGCGAACGCCGCCAGCGCGACCACGGCGAGAGGGTCGAGCACCAAGCCTCGCCGCTCGAGGACCGCAGTCCGCAGCCGCTGCACCGCCAGGGGGAGGCATCCGATCGCGAGCAGGGACGTCAATGTGCCCGAGTTGACCAGGAACTCGCGGACGTTCGGGACGAGGAAGTCGAAGTAGGGGCGCCCGGAGATCCGGTTGAAGGTGGTGGCGTCGTCGCGCGTGTGCGCGAGGGCGGCGAACACATCGAAGCCGGTCGCCCAGACTATGCACGCATGGACGATCAAGAAGACCAGGATCGGAACCACGACGAGCGCGGCTGCGTCGTGGAACTGCAGCTTCCGCCTCACGCCCACCACGAGCGCGACGGCCGCGAACAGCGCGAATAGCACGAGGGGCGTCGGCTCGAAGAAAACAGTGAGGTAGAGCAGCCCCCCGAGGAGGACGAGCGCCGATCGTCGCCTGGTGTCGAGGTACCAGACCAGGACGATCACCAGCGCGAGCGCCAACAAGGGCGTGACCGTGTTGAGCAGGGGCAGGAAGTACAACCGTGCCGGTAGGAACAGGTACAGGATCATGGCGTAGAGCGCGACCCGCCTCGACCGGAAGAGGGACCGGGAGAGCACGTACACGCCGATGCCGCCGAGCGAGGAGAGCAACGCGAGGAGGACGCTCAGCACGGCCGGCGACGTCGAGAGCGGCAACAGGGCGTCGAACAGCAGCACCTTCCCCGGCATGTTGGCGCGGGGGTGGGTGTCCAGGCCCGGCGCCAGCTCGACGTAGTCGCGGAGGAACCTGCCCGCGCCGTACCGGCGCGCCGTGTCGTAGAACTCGCCGTTCCGGGTGATGCGGCTCATGGAGAAGGGGGTGAGACGGCGCAGGACCAGCTGCGCCGCTGATCCCATGACGAGGCAGGCGGCGACCGCGGGGACTTCGTGACGCTGGAGGTTCCTCGAGGCGAGGTGGACGGTGAGGATCGCCAGCGGGGCGATGGCCATGAAGGCGAGCACCGAGGTGAATCGGAACGGCTTCAGGTACCCGTAGACGAACCCCCCGGACGATGACCCGAACTCGAGCGTCCTGGTCAGGGTCATCACGACGGTGACGGCGAGCCCGACCAGGAGCCCGCCGACGAGGAGAGGGTCCGACGCGATCTCGCGGAGGGTTCCGGTGCGTGGCGGTCCGTTGCTCATGGGGCGGTGGCCAGGCTACGAAAGCGTGACGCTCTCGCTGGGTCGGAGAGCTTGGAACGGCGGACGGTGGAGCGGCGGACGGGAATCGAACCCGCGTCATCGCCTTGGAAGGGCGAGGCTCTGCCGTTGAGCTACCGCCGCACGTCGGGGAGGGCGGATTCGAACCGCCGACCGCCTGCCCCCAAAGCAGGTGCGCTACCACTGCGCCACTCCCCGGCGCGAAACAGCGTAGGCGGGGCGGTCGGTGAGATGCGTGCAGAGATCGCGTTCAGCGCGATCAGTGCACGCATCATTTGGGATCTAGCCTTGAGCGGTTCTCGCTGCCGCTGAGCATCATGGAACCCTGCGCGCGGCTTGATCTGGCGCTCACAGTCACTTTCGAGGATGGCGGCGGTACCCAACTCCACGGGAGGCTCGAGGCATGATCCGCAAGCTCGCCTTGCTCGTCGCCGGGACCGTCGCCGCGGTCAGCGCCTGCACGCCTCCGCCTCCGGGCGGCGGCCAGACGCGTTATGTGGACAAGGTCTTCACCCAGGTGACCGCCACCACGGACGTCAGGTATGCCACCGCCCCGGACCTCGTGACCGGCGCCCCCGTCGACCTGAAGCTCGACGTCTTCCAGCCGGCCGGCGACACGGCCACCGCTCGCCCCGCGGTGATCTGGGTCCATGGCGGAGGGTTCCGGGCCGGCTCCAAGGCCGCCACCACCGGCACGGCGACCGCGTACGCGCAGCGCGGCTTTGTGACCCTTTCCATCAACTACCGACTCGACCCGGGTAACCGCTGCCAGGATGTCCAGGACGGCAGGATCACCGACCCCGACGAGCTCGCGACAGAGACCGCCCGCTGCCTGGCGGCCGTGCGCGCAGCCCAGTACGACGCCCAGGCGGTGGTCCGTTGGATCCGGGCCAACGCCGCGACGTATCGGGTCGCTCCCGACAAGATCGCCATCGGCGGGTTCTCGGCCGGCGCCGTCACGGCACTGCACGTCGCCTATCGGTCCGACGACGCCGGCGATGTCGGCGACCTCGACGGTGTCGACTCCCGGGTCCAGGCCGCGCTGTCCGCCTCGGGCTGCAACTACGACCGCGCCTCGATCGGCGCCGGGGACGCTCCCGTCCACCTACTGCATGCTCAGTTCGACCAAGCGGTGCCGTTCGCCTGCGCCCAGGAGGTCGCGCAGCGGGCTCGCGACGCCGGGCTCGTCGCCGAGACGATGTTCTTCTACGGCGAGGCGACGCACGCCAAGGCCCTCTACGACAAGTACCAGCCCCAGGTCGACGCCGCGTGGACGGCGTTCCTCGTGGCGCAGCTCCAGCTGCCCTCGTAGGGGGCAGCCGCCGCGAGCAGTGGGTAAGGTCGTGCCGTGGTCAACCCGAAGGACGTCGTCGCCCGACTCGTGACGGGCTTCCACGAGGCGGTCTTCCGCGTGAGCAACGGGCGCATCGGCAACAAGGGCTTCGGCATGCCGGTCGTGATGTTGACCACGACGGGTCGCAAGAGTGGTAAGCGGCGCACGACGATGCTCACCTCCCCGACGCAGGACGGCGAGGGCATCGTGCTCGTCGCGTCCTACGGGGGCGACGACCGTCACCCCGCGTGGTTCCTCAACCTGCGTGACAACCCGGAGGTCGAGGTGACGATGCGAGGTCAGACGCGACCGATGCGCGCCCGGGTTGCCTCGAGCGAGGAGAAGGCGGAGCTCTGGCCGCGTGTCGTGGCTGCCTACCGCGGCTACGGGCAGTACCAGAAGCGCACCGAGCGAGACATCCCACTCGTCATCGTCGAGCCCTGAAGCTGGTCCGCGTCCGGCGTGGAGGGGCCGGTCGCCGCTACGGTCGGGCTCATGGCGCTGCGGCGATATATCGCCGAGGAGATCGCGGTCGACTACGCCGACGCCCTCCTCACCCGGCGGGAGGCGCTCCGCCGTCTCGGCCTTCTGGGGTTGACTGCCGGCGCCGCGGTCAGTCTCCTCGCCGCGTGCGACGGTGACGGCGACGGGGGCGAGCGAGCTGGCGATGCGCCGGCCCGCGACGCGCCCCCGCGCACGGCGCCGGCTCTCGCCGAGGACGTGCGGTTCGGCGGGCGCCGGGGCGAGCTCCTGGGTGCCTGGGCCGCGGCCCCGAAGGCTCGTGGAGCGGTGCTCGTCATCCACGAGATCTTCGGTCTCAGCGACCACATCCGCTCGCTTCCACCCCGGTTCGCGGCGGACGGGTACTCCGCGTTGGCTGTCGACCTGCTCTCCGAGGAGGGCGGGACCAGCGCCGTCGGCGACGATGCCGTCGGCGTGCTCGGCGGGGCGTCGGAGGATCGTCTCGTCGCCGACCTACGCGCCGGCATCGACGAGCTCGAGCGCCGGGAGCCGGCCGCGAAGATCGCAGCCGTCGGCTTCTGCTTCGGCGGCGGCATGACCTGGCAGCTGCTCGCGGCGGGCGAGCGCCGGCTCGCGGCCGCGGTGCCGTTCTACGGACCGGCGCCCGCCGACGCCGACTTCTCGGGGTCGGAGGCGGCCGTCCTGGCCATCTACGCGGAGCTCGATGCCCGCGTCAACGCCAGCCGGGACGCGGCGGTGGCCGCGCTGGAGGCCGCCGGCCTCACCCACGAGGTCCGTACGTTCCCGGGCGTCGACCACGCCTTCTTCAACGACACCGGGCCGCGCTACAACGCCGCCATCGCGGCCGAGGCCTACGACGCGGTCCTCGCCTGGTTCGCCGACCACCTGGGATGAGCCGCCTCACGCTGGTCGCCGCGCTGGCACTCGGGGTGGTGGCCGGCTGCTCGTCGGGAGACGACGGCGGTGACGACGCCACCGCGCCCCGGACCACGACGACGACGCGCGCGCCGACCACGACGACGGCGCCGCCCCCGGTGCAGGAGTACGCCGTGCCGGTCGGCTCGCGACCGCACGACGTGGCCGTCGCCGACGACGGCACCGTCTGGTACACCGCGCAGGGGTCGGGCGAGCTGGGCCGCTTGAACTCGACGACCGGAGAGATCGCCGAGATCCCCCTCGGCGCCGGCTCCCGTCCCCACGGTGTCATCGTCGGCCCCGACGGCGCCCCCTGGGTCACCGACGGTGGCCTGAACGCCATCGTGCGGGTCGACCCGTCGACCTCCGAGGTCCGCGAGCTCCCGCTGCCGTCGACGTCGCCATCCGCCAACCTCAACACCGCGGTCTTCGACGAGGACGGCACCCTGTGGTTCACCGGCCAGGCCGGGTTCTACGGCCGGGTCTCCCCCACGAGCGGCGACGTGGGCGACGTGGAGGTGTTCGACGCGCCCGGCGGACCGGGGCCCTACGGCATCACGGTCACGCCGAGCGGCGACGTGTACTACGCGTCGCTTGCCGGCAGCCACGTGGCTCGGGTCGACACCGCCACCGGCGCCGCGACCATGCTCCAGCCGCCGACTCCCGGCCAGGGCACCCGCCGGGTGTGGGCCGACTCCCGCGGCCGCATCTGGTCCAGCCAGTGGAACGCGGGCCAGGTCGCCGTCTACGACCCGGCCACCGGGAACTGGCGGGAATGGCGCCTGCCCGGTGACCAGCCTCAGGCCTACGCCGTGTACGTCGACGACCAGGACCAGGTGTGGCTGAGCGACTTCGGCGCCAACGCGCTCGTCCGGTTCGACCCCGCGACCGAGCAGTTCACGGCGTTCCCGCTCCCGAGCAACCCGGGCGACGTCCGCCAGATCCACGGGCGAGCGGGCGAGGTGTGGGGCGCCGAGTCGGCCGCCGACAAGCTCGTGGTCGTCCGGACCTGATCACCCGCGCCGGCTCAGGTGTGGTACCTGACGGTGCCGAAGCCGCCCCGCTAAGGAACGCCGATCACCTCGAACGGGCAGTCGAGCGGGCTGAAGTTCAGCGTCTCGATCGAGTTCGGGTCGGTGATCGGCACCTCGAACACCGTCCCGGCGCCGTCGGGGTCGATGATGCCGCCGCCGGTGAGGAACGTCGCCACCTGGATCTGAGCCTGCTGACGCCCGGTGATGCGCGGGTCGAGCAGGAAGCCGTGCGGGTCGCACTCCGCGGTCGGGGTCTGGTCGTTGCGGTACAGGGTGGTCACGCCTTGGAGACCGCCGGCCCGCATCAGGGTCGCGTTCGTCGGGTTCGACACCGTCTGGTCGCCGTAGGCGTACTGGTAGAGCACGTCCTTGTTCCCGAGCAGCAGGGGCGCGAACGCGTCGGGGCTCCCCGAGCGGTTCAGCCAGTTCACGCGCCCGCCGATCAGCTGGATGACGAGGGCGCCCGGCGCGGGAGCCGTCTCGGGCGGGTCGAGATAGAGCGGCTGCGACTCCTGGAAGCCCGCGGGGTCGTTCGAGTCGGGGCCGTTGAACGCCGACGGCTGCCGGTTGAGGAGCTCGGTGCCGACCCGGTCGCGGAACCCGGGTGACAGGCGCGCGATGTCGAGGATCGGGCCGCCGGGCACGTTCGGGGCGCCGACGCCGATCTTGGTGTCGGCCGCCACCAGCATCGTGCCGTAGATGCCCCCGAAGCTCTGCCCGTAGTACTTGATGCTGCCGCCGGCCAGGTCGGTGCCGGCGACGCCGTCCACGTCGAGGCCGAGCTCGACCGCCCGCAGGAGGGCCATGTTGTCGGCGGCGGTCTGGCGCAACCCGTCGCGCAGGCCGATCGAGGCGAACTGGTTCGGCTGGCCGAGCGTGGCCACGCCCTCCTCGGCCTCGATGTCGCCGTCGCCGTCACGGTCACTGCCCCGCCCGTGGGCCGTCACCGTCACCGTGCCCGGCGGCGCCAGCAGATTGAGGGCGATCGAGCTGTTGGGGCCGTAGGCGTGGCCGACAGGGTCGATCGCGATCGTGGCCATGCATCGGCGCAGGACCTCGTCCGACGCGAGGAGCAGGTCGTACTTCGAGCGCGTGAAGCCGGGCCCGAAGATGGCGACCGGCCAGCCTCCCGCGGGCTTCGGACAGGCCACCGGCTCCGGCGTGATGACGACGAACCCGATGGTCTCCTTGCCTTGTACCGCGGGCTCGGCCGTCCCGGTCGGCGTGTTCGGGATGCGCCGATCGGCGTCGAGCCAGGACGGCGCCTCGAAGAACCCGAAGCCCACGAACCCTGCCAGCCCGGGGAGCAGGCTGCTGAAGGCCTCCTCGGTCGCGGTGTTGCCGCTCCCGACGTCGTTCGTCCGTGTGCCCGCCGACCCGGGAGCGAGTGAGCCGCTGATGGCGGTGCCGCCGTACACGGCGCGGTTGCTGGCGCTGTCGGTGTCGAATTTCAAGGTGCGGTCGGTGATGCCGGCGCTGGTGTAGGCGCTGCCGTCGTCGAGCTGGGCGCGCACCTGCTGGAGCTGCACCGTCGCGCTCATGGTCGTGAACGTCGCCGTGCCCGTCTGGCCGTTCACGTCGGCGGTGACGGTGAGCCGGTACTCGGTGGCCTCGGCCAGTTGCCGCTTGGGGTGGCCGGCGAGCGTGTTCGTGGAGGCGTCCCACACGAGCCGGTTGAGCCCGATCGGCGTGCCACCGGCCACCGGCGCGACGAACACGCTCGAGTCGGTCACCTTGGCGACGTCGATGGGACCGTCGAACGTGAGCGTGACCCTGGGGTCGAGGTCGAAGCCGTCGAGCTGGTTGAGGAGGGCGATCTCGTCGCAGTCCGACTTGAACGTGACGCAGTCGGCGGGAGCCGGCAGGTTCACCCGCTTCCCGGTGGCCTGGGCCGGGTCGGCGACGGTCGAGGCATCGGTGGGGAAGATCTGGACCGGCGGGCGGGGCGGCGGCGGCTTCACCGGCTTGCAGGCGGCGCCGACCCCTGCCATTACGAGCGCCGCTGCTCCTACCGCACCCCAGCGACGCATCGCACCTTTGTAGCCGAAATTCGGGGGACGGCTGCAAAGCTCGGGAGGCACATCAGTAGCATCCGCGCCGTGCGTGCCCGCGCTCTCGCGCTCGTCCTCGCGTGTATCGCGCTCCTGGGCGCCGCCTGCTCGAACGGCGACGGCGGCTCCTCGGCGGCGGCGAAGCCGACGAATCCCGAGCTGGACCTGCCGCCCAACGACCGCGAGCGCCTCGCGGCCGTGTTCGACCCCGGCCTCGAGAGGCTCGGGCTCCGCCTCACGCGCGGCACGCTCGTCGACACCGGCGAAGGCCGCTACGAGCCCTCCGACACGGGTCGGCACCTCGCCGTGTACGTCGAGCCCACCCGTCCGTATACGCCGGCGCAGTACGCGGAGGGGATCGTCACGAGCGCCCGCGTCTTCCTTCCCGAGGTCTTCGGGCGCTGGCGAGACGTCGAGACCTTCGACGTGTGCCAGGAGCCGCTTCCCGGGGTCGACGACCGCGCCGAGCCGCCGCCGGTCACCCAGCTCTACGTGACCCGACGCGAGGCCCGCGGGATCGAGTGGAGCGAGGTGCGGCTCGCCGACCTGCTCGCCAAGCGAGAACCGCAGAGGCCCGACTACACGCTGTACGTCGCCCCCGCGGTCATGGCCGACCCGGCCTTCGCGCTGATCAGCCGGACCTGACCGGCCGCTCTCCGGAGGCTGAGCTCAGGAGCGCGAGCGCGAGCGGCGGGTAGACCACGACTGACACGAGCCCGGCCGTGATCAGCGCGGCCGAGGTCGCGGCGTCGAACACGTCGAGCTGCCGGCCCAGGTGCGCGGCCACCAGGATGAACGTCAGCGACGTCGCCTGGAGCAGCCCGGCGGCGGCGACCCGCCGGGTGGAGCCGACGAGCGGCCGGTACAGGAGGGCGGGCGCGCCCCGCACGACCAGCAGCGCCACCAGGAACGCCGGGATCAGGAGGATGTGCTCGGGCTCTGCAAACAGCGCGTCGGCGTCGAACTGGAGACCGGTGGCCACGAAGAACACGGGGACCAGGAACCCGTAACCGATCGCCTCGACCTTGGCCCGGAAGCGCTCGTGCACGAGGTGCTGGTCACGGTCGACCACCCGGAGCAGCGCACCGGCGACGAACGCCCCGAGAATGGTCTCGAGGCCCAGCTCGGCCGAGAGCACGAAGAACACCGCCAGCAACGCGATGGCCACCCGCACGCCGAACTGCGCCGTGGTCTCCTCGAGCCGCAGCAGCGTCCCCGAGACGTGGATCGAACGGCCGGCCCGTGACAGCGCGAGCCCGATGACGGCGACGAGCACCGCGAACGCCACCAGCAGGAAAACCGTCGACTCGGTGGAGGACGCATTCTGGGAGAAGAACAGCGACACGAGCACGATCGACCCGAACTCCGCCACCGAGCTCGCCGCCAGCACGAGCTGGCCGAACTCGGTGTCGGTCTGGCCTGCGTCGCGCAGCACCGGCACCACCAGCCCGAGTGAGGTCGACACCAACGCGATGGCGACGAACAACGGCGCGTCGGTCTCGCCGAACAGGTCGGTGCCGATCCCGGCGACCAGCGCCAGGGCGAACGAGGCCGCGAACGCGACCGCGATTCGGCCCGCGCCGCCGCGCAGCTTCCGGGGGTCGATTTCGAGGCCGGCGAGGAACAGGAGGAACCCCAGCCCGAACCGCGCCAGGACGTCGGTCGGCACGTCGACCTCGACCCAGTCGAGGCCGGACGGCCCGACCGCGATGCCGAGCAGGATCTCGAGCACCACCGCGGGGAGGCGGAGGGGCGGAGCCAGCCGCACGAGCAGGGGGGCGGCCAGGGCGATCACCGCCACCACGAGCAGGGTGTTGAACGAGAGCTCGGGCATGGGTGAGGACCGAGTTAGCGATCCCTGGCGCGCTCGACGGTGAGCCCGACCTCCTGGCCGTACGACAGCTCGAGGTTGTGGCCGTCGGGGTCGGCGATCATCGCCCAGTAGCCCACCGGGTACCCGGAGTCGAGGGGCCCGAGCACGCAGCCCACGCCGAGGTGCGCGAACCCGGTCAGCCCGCCGCCCACCGCCGCCTGCTCGATGAGCACGATCACGAAGGGGCGGGTGCGGTCGCTCACCCATACGACCGTCGTGTCGGTCTCGTCGTCGTGGCGTCGGTGCACCACTTCCATGTCCGCGTAGCGCCGGTAGAAGTCGACGCTGGCGTCGACATCGGTGACGGGGAGGGCGACGTGCGTGAGCCCGAGATCGACGGTCATGGGAGGCCTCCTCGCACGAGAGCTTCGCACGCAGCCGGACGCCGGGCTGCGGAAGGGGCGTTGGTACACTCGCCCTCCCCATGGCCCCGTCCGTCACCACGTCGATCGAGCCTCTCGAGGGCAACAAGGTGCGCCTGCACGTGGCGATCCCGGCGTCGGAGTTCGAGAAGGCGGTCGATGCCGCCTTCCGCAAGCTCGCCTCCGAGGTGAAGATCCCGGGCTTCCGGCCCGGCAAGGCGCCCCGCCGGCTGCTCGAGGCCCGGTTCGGCCCGGACATCGCGCGCGAGCAGGCGCTGCGCGACGCTCTCCCCGGGTACTACGCGGACGCGGTCGACGCCGAGCAGCTCGACGCCATCGCGCCGCCCGAGATCGACATCACCGCCGGTCACGACGAGGGGGACGTCGAGTTCGACGCGGTGATCGAGCTGCGACCGATCGCTGCGATCGCCGGCCACGACGCGTTGCGGGTCGAGGTGCCGAGCCCGGCGGTGGCCGACGAGGCGGTCGACGCCCAGGTCGACGCGCTGCGCGACCGCATGGCAGACCTCGAGACGTCGGCGGCGCCGCTCACCGACGGCGACTACGCCGAGATCGACGTCAAGGGCTACGTGCACGACCAGGCCGTCGACGGGCTCACCGCCACCGACTTCCTCTACGAGGTCGGCTCGGGCCTGGTGGTGCCCAAGCTCGACGTCGAGCTACGGGGCAAGCGGCCGGGCGACATCCTGAAGTTCAACGACGTCCTGCCCGAGCGGTTCGGCGATCGGGCGGGCGACGAGGTCGGCTTCCAGGTGCTGGTCAAGGAGGCCAAGCGCAAGGTCCTGCCCGCGGTCGATGACGACTGGGTCTCGGAGGCGAGCGAGTTCGACAACGTCGAGGACCTGCGCGCCGACATCCGGGCGCGCCTCGAGCTCGTGGGCAAGGTGCAGGCGCAGATGGCCGCGCGCGACAAGGTGCTCGAGGCCGCGGCCGCGCTCGTCGACGTCGAGATCCCCGAGGCGCTCGTGCGCCAGGAGGTGGAGCGCCGCCTCCACGACCTGGCCCACCGGCTCGAGGCGCAGGGGGCGACGATCCCGCAGTACCTCGCCGCCACCGGACAGGAGCAGGAGGCGCTCGTGGCCGCCGTGCGCGAGGGAGCCACCGGGGGCGTGCGCGCCGACCTCGCGCTGCGCGCCGTTGTTGCGCAAGAAGGGATCGAGGCGACCGAGGAGGAGCTCGACCGCGAAGTCGGCCGGCTGGCCGAGCGGATGGAGGAGAAGCCGGCGAAGGTGCGGCGCGATCTCGAACGCAGGGGGCTCCTGGAGGCGGTACGCTCTGATCTGGCTAGAGAGAAAGCCCTGCAGTTCCTCGTCGAGCATGCAACGGTGGTCGACGAGCAGGGGGACCCGCTCGATCTCAGCCTGCCGGAGGGGACGGACGTGTCACAGGGGGCGGCGCAAGCGAACCAGCCCGAGCAGAGTCAGTCCGAACAGGAGTCCCAGGCGTGACCGAGCCCATCCGCAGCTATCTGGTCCCCACGGTGATCGAGCAGACGAACCGCGGTGAGCGCGCGTTCGACATCTACTCCCGGCTGCTCAAGGAGCGGATCATCTTCCTCGGCACGCCGATCGACGACGTCGTGTCGAACCTCATGATCGCCCAGCTCCTGCACCTCGAGAGCGACGATCCCGACAAGGACATCTCGATCTACATCAACTCGCCCGGTGGAGAGATCACCGGGCTGTTCGCCATCTACGACACCATGCAGTACATCAAACCCGACGTGCAGACGATCTGCGTCGGGCAGGCGGCATCGGCGGCGGCGGTGCTCCTGGCCGCCGGCGCCCACAACAAGCGGTTCGCCCTGCCCCACGCGCGGATCCTCATCCACCAGCCGCACGGCGGGGCATCGGGGCAGGCCGTCGACATCGAGATCCAGGCCAAGGAGATCATCCGCATGCGCGAGCTGCTCGACGAGCTGCTTGCGCACCACACGGGCCAACCGGTCGACAAGGTCGCGCACGACACCGACCGCGACTTCATCATGAGCGCGCCCGAGGCGCAGGTCTACGGGATCGTCGACGAGGTGATCACCAACCGAGAGCTCGCGCAGGTGGCCGCGGCCGCCGGCGTGAGCTGACCGGACCGACGAGGCGTAGGGGGACGTCGTGGCGAAGTTCGGGGACGGAGGCGATCTGCTGAAGTGCTCCTTCTGCGGCAAGACGCAGAAGCAGGTGAAGAAGCTCATCGCCGGCCCGGGTGTCTACATCTGCGACGAGTGCATCGACCTCTGCAACGAGATCATCGAGGAGGAGCTCTCCCAGAGCAGTGAGGTCCGCTTCGACGATCTCCCCAAGCCTCGTGAGATCTACGAGTACCTGAACGACTACGTCATCGGGCAGGAGCTGGCCAAGAAGATCCTCTCCGTGGCGGTCTACAACCACTACAAGCGGGTGCAGGCGGGCGCGTACGGCGATCCCGAGGTCGAGCTCCAGAAGTCGAACATCCTCCTCATCGGCCCCACCGGGTGCGGCAAGACGCTGCTGGCGCAGACGCTGGCGCGGCTCCTCAAAGTGCCGTTCGCGATCGCGGATGCCACCGCGCTCACCGAAGCCGGCTACGTCGGCGAGGACGTCGAGAACATCCTCCTGAAGCTGATCCAGGCGGCCGACTACGACGTGAAGAAGGCCGAGACCGGGATCATCTACATCGACGAGATCGACAAGATCGCCCGCAAGGCCGAGAACCCCTCGATCACGCGTGACGTCTCCGGCGAGGGTGTGCAACAGGCGCTGCTGAAGATCCTGGAGGGCACGACCGCCTCGGTGCCACCCCAGGGCGGGCGCAAGCACCCCCACCAGGAGTTCATCCAGATCGACACCACCAACATCCTCTTCATCTGCGGCGGCGCCTTCGCCGGGATCGACAGGATCATCGAAAGCCGCGTCGGGAACCACGGTGTCGGGTTCGGGGCCGACATCCGGCGCTCCGACGAGAAGGACCTCGGCGCCATCCTGGCCGGCGTCCTACCCGAGGATCTGCTCAAGTTCGGGCTGATCCCCGAGTTCGTGGGGCGGCTGCCGGTCATCGGCGCCGTCCACAGTCTCGACAAGGACGCGCTCATCCGCATCCTCGTCGAGCCCAAGAACGCGCTGCTGAAGCAGTACCAGAAGTTCTTCCAGTTCGACGACGTGGGGCTCGTGCTCACCGACGACGCCCTCGAGGCCGTGGGCGAGGAAGCGCTCAAGCGCGGCACGGGCGCCCGGGGCCTGCGGGCGATCCTCGAGGAGGTCCTCCTCGAGGTCATGTACGACTTGCCCAGCCGCTCCGACGTGGCCCAGTGCGTGATCGACCGCAACGTCGTGCTCGACCGGGTGACACCCACCCTCATCACCGCCGCCGAAGCCGAACCCTCCACCGAGCGCCGCAGCGCCTAACACTGCGGGAGCCCGCCATGAGCTCGGTTCCCGACAAGCCCACGCTCGAGGGGCTCGAGGCGAAGTGGGTCGAGCGCTGGGAGACGGACGGTGTGTACCGCTTCGATCGCTCGAAGGGCCGTGAGGAGATCTACTCGGTCGATACGCCGCCGCCAACGGTGAGCGGGTCGCTGCACATGGGCTCGGTGTTCGGGTACGCGCAGACCGACGCCATCGTCCGCTACCACCGAATGCGGGCCAACGAGGTCTTCTACCCGATGGGGTGGGACGACAACGGGCTCGCCACCGAGCGGCGCGTGCAGAACTACTACGGAGTCCGCTGCGACCCGTCGCGGGCGTACGACCCCGACTTCGTGCCGCCCGAGAAGCGGGGAAAGGACGAAGTGCCCGTCTCACGGCCCAACTTCGTCCGTCTCTGCGAGCGCCTGACCGAGATCGAGGAGCAGGCGTTCGAGGACCTGTGGCGCCGTCTCGGGCTCGCGGTCGACTGGTCGCTCACGTACACGACGATCGGTGCGGGCGCGCAGCGCGTCTCGCAGCGGGCGTTCCTACGGCTGCTGGCCCGGGGCGAGGCGTACCAGGCCGAGGCCCCCACCCTGTGGGACGTCGACGACCGCACCGCGGTCGCGCAGGCCGAGCTCGAAGACCGCGAGCAGCCGGGTGCCTACTACCGGGTCCGCTTCGGTGGCGGCGACGGAACGTCCGACGTGCTCATCGAGACGACTCGGCCCGAGCTCCTCCCGGCGTGCGTCGCGCTGGTGGCGCATCCCGACGACGACCGCTACCGGGAGCGTTTCGGCACCTCGGTGACCACCCCCTTGTTCGGGGTACCGGTCCCGGTGCTCGCCCACCACCTCGCCGAGCCCGACAAGGGCACCGGCATCGCCATGATCTGCACGTTCGGCGACCTGACCGACGTCGTGTGGTGGCGCGAGCTCCAGCTGCCCACCCGGAGCGTGATGGGACGCGACGGGCGGCTGCTGCCCGACCCGCCCGATTGGGAGGCGACGGACCCGCTCGCCGACGACCGCTACCGCCAGCTCGGGGGCAAGACTGTGAAGCAGGCCCGCGAGCGCGTGGTCGACCTGCTGCGCGACACGGGCGCTCTCCACGGCGAGCCGAAGCCGATCACGCACCCGGTGAAGTTCTACGAACGGGGATCGCGGCCTCTCGAGATCGTCACCACCCGGCAGTGGTACGTCCGCAACGGCGCGCACGACCCCGAGCTGCGAGCCGTGCTGCTCGAGCGCGGTCGCGAGCTGCGGTGGCATCCGCCGCACATGCGCGCCCGCTACGACAGCTGGGTGGAAGGGCTCAACACCGACTGGCTCGTCAGCCGCCAACGCTTCTTCGGCGTGCCCTTCCCTGTGTGGTACCCGCTCGGCGACGACACCGGCATCGACTACGACAACCCCCTGCTCGCGCGGGAGGACCAGCTGCCCGTCGACCCGTCGAACGACGTACCGGACGGCTACACCGGTTCGCAGCGCGGCCAACCGGGTGGCTTCGTAGGGGACCCGGACGTGATGGACACGTGGGCGACCTCGTCGCTCACACCCCAGGTGGCGGCACGCTGGGAGGACGACCCTGACCTGTTCGCCCGGCTGTTCCCGATGGACCTTCGGCCCCAGGGTGGCGAGATCATCCGCACCTGGCTCTTCGCCACCCTGCTGCGCTCCCACCTCGAGCACGGGACGCTCCCGTGGCGCGACACGATGATCAACGGCTGGGTGCTCGACCCCGATCGCAAGAAGATGTCGAAGTCGAAGGGCAACGTCGTCACGCCCATCGAGTACTTCGAGCAGTTCGGGTCGGATGCCGTGCGCTATTGGGCGCTGAACGGGCGGCCCGGCGTCGACACCGCGTTCGACGAGGGCCAGATCAGGGTCGGGCGTCGCCTCGCCATCAAGCTCCTCAACGCGTCGACGTTCGCGTTGGGCGTGCGAGGCGACGCGCCCACGACGGGAACGGCGGTGACCGCGGCCCTGGATCGCTCGATGCTGCACGTGCTCGGCCGCCTGGTCGAGGAGACCACGGTCGCCTTCGACGGCTACGACTACGCCCGTGCCCTCGAGCGCACCGAGCGCTTCTTCTGGAGCTTCTGCGACGACTACGTCGAGCTCGTCAAGCAGCGCGCCTACGGCAGCGCCGGTGCCGACGGCGCGACGTCGGCGCGAGGGGCGTTGGGGCTCGCCCTCTCGACGATCCTGCGGCTGTTCGCGCCGCACCTGCCGTTCGTCACCGAGGAGGTTTGGTCGTGGTGGCAGGACGGCTCGATCCACCGAGCCGAATGGCCTGACGCCGCCGCCCTGCGGGACGCCGCCGGCGACCCCGCGCCGCTCGTGTACGACGTCGCCGGCCAGGTGCTCGGCGAGATCCGCAAGGCCAAGACCTCCCAACAGAAGTCGTTGCGGGCAGAGGTCGAGCGCGCGGTCGTGCGCGACGCGTCCGCGCGGCTGGAGGCGTTGCACGTAGCCGTCGACGACGTGCGCGAGGCCGGACGCGTGCGTGCCCTCGAGACGGCCGAAGCCGGGGAGTTCGCCGTCGAGGTCGAACTGGCCGAGTCCGACGCGGCGTAGGCGCGTCTCGGTCGTGTGCCCGCGCAACGCCCTGGCCTGGCTGGACGAGCACGTCAACCTCGAGGCGATCGGGGTGCCGGTGGGCGCCGACCGGCGCGCGACCGGCCCCACCCTCGACCGCATCCGGGCGCTGGTGGAGCTGCTGGGGTCGCCGCAGCTCTCGTACCCGGCGCTGCACCTCACCGGGACGAACGGCAAGACCTCGGTGGCCCACATGACGACCGCTCTGCTGGTGCACTCGGGCCTCACGGTCGGCTCGTACACAAGCCCGCACCTCGAGCGGGTCAACGAGCGCATGGCCTGGAACGACGAGCCGATCGACGACGCCACCTTCGCCGAGGTGCTGGGCGTCGTCGCCGACGTCGAGCCGCATCTCGCCGACCGGCTCAGCTACTTCGAGATCCTCACCGGCGCCGCGCTGAGCTGGTTCGCCGACCTGGCCGTCGACGTCGCGGTGGTCGAGGTGGGCCTGGGCGGGACGTGGGACGCCACCAATGTCGTCGACGGCGCGGTCGCGGTCGTGACGAACGTGAGCGTCGACCACGTGGAGTACCTCGGGCCGACCCGCGAGGACATTGCGTCCGAGAAGGCCGGCATCGTGAAGCCGGGGTCCACCCTGGTGCTGGGCGAGACCGACCCCGGGCTCGCGCAGCGCTTCCTCGACCGCGGCGCCGAGCGCGTGGTGACCCGAGGGGTCGACTTCGGCGTGCGCGCCAGCCGGCTCGCCCACGGCGGGCGGCTCGTCGACCTGTACGCGCCCGAAGGTGGCCGCTACGACGAGGTGCTCCTACCGCTCCACGGCGCCCACCAAGCCGAGAACGCCGCCGCGGCGCTCGCGGCGGTCGAGGCCTTTCTCGGCGCCGCCCTGTCGCGGGACGTCGTGGCGGAGGCGTTCGCGTCGGTGCGTTCGCCGGGTCGGCTCGAGGTCGCCGGGCACGCGCCGCTCGTGCTGCTCGACGGGGCGCACAACGTCGCCGGTGCCCACGCCCTGCGGGTTGCGCTCGCCGAGGAGTTCCCCGACGCGCCGCGCGTCCTGGTCGTCGGGCTCCTGCGCCAGAAGGAGCCGCACGAGATGCTCGAGGCGCTCGGGGCGACCGACGCGGCGCGCCTCGTCTGCTGCCGGCCCCCGAGCCCGCGCGGGATCGATCCCGCGATCGTGGCGGAAGCGGCACGCGATCTCGGCGTCGATTCCGATCGCATCGACGTGGTCGACCTGGTCGAGGAGGCCGTCGTGCGCGCGCTCGCTGTCACCGCTCCCGATGAGCAGGTGATCGTGACCGGCTCGCTCTACGTCGTCGGCGCGGCAAGACACGCGTTGAGCCACCACTAGGGTCGCACTCGCTCGGCGGCAGGGTACCTGCCGCCGCCCTTCGGGCCGCTCGCCGCTCCCGCACAATCCTGGCGGCGAGTCACGGGCTGGCAGGCCTTCCGGCTAGATTTCGGCGCCGGTGAACCTGACGTTGGTGCTGTGCAAGCCGGACGCGGTCGAGCGTGGGCTCGTGGGCGAGATCGTCGCCCGCCTCGAGCGCAAGGGCCTCGCGATCGTCGCCATGGACCTCCGTCGCATCGACACCGACTTCGCCGGCCGCCACTACGCCGAGCACGAGGGCAAGCCGTTCTTCGACGAGTTGGTGACGTTCATCACCCGTGGGCCGCTGGTGGCGATGGTGGTGGAGGGCGGCGCCGACACCTGGAAGGTCGTGCGCGCGACGATGGGCGCGACCAACCCCCGCGAAGCCGCGCCGGGCACGATCCGCGGGGACCTCGCGCTCGAGACGGGCGAGAACCTGGTGCACGGCTCCGACAGCCCCGCGTCAGCCGCGCGCGAGATCGCCCTGTTCTTCCCCGACCTGTCCTGACCAGCGCATACACGGCCGGTGCGCGCCCCGCGGTTGGACCGACCGGAACCGACCTCGTAGCCTGACTTGACTTGTCGCGCCAGGAGGCCCGCCGCACGTGACCCAGCCCTGGATCTCCTCGATCGTCGGTCGCGACATGGCCGTCGACCTCGGGACCGCGAACACGCTGGTGTATGTGCGGGGGCACGGCATCGTGCTGAACGAGCCGTCCATCGTCGCGATCAACACGCGTGACAACCGGCCGCTGGCGGTGGGGATGGAGGCCAAGCAGATGCTGGGCCGCACTCCCGGCCACATCCAGGCCATCCGACCGCTGAAGGACGGCGTGATCGCCGACTTCGACATCTGCGAGAAGATGCTCCGGTACTTCATCCAGAAGGTGCATCAGCGTCGCTGGGCGAAGCCGCGCATGGTCATCTGCGTGCCGTCCGGGATCACCGGTGTCGAGCAGCGAGCCGTCCAGGAGGCGGCGGTCTACGCGGGGGCGCGCAAGCCCGCCTACATCATCGAGGAACCGATGGCAGCGGCAATCGGCGCCGGGCTGCCGGTGCAGGAACCGACCGGCAACATGATCGTCGACATTGGCGGCGGCACCACCGAGGTGGCCGTCATCTCGCTCGGCGGGATCGTCGCCAGCCAGTCGGTGCGGGTGGCGGGCGACGAGCTCGACGAGGCGATCGTCCAGTTCATCAAGAAGGAATACAGCCTCGCGCTCGGTGAGCGCACCGCCGAGGAGGTGAAGATC
>JBOGFI010000024.1:0-7686 GCA_050743365.1 Acidimicrobiia bacterium | reverse complement strand
GTTGATCCTCGCCGGTTGACCGCGGGTGTGGTCGTGAACCGTGCCCGTGCCGGTTGGCTGGCGCGGGTTCGCCGGCGAGCGACTCCCCCCGAGTGGGAGGCGGCCCGGTGCCGGGCTGGACCGGCGCTGGTCCCAGAGGTGGCGGCGCCGGTCACGCCGGGCAGGCACAGTGCCTGCTCGACGGTGCGTGACGCGCACGGGGATGCGCGTGGTTCCGCCGCTTCGAGCGGCGATGTTGCGAGCACCGACGAGGTCGCGGTGCTCTCGATACCGACACGACGAACACACGAAGGTGCGCCCCGACGGTCTGGTGATGGTCGAGCATTCGGGGCACGTCGAGGATGTGGCGCGTTCGTTGATCATGACAAGGCGGATGCCGGCGAGCTGAGCTTTGTCACGCAGCGCGCCGAGGAGGTGGGTGCGGCGCCACTGCCGCAGCCGCAGGTTCTGGCGTCGGCCCACATCGCGGGTAGTGATGCCGGCAAGCTCACCGACCGCCAGGGTGCCAACACGATGTTCGATCGCCCAGGCGACGAGGGTCTTGGCCGCCTGGTGGTGGGCGAGACTGACCCGGCGGCGATGCTTGGCTTCCAGGCGGCGCTGACGGGCGCGGGTCTTGCGCCACCGGCGCGACCCGCGCTGGCCCCGCCGTGGTGCTCTGGCGGCGGTGCGACGCTGTCGGGCTTTGGTGTCGGCGAGATGGACGCGTGCTTCGGCTCGGATCGCTCGCCCCGAGACCACCAGCCCGTCGGCGCCGGTGGCGGCGGCGAAGGGATGGATGATGCCCATGTCCACACCCGCGATGCGGCTCGGGTCAAGGTCGTGTTCCTCAACGGGCACCGCCGCGGTCACATCCACACAGAGACGCCCGGCCTCCACGAGCAGCGTGACCGAACGCACCTGCTCCACCGGGTACGGCAGCTCACGGGCCAGGCGCACCCACAACGGAGGTGCGCTCCGGGCGACCGCAAGCCGCAGGCGGCGCCCCTCGAACGCGAAGGCGCCGGTTCGGAACCGCACCGGGAACAGCGCCCGCTTGCGGCGCGGGTACCGGGCCCGTTCGCCCCGTCGGTGCCGCCGGGCGGTCTCCATGAACGCGTCGCAATAGCGCTTCGCGATCCCCTCCGCGCAGATCCGGGCCAGCTCCCCCAACGGCGCCCCCGTCATCTCGCGGCACCATTCCTGGAAGTTCGCGATCGGACGGTCCCCACGACGAAAACGCTCCCGGTTCACGTCGAGGAGCGCCGCCCACACGTCCCCACCGGCCCGTAACAACTCGAAGCAGCGGCGCGCCTGCCCCCGCGTCACCCGCAACCGAACCCGCGCCGTACGATGCACCCACCCCATAGCCCGACCATAACGACCGGGTATGACCACTACCCGGCAAACGTTTCCGGCGATGGCACTAGTTTGGTGGCCGTGGCCGACCAGCTCGACATCGACGCCATGCTCCAGCGGTTCCGGGACCGAGCCGCCGCGGTCCAGAGCCGACCGTTGCCGCCGGTCGCGGGCACCGAGCGTCAGCGCTTCGTCGAGCAGGCCGAGCTCGATTTCCAGGATTTCGCCATCATCGGCGACGCCGCCTGGACCTTCGAGGATGGCGTCCTCACCCTGCGCGTCGACCTCCGCCCGAGCGATTGACCGAGCTCGACCTCGCCACGGTCGACCACCTGCTGGCGACGACGCGGGCGGTCCGCAGGCGCCTCGACCTCACCCGGCCCGTGCCGGTCGAGGTGATCGAGGAGTGCCTGCGCCTCGCGGTTCAGGCGCCGACCGGCTCGAACCGGCAGGGGTGGCGGTGGGTGGTCGTGACGGACGCGGAGAAGCGGGCGGCGCTGGCCGAGCTCTACCGGCAGGCCTTCGGGCCGTACATCTCGAGCGGCGACGACGCGCCGAGAACCCGCGTCGCCGAGTCGGCGGTCTGGCTGGCCGAGCGCCTCCAGGACGTGCCGGTCCACGTCATCCCCTGTATCGAGGACTACACCAAGGGCAACCCGCACGCCGGCGTGTACGGCTCGATCTACCCCGCGGTCTGGAGCTTCCAGCTGGCGCTGCGCGGCCGTGGACTGGGCACGGTTCTCACGACGCTGCACCTGAGGCACGAGCGCGAAGCAGCCGCGCTCCTCGGGATCCCGGACGGCGTGATCCAGGCCGGCCTGCTGCCGGTCGCCTACTACACCGGCGAGGACTTCAAGCCCGCGAGGCGCCGCCCGGTCGAGGAGCTGACGTACTGGAACCAGTGGGAGAGGTGACGCTCAGACCACCACCTCGTTCGTCGTCCCGTCGGTGCGCAGTGTCACCGCCCGGCCCTCCCACGCCTCCTCGGTCATCGACCGCATCGCGTCGGGGTCACGGATGTTTGCCAGCGCCCGCCGGCCGTCGGCAGTGAGCGCGGCGACGATCGCGACCGAGGCCGAGCCGTCGCGCTCGAAGACGACGGACGTCGCCTCCACCGTCGCGGCGCCTTCGTAGGCGCCTGCCACCTCGCGGGACGGGAGCGCGTCCACGGCCGCCTGGGTCTCCGCCGGGTCGACCCGCGTGAACCCGCCGGGCGGGGGCGCGGTCGAGTACAGCCCGATCGAGTGCTTGGTGACGTACCAGCCGAGCGCGCTAACCATTCCCACCGAGCCCCGGTCACGCCGACAGGCCTCGACCATCGCCGCGATGGCGTGGGTCGGGTAGTTGTTGGCGGGACCGCCGGCGAACGCGAGTCCTCCCGTGACGGTCAGTGGCCGGTCGTCGCCGCTCGCGGGCCCCTTCAGGCCGAGCGCGCCCATGGCGATCTGCACCGCGGACGGGAAGCAGGAGTAGAGGTCGAACCGGGCGACGTCGTCGACGCCGTGGCCCGCGGCCGTGAGCGCGGCGCGTCCGGCCGCCGCGATGGCGGGTGACTCCGCCAGCGACCTGCGCACCGAGAAGAAGAAGTGATCGTGGGCGTCGGCACCTGCCAGTGGGAAGACGAGCCGGTCGTCGGGAACCCCGGCGGCGCGCGCGGCCTCGTGCGAGCAGAGCAGCAGCGCGGCTGCCTGGTCGACGTCGATGTTGGCGCACATGCGCTTCGTGTAGGGGAAGGTGACGACCCGATTGTCGGGTCCCGGGACGCGGATCGCCTCGGGCGAGTAGGCCTCGCGCGACCACGCGTACGGGTTGGTCGCCGCCACCGCCGCGAACGTGGCCCACAGCTCGCTCACGTGCAACTGGTGCTCCTCGACGCTGCGCCCGGCGGCGGCGCGCAGGGCCGTCTCGAGCAGCGGGTAGATCTGCGTCGGGGCGAGCGCGGTGTGCGCCATCTCGTAGTCGTTGGTGCCGGCGCGTGGGTCCCCCACGACGCGCGGGCAGGGAGGATCGGAGCAAGACGTCCACTCGAGCCACGTCTTGGGCTCCCGGCGGGCTCGCCAGCGCGTGTACACGCACTCGGCCCCTCCCAGCAGCACGACCTGCGTCTCCCCGCGGCGGATGGCGGGCGCGAGCTCGTTGACCAGCAGCTGCGGCGAGTTGCCTCCCAGGGTCGTGGTGATCGTCCGCACCTTGCCGCCGATGCCGAGGCGGCGGGTCAGGAGCGCGCCCGGGTCGGGGTACTTCCACGAGACCATGTCGACGACGGCGACGGTGTCGACAGCCTGCAGCAGCGAGCGCGTGGATGCGTGCGTGTCGGCGCCGGCGGCGTGCGCGGCCTCGGCGAGCAGGTCGATGGGCTCGAGGCCGGCCGCGGCGGCGTCGAGCCGCTGCGAGCGCTGGCCCACCCCGGCGATGACGGGCGTGCGTGGATCGATCACGTCGGCCCGGTCTCGGGCGGGACCGGCCACGTCGGCATGCCCGGGGCGGCGCTGTCGCGGCAGATCGACCGGTAGCCACAGCGTTTGCAGACATCGGGGTCGGCGACGCCGGCGAAGACCTCCTCCGACTTGATGTCGAGCGCGACTTGACGGAGTTGCTCCTCGATCGCCTCCAGGTCGTCGTCATCCGGCTCGAACGCGTCCGGGTCGTCGTCGACGTCGGGTGACAGCTGCTCGTAGCGAAGCTGGAGGCGCAGTCCACGCTCGCGAGCCAGCGGGGCGACAACCCACGCCTGGAGGCCGGCCCCGAGATCGTCGGCGACCCGGGCGACGTGCTTCCCGCCGGTCTTGTAGTCGCGCACGTCGAGCACCCCGTCGTGGACCCACAGGGCGTCGAGACGTGCCGTGCCCATGAACAGCGGGAGCGGGGTGCGATGGAACCGGGCGAGCTCCCGCTCGTGGCCCAGGGCCTCCGCGGGTGAGGGACACCGGCGCTGGTGCCGATCGAGCTCGGCTCGCACGAGCTCGTCGTCGCCGAGGCCGTGGTCGGCCAGCGCCTCGGCCACGTGCGCCCCGTCGTGGCACGAACCGTGCTCGTGGACGAATCTGAGCAAGTCGTGGACGAGCCGTCCGTGGTCGGGGAACCCGGACTCGTCGCTCGGCGGGACCGACAGCAGCGTCCGGGTGAGCCACTCGCGGCGGCAGTTGCGCCATCGGCCGATGGTCGTCGGGCTCAGCGTGACGATCCCGGGCCGCAGGTCGCCTCGCCGAGAGGCGGCGTTGGCCCCCTGGGGATGGGCGGGGCAGCCGGAGACGTGGATGCAGGTCCCGCAGTCCCGGCCCGGCATCGCGTCGGGGGCCGTGATCCGATCACGAACGATCGCGAGCCGCTCGTCGAACCAGGCGCGGAGTATCGGGAGCTCGGCGGCGACGTCGACCACGCGCTCCACCAGCTCACCTCGCACCAGGTCGGCCCAGGAGACCCGCAGCGGCTCGTCGCCCGCCCATCGTGAGAGGCGCAGCACGGCGAGCCGTATCGCTTCGTGATCGAGCGGGTCCGCGCCGCGCGCGGCTCCTCCCCAGAGCTCCAGTTGACGCAGCTCCTTGCGCCCGGCGCCGTCGACCACGGTCAGATCGACCCAGCCGCCGATCCGAAGCCCGCGCGCGCGCGAGAGCGTGGGGGCCTCGAGGCCGTGAAGATACGTGCGCACCGGGCGGTTGCCGTAGATCTCCACGTACCAACGTGCCGCCTGCCGGAAGACCGTCTGCTCTTCGGGTTCGAGGTTCGCCGGGGGAGCGAACGCCTCGATCGGAGGAGCCTGGAGCCGCGCGTGCGCGTCCCGAGCTGCTTCGAGGAAGGAATCGCGCAGACGCGACCGGTTGACGGGGCTGAAAGAGCCGCGTGCGCCCTCGAACTCGCCCGCCAGCCGACGTGCACACATGCGATCCGCATGGCGCAGCAGCGAAGGCGTGACCTTCGGCAGGATGTCGGGTTCCACCGACGGCGAGGCTACGTCGCGTCCCGAGCGCGACCGGGGAGCACGCGCCCCCGCCTACGCTTCGTCGTCGTGGCCCGAGCCGGTGAGAGACCGAGGCTGGGTCCGCGAGGGCGCCGGATCCTGCTCGGGCTCGGGCTGGTCGCGGGCCTGTGGCTGCTCGTGACGGTGGTGATGCTCTTCCAGGCACGGCGCAGCATCGACGCGGGCGTGCAGCGCCTGGAGGAGGCGCGCGAGCTCCTGTCGCCCGGCGACCTCGTGCGTGGCGAAGGGCGCGAGGCGATCCGAGCGGCCCGGCGGGACTTCGAGCGGGCTCGGGACCTCGCCGGCTCGCCGCTCCTCGCACCGCTCGAGGCCGTGCCGGTGCTCGGCCAGCAGGTCCGGTCGGTCGACGCCCAGACCGCCGCCGCCGCCGACATCGTCAGGATCGGCGAGTCGGCGGTCACCGACGCCGAACGGGAGTTCCACGTGCGCCCGGCGACCGGTCCCGAACGCGTGGCGCTCCTGGAGGAGGTCGGCCGGATCGCGGCGCGCGCCGAGAAGCGGCTCCGTTCGGTCGACCTGGGCCCCGACTTCTTTCTCGTCGGCCCGGTCGGCGACGCTCGCGCGGAGTTCGCCGACAAGCTCCAGGAGGTCAGGGCGTCGCTCGCCGACTCGCAGGCCGCCGCCGCCGGGCTCACGAAGTTCCTCCGAGGCCCCGGCCGCTACCTCGTGCTGGCGGCCAACAACGCCGAGATGCGGGCCGGCTCGGGCATGTGGCTCAGCGCCGGCGTCCTCACCGTCGAGGGCGGAGGGTTCGAGCTCGGGGAGATGCGGCCCACCGGCGACCTCCTGGTGCCGGCCGGCGCGGTGCCGGTCGCGGGCGACCTCGCCGCCCGTTGGGGATTCCTCGACCCCACCCACGACTTCCGCAACCTGGCCGCGACCCCTCGCTTCGACGCCACCGCGCCGCTCGCCGCCGACATGTGGGCCGCGCTGACCGGCGAGACCGTCCAGGGGGTCCTCGTGCTCGACCCGTTGACGCTGCGCGCCCTGCTGGCCGCCCAGGGCCCGATCGACGCCGCCGGCCGGACGCTCGACGCCGACAACGTGCTCCAGTACCTGTTCCTCGAGCAGTACCGGGAGGCGTCACTCGCCGACCCCACCCAGCAGGCCCGCCGCGACCGGCTGGGCGAGATCGCCGGCGTCGCCGTGGACGCCTTCGAGGACCGGGCGTGGGAGCCGGCCGACCTCGCCGACGAGCTGACGCCGGCGGGGCGGGGCCGCCACGTGCTCGCCTGGTCCCGGGACCCGGTCGAGCAGCGGGGATGGGAGGCGGCGGGGGTGGCCGGTGGGCTGCGGCCCGACTCGCTCCTGGTCTCGCTCATGAACATCGGCGGCAACAAGCTCGACCAGTTCGTCACCATCGACGGGGTCGTGGCGGTTCGGCATCGGGGCGGGGGCCGGGAGGTGACGGTCCGTCTCCGGATCGCCAACGACGCCTCCCCCGACGAGCCCTCCTACGTGATCGGGCCGTTCCCGGGCACGGACCTCGCGCCCGGCGAGTACCTGGGCATCCTGGCCGTCGACGTGCCCGGTGCCGCCCGGGAGGCCGGCATCGACGGCGCCGACCTCGCCGCCGCCGGTGCCGACGGGCCCGACCGGGTGGTGGCGACCGTCGTGCGGATCGCCGCCGGCGAGCGCCGCGCCTTCACGGTCCGCTTCCGGGTCCCCGGCGGCACCGGCGGCATGCGGGTGGAGCCCTCGGCGCGGGAGCCCCAGATCCGCTGGCGCTTCGGCTCCGTAGAGTGGCTGGACGAAGGTGCCAAACGCCTGGAGTGGTAGCTGAGCCGCCGCGATCTCGGCATTTTCCGGGCCGCCGCGGGATTTCACCACTCTCCGCAGCATCTGCTCTTCACAACCCCGCCAGTTTCTGCTACGCTCCGTGACTACCGAAACGGGGGCGCCCGTCGGGGGTGGGCTGGGAGGCTGCCGAGGCCAAGACCACCGACGCAACAAGGAGACAACCGTGGCAAGGCAGGACGCACAGAGGCAACGGTCGCATCGAGGGCGGCGGCTCTTCGCCGCCGCCGCCGTGGCCGCCGGGATGATGGTCCCCACCGCAGTCGCGGCCCAGGAGTACCCCACGCCCGACACCACGCCGAACGTGCCCACCGACCCGTCCGACCCCGCCGACCCTGGCGTCTGGAGCCAGACCGCCACGCGGTCCGGGGGGTCGACGCTGCCGGTGACCGGTGGTCAGATCGCCGGCCTCACGCTGATCGGCCTCGGGGCCGCGGGTGCGGGCGTGGTGCTCGTGCGTCTGGGTCGGCGACCGGCCCGAGAGTCCCTCTCGCTGTAACCGGCTGACTGCCCACCG
This sequence comes from Acidimicrobiia bacterium, assembly GCA_050743365.1. Taxonomy (GTDB): domain Bacteria; phylum Actinomycetota; class Acidimicrobiia; order IMCC26256; family JACDBD01; genus JBOGFI01. The sequence goes on along the minus strand of JBOGFI010000024.1, from coordinate 55 downwards.
AGCCCATGAGCGTCACCGCCGACACCATCCGGGCCGTCCCGGCCCTCGCGCCGGG
>JBOGFI010000023.1:0-11080 GCA_050743365.1 Acidimicrobiia bacterium | reverse complement strand
GACGTCGAGCGCCTCGGCGTCGGCGCGCTCGAGTACCACCTCGAACGGCGCCTCCGCAGCGCCGCGCTGCTGTAGGCGCGCTCGTCCGCTGTGCCCGACGTCGTCGTGGTCGGTGCCGGCCACAACGGCCTGGTGGCGGCGTGCTACCTGGCCCGGGCCGGGCGCGAGGTGCTCGTGCTCGAGGCTCTCGACCGTCCCGGTGGCGGCGCCCGCACCGAGGAGACGATTCCCGGCTACCGCTTCGACCTGCACTCGGTCGCCCACAACATCATCAACATGACCGATATCCCCGACGAGCTCGACCTCGCAGGAGCGGGGCTCGTGTACCAGCCGATGGACCCGTTCTCGGTCGCCGTCCACGAGGACGGGCGGCGGGTGAGGTTCTTCCGGTCGATCGAGGCGACGGTGGACTCGATCGCCGAGACGAGTCCCGCCGAGGCGGTGTCGTACCGCGCCTTCATGGACAAGGCGGTGCCGATCATCCGCGCGGTGATGCCCGCCGTCCGCGGCGAGGTCTCGGTGCGCGAGCTGCCCGGGCGCGCCGTCAACCTCGCTCGAGCGTTCCGGCAGCGACCGCTCGCCACCGTGCGCGACGTGCTCGGTCCCTACGACTCACTGCTGCGCCGCTGGCTCGACAGCGACCTCACCCGGGGCCCGGTCGCCGCCTTCGCCGCCCACGCGGGCGTGGGACCGGGGGTGCCGGGAAGCGCCCTGTTCGCCTTCTGGCAGGCCGCCTACCACCTGTTCGGTCAGTGGCACGGGCGGGGCGGGGCCCAGGCGCTCACCGACGCGCTCGTGCTCCGGCTCGGCTCGTACGGCGGTGAGCTGCGCTGCTCGGCGCCCGTGGGCCGGATCGAGGCGCCGGCGGGCCGGGTGCGGGCCGTCGTCGTCGAGGGCAGCGAGCGAATCGCCGCCGGCGCCGTCGTCACCGCCATCGATCCCACCGTCGCCCTGCTCGAGCTGCTCGACCCGCCGCTGGGCGGACGCGACCGCGCCGACCTGGCGGCCGTCCGGCGCGGCAACGTCGTCCAGGCGCTCGTGCACGTCGCCACCGACCGGCTCCCCGCGTATCCCCACGCCCGGCCGGGCGACTGGAACGGGCTCCAGAGCTTCGTCGACTCTCTCTCCGACCTGACGTCCGGGTGGTCGCGGGCCGAGGCCGGGCTGCTCCCGCGGCCGCTGCCGCTCTACGCGTTCACCGGCTCCGCGCTCGACGACACCCTCGCGCCGGCGGGTCACCACACCGCGTACCTCGCCTGCCCGGCGGCGCCGGCCGAGATCGAGGGCGGCTGGCCGGCGCGGCGCGACGAGTTCGTCGAGGCGTGTCTCGACGTCGTCGAGTCGCGCGCGCCGGGCTTCCGGGACTCGATCCGCGGGACCGCCCCGCACACCCCCGACCGGATGCAGACGCGGGAGCGCTGGCGCGGCGCCCACCCGATGCACCTCGACATCGCGCTCGACCAGCTCGGCCCGTTCCGACCGACGCGCCGTCTCGGTAGTCACCGCACGCCGATCGCCGGCCTCTACGTCTCGGGCGCCGGCACCAACCCGACCGGCGGCGTCGCTGGGACGCCGGGGCGAATGGCGGCGCGGGCCATCCTCGAGGACCGCCCGTAAGCGTCGCCGGTGGGGAAAATCGCCCCGGCTACGATCCGGCGGATGGGCAAGCCCGACTTGATGGAGCGCGTCGTCAATCTCTGCAAGCGGCGCGGCCTGGTGTTCCCGTCGAGCGAGATCTACGGCGGCTTCCGCTCCACTTGGGACTACGGCCCGCTCGGCGTGCTGCTCAAGCGCAACGTGAAGGACGCCTGGTGGCGATCGATGGTGCAGCTGCGCGACGACGTCGTGGGCCTCGACGCCGCCATCCTGATGGCCCCGCGGGTGTGGGAGGCCAGCGGCCATGTGTCGGCCTTCACCGACCCGCTCGTCGACTGCCGCCACTGCAAGGAGCGGTTTCGCGCCGACCAGCTCCCGGCATCGGGTGCGTGCCCCAACTGCGGTGCCAAGGGCCAGTTCACCGAGGCCCGGCAGTTCAACCTCATGTTCAAGACGCACGTGGGGCCGCTCGAGGACGACGCCTCGGTCGCCTACCTGCGGCCCGAGACCGCCCAGGGCATCTTCGTCAACTTCCCCAATGTCCAGACGACGACGCGAAAGAAGCCGCCCTTCGGCATCGCGCAGATCGGGAAGGCGTTCCGCAACGAGATCACGCCCGGGAACTTCATCTTCCGCACGCGGGAGTTCGAGGTGATGGAGATGGAGTTCTTCGTGCCCCCCGACGAGGGCCCGCAGTGGCTCGAGTACTGGTGCCGGGAGCGGCTGCGCTGGTTCGTGGACCTGGGGATCACCGAGGAGCAGCTCCGGCTCCGGCCTCACGATCCCGACGAGCTCTCGCACTACTCGGCCGGCACCTTCGACGTGGAGTTCGCCTATCCGTGGGGCTGGGGCGAGCTCGAGGGGATCGCCAACCGCACCGACTTCGACCTCAAGCAGCACGCCGAGTACTCCGGGCAGGACCTCTCGTACTACGACCAGGACGCCGACCGGCGCTACGTGCCCCACGTGATCGAGCCCGCACTCGGCGCCGATCGGTGCATGCTGGCCTTCCTGCTCGCCGCCTACGAGGAGGAGGAGGTGCGGGGCGAGAGACGCACGGTCCTGCGCCTCGACCCCCGCCTCGCCCCCATCAAGGTTGCGGTGCTGCCGCTCTCGCGCAACGAGCGGCTGGTGCCCGTGGCCGACGAGGTCGCCGCCTCGCTCCGCCCCCACTTCATGATCGACGTCGACAGCGCCGGCTCGATCGGCCGCCGCTACCGGCGGCAGGACGAGGTGGGGACGCCCCTGTGCGTGACCGTCGACTTCGACACGCTCGACGACCGGGCGGTCACCGTGCGCGACCGTGACTCGATGGCCCAGGACCGCGTGCCCCTCGACAAGCTCCTCCCGGCGCTGCAGGAGCGCCTTCCCACGTGACCATCGACGACGAGCGCACGCACTACGACGTCGTCGGCGTCGAGCCCGGTGCATCCAAGGAGGAGATCCGGTCCGCGTACCGGGACCGCCTCGGGGATCTCCGGGCCGGGGACGCATCCACCGAGCAGGCTCGCGCCGAGACCGCCCGCCTCAACGCTGCCTGGCAGGTGCTGAGCGACCCGTTCCAGCGGGAGCGCTACGACCGCGCTCTCGGTGGGGAGGCGGAGCCTCCGGCCCTGGGGGACGAGACCGCCGACGACGCGGGGGAGGACGGCGGCAGGGCGCGACGGCGGGCTGTGCCGCCCGCGAGCGCGGAGAGAAAGCGCGGGGGGATGCTGTCGACGGAGGCCGAGCCGCCCCCGCCCGACTGGCCGCCCGGGTTCCGACCGCCGCCCGCCCGCGCGCGCATCATCGCGATGGTGATCGATCTCTTCGTGCTGTCGGTGATCGTGTTCGCCGGGCAGGCGCTGGGCGCGCGGATCATCGAGTCCGCCTACCCGGAGCAGACCGACCGCCTCGACGCGCTCGCGGACCAGATCGACGTGGCCGAGGAGCGCCGGGACCGGGCCGAGGAACGCGCCGACGACGCCGACAACGCCATCGAGCGCGCCAGGAGGGACGGCGACGAGGTCGCGCTCGAGGAAGCCCGGGCCGACCAGAGGGCGGCCGAGGCCGAGGCCGAGCGCCAGCAGGAGATCATCGACGACACGGAGGACCGGGCCCAGGACGTGCAGGGCGACCTGCTCCCCGCCCAGCTCGGCGTCACCGCGACGACGTTGGTGGTCGCCCTTCTCTACCTCGTGCCGTCGAGCGCCCGGACCGGCCGCACCCTCGGCAAGCGCCTCCTCCAGATCCGAGCCGTGCAGGTGAACGGCGCGCCCCTGGGGGTTCGAGCCGCCCTGCTCCGCTACGGGGCACCCCTCCTCGTCGGGTTCATGCTCTCGCCGATCTTCGGCCAGCTGGGTTTCTTCGTCGTGCTGGTGGGCGTGGTCACATGGCCCCGCAACCCGAACCGTCAGGGCCTGCACGACCGGCTGGCGGGCACGATCGTCGTCGACGGCTGACCCGCACCCGTTTCCCACGCCGAGGCCCTGCCCGTAGTCTGGCCCATGGGTCTGGGCGGACCGGCCGCCGCCACGGAGGGCTACATGCGCTACGTCTACGCGTTCGAGGAGGGGTCCAAGGAGCAGAAGTACCTGCTCGGGGGTAAAGGAGCCAACCTCGCCGAGATGACGAAGCTCGGGCTCCCGGTACCGCCCGGCTTCACGATCACCACCGAAGCCTGCAAGGCGTACATGGCCGCCGGCGACCGGCTTCCCGACGGCCTGATGGGCGAGGTCGACGCCGCGCTGGCCGCGCTCGAGGAGAAGATGGGCAAGCGCCTGGGCGACGACGTCGACCCGCTGCTCGTGTCGGTGCGGTCGGGCGCGCCGTTCTCGATGCCGGGAATGATGGACACCGTCCTCAACCTGGGCCTCAACGACACCTCCGTCGGCGGCCTGGCCAAGCAGACCGGGAACGACCGCTTCGCCCGAGACTCCTACCGCCGCTTCGTGCAGATGTTCGGCAAGATCGTGCTCGACGTCGACGGTGAGCTCTTCGAGGAGGCGCTCGCCGACCTGCGCGAGGAGCGAGGGGTCTCGAGCGACCCCGAGCTGTTGGCCGGCGACCTGTCCGCCCTGGTCGAGACGTTCAAGGGCATCGTGAAGGGCGAGGCCGGGGTCGAGTTCCCCCAGGAGCCGCGCGAGCAGCTCCGCTACGCGATCGAAGCCGTGTTCAAGAGCTGGAACGGTCGCCGGGCGCGTGACTACCGGAAGCTCGAGGGGATCCCCGACGACCTCGGCACCGCCGTCAACGTGCAGACGATGGTCTTCGGCAACAAGGGCGACGACTCCGGCACCGGGGTGGCCTTCACGCGCGACCCGTCCACCGGCGAGAACACGCCCTACGGCGACTTCCTGACCAACGCCCAGGGGGAGGACGTGGTCGCCGGCATCCGTGTCACCGAGCCACTCGAAGCCATGGCGCAGGTCTTCCCCGAGCGCCACGCCCAGTTGCTCGAGGTGATGGACACGCTCCAGCGCCACTACCGCGACATGTGCGACATCGAGTTCACCATCGAGCAGGGTCGCCTGTTCATCCTCCAGACCAGGGTCGGCAAGCGTACGGCCGCCGCCGCGTTGCGCATGGCCGTGGAGATGGAAGGCGAGGGCATCATCGACCGGGAGGAGGCGGTGCTGAGGGTGCAGCCCGCCCAGCTCGACCAGCTGCTCCACCCGCAGTTCGACCCGTCCGCCAAGTACGACGCGGTCGCGAAGGGGCTCAACGCCTCGCCGGGCGCGGCGGTGGGCAAGGTGTCGTTCACCGCCGACGCCGCCGAGGCGATGGCCGCCGCCGGTGAGCGGGTCATCCTCGTGCGGCCCGAGACGTCGCCCGAAGATCTGCACGGCATGATCGCGGCCGAGGGCATCCTCACCTCCCGCGGCGGGTTGGTGAGCCACGCCGCCGTCGTCGCACGCGGGATGGGGAAGCCTGCCGTGTGTGGCGCGTCGGCGCTCGACATCGACGTCGAGCGGAAGATCTTCTCGGTCGCCGGCACGACCGTGCGCGAGGGCGACGTCGTCTCCGTCAACGGCACGACCGGCGAGGTGGTGCTGGGCGCGGTGCCCGTCGTGACCCCAGAGCCGTCGGGGCCGTTCGAGACCATCCTCGAATGGGCCGACGGCTTCCGGCGTCTCGGGGTCCGCACCAACGCCGACCTGCCCGACGACGCCGCCAAGGCGCGCCGGTTCGGCGCCGAGGGCATCGGGCTGTGCCGCACCGAGCACATGTTCCTGGGCGACCGGCTCCCGATCGTGCAGCGCTTCATCCTCGCCTCCGAGGAAGAGGAGGAGCTGGCCGCGCTGGCGGAGCTCGAGGCGCTTCAGAGGTCCGATTTCCTCGGGATCCTCGAGGCGATGGACGGCCTACCGGTGACCATCCGCCTGCTCGACCCCCCGCTGCACGAGTTCCTCCCCGACGTCGAGGAGCTGCTCGTGCGCGACGCGCGCGGCGGGCTCGACGACGAGGGCCGCACGCTCCTCGGGGCCGCACAGTCGTGGCGGGAGTCCAATCCCATGCTCGGCACGCGGGGCTGCCGGCTCGGCATCATCAAGCCCGGCCTGTACCGCATGCAGGTGAAGGCAGTGCTCGAGGCGGCGGTCGAGCGCAAGTTGGCGGGCGGCGACCCGAGGGTCGAGATCATGATCCCGCTCGCGGTGGCGAAGGAGGAGCTGGGGCTGCTCGTGGACTGGACGCGCGAGGTCGCGCAGGCGCTGTTCTCCGACGGCCGCGAGGGGGTGTCGTTCCTCGTTGGGACCATGGTGGAGACGCCGCGCGCCGCGCTCGTCGCCGGTGAGATCGCCGAGGTGGCCGAGTTCTTCTCATTCGGCACCAACGACCTCACCCAGATGACGTTCGGCTTCTCGCGTGACGACGTGGAGGGCCGCTTCATGGCCCGCTACCTCGAGTTGCGCCTGCTGCCCGCCAACCCGTTCGAGACCCTCGACGTCGAGGGGGTGGGCCAGCTGGTGCGCGAGGCCGTCGAGAAGGGGCGGGCCGCCCGGCCCGACCTCAAGCTCGGGATCTGCGGTGAGCACGGCGGCGACCCGGCGTCGGTGCACTTCTGCCACGAGGTCGGCCTCGACTACGTCTCGTGCTCGCCCTACCGCGTGCCCCTGGCCCGCCTCGCCGCCGCCCACGCCGCCCTCGGCGCTTCCGGCCCGGGCGCCTCCGCCTGACTCAGCCGTTTTGGCGTCAGAAAGGGACCGCTGAGGGTCCTAAGTGACGCCAAAGCGGTTGTCGTCACACCCCGCCGGTATGGTGACCGCATGGAGAGCCTGGTCGTGGAGGCGGGTGTGGCGGTGCGCAAGGCGCATCCCGACGTCGACGGGTACGTCGGCGGCGAGCTCCGTCGGCGGGAGGAGCGCGAGGCCGAGCTCGCGGCCGCGCTGGCCCCCGGCGCCACCCGACCGGTCGGTGCCGGGCGCCGGATTGCGCCCGAGGAGCCCGACCCGTACCGGCTGTGCTTCGAGCGCGACCTCGACCGGGTGAAGCACTCGCGCCCCTGGCGGCGCCTGGCCGGGAAGTGCCAGGTGTTCATCGCCCCCGAGGACGACCACCTCCGCACCCGCCTCACCCACGCCGTCGAGGTTGCGCAGGTCGCCACCGGCATCGCCCGGGCCGCCAACCTGTGTGTGCCCCTGGTCGAGGCCATCGCCCTCGCCCACGACTGCGGCCACGGCCCTGCGGGCCACGCCTCCGAGGAGGCGTTCTCGCCCTACCTGCCCGAGACCGGCTACGACCACGCCGTCTACGGCGCCGACGTCACCCTCGGCGCGCTCAACCTCTGCCTCGAGACGCTCGACGGGGTCCGCAACCACTCGTGGCGGCGCCCCGCGCCCGCCACCCCCGAGGGTGAGGTGGTGGCGTGGGCCGACCGCATCGCCTACGTCTGCCACGACTTCGAGGACGCGGTCAGGGCCGGGATCCTGACGCCGGACGACCTGCCCCCCGAGGTGCGCGACATCGTGGGCGCCCGTCGCTCCGAGCAGATCGGCACGTTCGTGCTCGCGGTGCTCGACGCCACCGACCGCACCGGCCACGTCGGCATGACCGAGCCCGCGGCGTCGGCGCTGGCCGCGTTCCGCGCGTTCAACTTCGACCGCGTCTACCTGCGCCCGGCGGCCCGTCGCCAGGCTGAGCGGGTGATAGCCCTGCTCCGGGGCCTGGTCGAGTACTTCGCCGACGCCCCCACCCGGATCCCCGACCTCGCCGGCGCGGACCCCCGGTCACGGGTAGCGCCGGGCACACCCGGCGCCGCCGCCGAGGCCATCCGCTACGTCAGCGGCATGACCGACCGCTTCGCCCTCGGGCTGGGCGTCGAGCTGCTGGGCTGGCGACCCGAGGACCTTCCCCGCGGCGTGTGAGCGGGTCCGGCGGCGCAGTGCCGCCCGGGCCGTAACCTGAGGCCCGATGGGGATCCTCGACGACGACGTCGCCCGGGTGCGGGAGTCGACCGACCTGGTGGCGCTGGCGGGGGAGCACATCGCACTCAAGCGGGTCGGCAACCGCTACATGGGGCTGTGCCCCTTCCACGCCGAGAAGACGCCCTCGTTCTCGGTGAACCAGGAATTGGGAGTGTGGCACTGCCTCGCAGGAGAGACCAGGGTGATGACCTGGGACGGCGTCCGCGAGATCCGCGACCTCGCAGGGTCGACGCAGCGCGTGCTGTCTACCAACGGACACTGGGTGGACGCTCCGTTCTACTCATTTGGCGTGCAGCCTCTGATGAAGCTGACGCTCAGCAGGAATCGTGTCGAGAAGACCGTCTACGCCACCCCGCGTCACCGCTGGTTACTCCGAAGCCGCCGGCACCTCCGAGTGGAGTGTCCAACCGAAGAACTCGTCACCGGCGCGAGTCTCTGTTGGACGTTTCCGCAGCGGGGCCTCCGCAAGATCGAACGTCTCTCTCCGTTTGGAATTGCCCACGGCATCACCTACGGCGACGGAACTCGATTCTACAAGGGAGCCTGCGTCGATCTCCATGGCACGAAGGACCGTGAGCTACTGAAGTGGTTCCCTCTCAGTCATACGTACCAGTGCGAGTACACCTACGAGCGCACGGGAGAAACTCACCCTTTCCTCAAAGTCGTCGATCTTCCAGCGTTCTTCAAGGAGCGCCCATCGCTCGACGAATCTCCCAACTATCTCGTCGGCTGGCTCGCGGGTTACTTCGCCGCTGACGGATGTGTGGCCGCTGACGGAACTGTGATCCTGAACTCGGCCAAACGCGAGGATCTCGAGTTCGTGCGGCTTCTCTGTACCCGAGTCGGAATCGGGACCTTTGGCGTTACTCATCAGCTGCGAACTCGTGTCGGTAAGAACCCGACACCGCTGTACCGGATCCATCTGATCAATGCGGATCTTGATGAGCGTTTCTTTCTCCTTTCACAACATCGCGACCGGTTCGCGGCGTCGAAGAAGGCATTCCATCGGCGCGGTTGGGTCGTGAAGTCGGTTGAGAGGACAGACCGCGTCGAGGAGGTGTTCTGCGCAGTCGTACCGGGGGAGCACGCCTTTGCATTGGAGGACAACATCCTCACCGGCAACTGCTTTGGCTGCCAGAAGAGCGGCGACGCGATCACGTTCGTGCGCGAGGTCGAGCACCTCGACTTCGTCGACGCGGTCGAGCGCCTCGCCGCTCGCGCCGGGATCACCCTGCGCTACGACAACAAGACGACGGGGGAGAACCGCAAGCGGCGCGACCGTCTCGCCGAAGCGTTGGGCGAGGCGATCGCGTTCTACCACCGCTTGCTGCTCGATGCCCCCGAGGGCGGCACCGCCCGCGGGTACCTGCGCAGCCGGGGCTTCGACGGCGACGCCGCCCGCCGCTTCTCGATCGGGTGGTCGCCCGACAACTGGGACGCGCTCAGCCGCCACCTCCAGGCGCGCAAGTTCTCGCGCGACGACATCACCGGCGCCGGGCTCGCGTTCGTGAACCGGGTCAACAAGCTCCAGGACCAGTTCCGGGCCCGGCTGATGTTCCCCATCTACGACGCCCGCGGTGAGCCCGCCGGCTTCGGCGGGCGCGCCCTCGACGACACCGGACCCAAGTACAAGAACTCACCCGAGACCGCCATCTACCAGAAGAGCCGCCTCCTCTACGGCCTCAACTGGGCCAAGGGGGAGATCGTGGCGAAGGGCGAGGCCGTGATCTGCGAGGGGTACACCGACGTGATGGCGTTCGCGCTCGCGGGCGCGCCCAACGCCGTCGCCACGTGCGGGACCGCCCTCGCCGACGACCACTTCCAGATCCTCAAGAACCTCGCCCGCAAGGTCACCCTGGCGTACGACGCCGACGCCGCCGGCCGGGGCGCAGCCGAGCGCTGGTACCAGTGGGAGCAGCGCTACGAGATCGAGGTGCGGGTGGCCGCCCTGCCCGCGGGGCGCGACCCCGCCGACGTGTGGCGCGAGGATCCGGGCGCGCTGCTCAAGGCGCTCGACGGGTCCAAGCGGTTCCTCCAGTTCCGCATCGACCAGGCCATGGCCGACGCCGACCGCAGCACGCCCGAGGGGCGGGCGCGTGCGGCCGAGGCGGTGGTCCCGGCGCTGCGCGAGCACCCGAACGAGCTCGTGCGGGAGGGCTACATCCAGTCGGTGGCGGGCACGCTCGGCGTCGACCACGCCTGGTTCAAGGAGGCGATTGCCCGCGGCCGCCCGACACGGCAGCCGCCGCCGGAGACAGCGCCTCCCGCCTGGCGGTCCGTCGACCGGCGCGAGCTCGACGCCCTGCGATGGGCGATCCACGAGCCGCAGTTCGTCGTCGACTGGCTCGAGGCGCCGCTGTTCGCCGACCCGACCGCCCGGGCCGCGTTCGAGCAGCTGGAGGCGTCGTCGACGTTCCGCCAGGCGCTCGACGGCAGCGATGGTGCCGTGCGCGCGCTGCTCGAACGGCTCGCCGTGGAGGAGCCGGCCATCGATGGTGATCCCGAGAGCGTGCGGGCGCGTCTGGTCGTCAACATGGTCGCACCCGCAAGCGAGCGATTGCTCGACTCGATGCTCGAACGCGACGACGGGCGCGCGAGCGAGGTGAAGTCGCTGCTCGACCGCGTCGCGCACAACCGCGAGACCGGCGACTGGGAGACGGCACAGCAGGCGGCGAGGCAGTTGGTAGGGTGGCTTGCCGACCAGGGACACGAGTAGGAGAACGCGTGGGGCAGTCCGGATCGACGACACCGAGCGAGCCGTCCGGCGACGCGCCGGTCGACGCGCCCGACGTCGCATCCGAGGAGGGTCCCGCGTCCGGGAACCACGTCGACGGGCTCCTCCAGCAGGTCCGCGAGCGCGGCTTCATCACCACCGGCGAGATCTTCGCGGCCCTGCCCGACCTCGAGCCCGACACTGGTGAGCTCGCGGCGATCTTCGCCGGTATCGGCGCCCGCGGCGTCCAGGTGGTCGACGAGATCACCGAGGAGCTCCAGCGCGAGGACCAGCGGCGCGCTGGTGGGGCTGCGCCCGAGGCGCCGGCGCATCCGCGTCGCGGCTCGGTCCCCGGTCGCACCACCGC
>JBOGFI010000022.1:0-43732 GCA_050743365.1 Acidimicrobiia bacterium | reverse complement strand
CCGGCGTGTCTCACCGCCCGCAGGAAGGCGTGGATCGAACCCGAGTGCGGACTCGAGGGGCGAAGAACATGCGGACCGACGCGGACCACCCGGCCCGCGTTCGCGATCCCGCCATCGAGCTGCTGCTCAGCCACACCGCCACCTTGACAGACGAATGGTGCAGCCGCCGACGGGCCCTGCGATGGCAGGGAGGTGCTCTGCTCGGTCGGCGCGTCCGAGCCGTGCGTAGGCGTCCGCTTCGTAGGAGAGCGACAGGACAGGGACCTGAGCATCGTCGAGGTTTACGAGACGGCGATGTTGTGCTGGGTCAGTGGGCGGCGTCCAAGTTCCGTCGGGTGTGAGCGTTTGCACTGCACCCATGACCTCGAGGTCGACGCCGAGGTCACCAAAGCGCAGGCGGCCGAAGTGAGACTTGATGTTCGATGACACGCGGTAGCCGACGGGCTCGACCACCCATCAGTACTCCGAGGCAAGGGCTCGCTTGGAGCAGTGCTTCGACACACGCCTCGATGGGCGGATGGGCGACGAGGTCATGCGCGTGGTCGGAACGCTCAACCAATGACTGCCTTCAAGGAGAAGCTTCCATCGATGCCGGTGTTCGCATTGTGGAGCGCACCGCGAGCACTCTCGACAGCCTGCTTCCGCTCGATGGTCGAGCGCGGCGACGTGATCGCCCTCCATGAACCGTTCTGCAACCTGGCGGACTTTGGTGAAACCGACCGGGCGTGGGGCATCTACTCCGGATACTTCCACGACCTCGACGGACATCTGTGGGAAGTCATGTGGAATCCACAGCTCGACCCCGAGCGGTAGATGCGCCCCCGGTCCGCGCTGACCTCGATCGCGGGGTCCGGGAAGTACGGCGCGGACGACGCGACGAGTTCCGCCGCCGCTGGCGTCCTACGACCATCGAGAGGAGTTGACGACATGGGAACCTACGTCGAGCTACAACACGTGAAGACCTGGTACGACGAGCGCGGCGAGGGCGAGCCGCTCGTCCTGCTGCACGGTGGCGTCGTCGACGCCCGCTGCTTCGATCAGAACATCGAACCGCTCGCTGCCCGGTTCCGTGTGTTCGCGCTCGATCTGCGCGGCCACGGCCACACCCCCGATGTCGACGGGCCGCTCACGTACGCGTCCCTCGCCCAAGACACCATCGAGTTCCTCGACGCAGTCATCGTTGGACCCGCGCATCTCGTCGGCCACAGCGTCGGCGCCGGCGTCGCCCTCCACGTCGCCGTCCGCCGACCCGACCTGGTACGCCGCCTGGTCCTCATCAGCGGCAGCCGCCTACTGAAAGGTGCGGGTTATGGTCGGCGGGATGGAGACGTCGCTGGCAGGCAAGGTTGCGTTGGTCGCCGGAGCGACCCGAGGAGCGGGACGAGGGATCGCTGTGCAACTCGGTGCGGCCGGAGCGATCGTCTACGTCACCGGGCGAACGACCCGGTCCCAGCGATCGGAGATGAACCGGCCGGAGACGATCGAAGAGACCGCGGCGCTCGTAGATGAGGCCGGGGGTCGCGGGATCGCGGTCCAGGTGGACCATCTCGTGCCCGACGAGGTTCGCGCGCTCGTGACTCGCATCGACGGCGAACAGGGCGGTCTACACATTCTTGTGAACGACATCTGGGGAGCCACCAAGATGGAGTGGAACAAGTCCGCCTGGGAATCCTCTTTGGATTATGGGCTGCGCACCCTGCGTCTGGCCGTGGACACGCACGCCATCACCAGCCACTTCGCGATACCGCTCCTCATCAAGTCGCCAGGCGGCCTGGTTGTCGAGGTGACTGACGGAACGGATGAGTACAACGCGACCAACTACCGGGTGTCCTTCTTCTACGACCTGGCCAAGGCGTCAGTGAATCGAATGGCGTTCGCGCTGGCGCACGAGTTGCAGCCCTATAGCGCGACCGCCGTGTCACTCACTCCGGGTTGGCTGCGATCCGAGGCCATGCTCGAAGCCTACGGAGTCACCGAGTCGAACTGGCGTGACGCGACCACGCGCTCGCCCCACTTCGCTATCTCCGAGAGTCCAGCGTTGGTCGGTCGGGCCGTGGCGGCGCTCGCGCAAGATCCCGACATGTCGCGCTGGAACGGAAAGTCGCTGTCCAGCGGGCAGCTGGCGAAGATCTACGGCTTCACCGATCTCGACGGCAGCCAGCCCGATGCCTGGAGATACGTCACCGAAGTTCAGGACGCAGGCAAACCCGCCGACACAACCGGCTATCGCTGAGCCGCCACGTCCGCCGGCTGGCTAGCTTGATGCCACATAGTCGCAGGACGCGCGCCTCGAACGGAGAAAGCTACGTGTCACCACGCAAAGATGTCGTCGAAACGTATTTCGAGGGGTTCCGGCGGAGCGATCACGCACAGATCCTGGCCTGCCTGACTGACGACATCGCCTGGGATCTACCCGGATACACCCACCTAACGGGCAAGGACGCGTTCGATCAGGAGATCGAGAATGACGAGTTCGTGGGTAGCCCGACCTTGACCGTCGATCGCCTGATCGAAGAGTCCGACGCCGTGGTCGCGATCGGCAACGGTGAGACCACCCACAAGAGTGGTGAGCTCCATCGGTTCGTCTTCTGCGACGTCTTCACGTTCGCGGGCGACAAAATTTGTCGGGTCGAGTCTTACCTCGTTCCGCTCAAGTAAGAGCATGCGGGGATAGCGGTCAGGGAAACCGCTACCCCGTTTGGGGAGGAGCGGCATCGCCGCTGCGCATCCCCCACTTCCCGCACGAGCACGCGTCACCACCGCTCGAACGTGTCAGTCTCGCACCCGTTACGGTCAGCAGGTGACGCCACGACATGCAGTCGCCGTTCCGGCGCTCGTCGCGTACGGTTGGTGGGCAACGTCGTTGCGTCCGTTCTCGGTCGCGGCAACCGTCTTCATCGTCGGCGCCGGCGCCCTCGCAATCTGCTTGGGCTTGCGGCACCCGCTCCCGCGAGACGAGCGACCGCGGCAACGCGGTGTCGCGGGGTGGGCGGTCTTGACGGTCGCACTGGTGAGCTGGCAACTCGCCGCGTACCTACAAGACCCGAGGTCCGACCACCCGACGCTCAGTTCGCTTGCGAACGGCGTGCTGGAGTCGCATCCAGTTCGCGCGTTCTCGTTCGTCGCATGGATAGGCCTCGCAGTCGTGCTCGCCAAGCGATGACGCGCACACTGACGCTCGCCGGCTACATCGTGATCGTTCTTGCGATCGTTGCCTACGAGGTCGCGGCGCGAAGACGCGACGCTGCAACGCTCGCGGACGCGGTTGCGGCCTTCGCCCGCACGCGCATCGGGAGGTGGCTGATGCTCGCCGGCTGGTTGTGGCTCGGCTGGCACCTGTTCGTAAGGACCGGTCATGGATGATCGACGTGATGGTCGCTACCGTGTCGGCGATGGCCGACTGCGAACGCATCCACGATGGCCTGCTCTCCGAGCCGCTCAACACGCTGTCGAGCCTGACCTACGTCGCCGCCGGAGCTTGGGTCTGGAGGCACAACCGGCTGCACGGAGCGGCGCTTGTCGCCGTCGGTGTGGGCAGCGTCGCGTACCACGGTCCAGGCGGGTCCCGGGCGCGGTGGCTCCACGACGCGACGATCGTTGTGGTCGCCGCGGTGGTCGCGGTCGCGGCCCAACGCATCGCGCGCGGCGTGCGCGCCCGGCCGGGGGTCGCTTTGTGTGCCGCGGGTGCGCTTGCGCTTGCGCTCCCCTTGCAGCTGTTCGGCCGGAGCGGCGGTCCGCTGTGCCGGCCGAACGCCATACTCCAGGCCCACGCCGGATGGCACGTGCTCAGCGCGACTGCGCTCGCGGGCGCCTTCGTACTCGCCGCAGCTGGCGGGCGGGCTCGACACGCGAGGCATTCGACTACTAGCGGAGCGGCTGCTGCCGGTGCCCATCGGCCTCGGCGGTAGAGCGTGTAGCCGAGAACGGCAAAGGCGGTGAGCGCCAGCCACGAGAGAGGAACCATCGGCCGCGTGACCAGCTCGGGCTCGTCCTCGGGTACTCGTCGCGGACTTCGAGGACGCATTGCTCGGGCCGGCCCATTCGCCGACCACCCGCGGCCGCTGTATGCCTTGACAGGCATATAGCTAATTGGCAATATAGAGCCCATGGCGGTACCCACGGCGTTCGAGGTCCTCGCCGAGCCGAACCGGCGGCGGATCCTCGATCTGCTCCACCCGGGCGAGCGGTCGGTCGGGGACCTGGTCGACCGGCTCGGGCTCAGCCAACCCGGGGTCTCGAAGCACCTGCGCGTGCTGCGCGACGCTGGCCTCGTCGCGGTGCGTCGCGATGCGCAGCGACGGTGGTATCGGCTCCGGGCCGAGCCGCTCGCGGAGGTCGACGGCTGGCTCGCCCCCTACCGGCGGTTCTGGACCCACCGCCTCGATGCCCTGGAACGCCACCTCGACGACGAGGCCGACTAGGACAAGGGGGAGTAGCCCATGCCCGCGAGCTCGCCATCGCCAGCAATGCCGGCCGACGGAACCATCCAGGAGATCGACGGCAGGTACGTCCTGCGCTTCGAGCGCCGCTTCGCGCACCCGGTCGAGCGTGTCTGGGATGCGCTCACCCGGCCGGAGCGACTGACCGAGTGGTTCGGAGCGAGCGAGGTGGAGCTCGAGCTCGTCGAGGGCGGCCGGTTCTACACGCGCACCACCGGTCCGTCCGAGCTCGTCGACGCCATCATCGCCGAGACCGGGGCGAACGCGGACGCGCTGGTGGCGCACGACACCGTCCTGCGGGTGGAGCCGCCGTTTGTCTTCGAGCACACCTTCGGCGGCGCGCCCACCTCGATTGCACGTTGGGAGCTCCAACCCGACGGCGACGGTTGCATGCTGGTGCTCACTCACACCGAGCCCGTCGGCTTCGCTGCTGCCGACGCTCCTCGTGACCTCGCCGGTTGGCACGCGCTGCTCGAGCTCCTGGGCCATGCACTCGACGGCCGTCCCGTCGTGTGGTCGCGGCGTCGATGGGAGCAACACCGCGACCGCTACGCCGCCAAGGCGGGCTGATCGCAAGCGCGTCTTCCAGCCTCCTCCCAGATTTCCTCAGTCCCCTCTCAGGTCAGGGCGCTCACAATGCGGACCACCGGCGCGCGAGATCGAGAGCACGGGAGGCTGCACCGCGGGTTCGGAGCGGGACGAGCGCCACCGCGAAGGTCTCGGCCGCCGGGCACTGCTCAAGCTCGGTCTCTTCGGCGCAGCCAGGCCTTCAGCGCTCGTCACGCGCTGCCGACGGGACCGCGATGCACATGCGCGTGGACGGTCCCGGCTTCGACGATCTCGACGTGCGCGGCGGCTCCCCTCGGCCCAAGCTGCACTTCTCGGTGTTCGTGCCCACCGCACGCTTCTTCGCCGAAATGCGCAGGAACCAGGCGTCCGTCGACCTGGTCGAGCGGCACCGCGTGCCGGAGGAGGACCAGGGGCTCGAGCGGTTCCTCACCGCCACCCGCCGTCAGAACTTCCTCGTGCCACCTCGCCGGCACCGTGCCTTCCCGCTCGTGGAGTTGACGCCGCGTAGTCACGGATGACGGCGGCACCGACCACACGCGATCGACCTCGAGCTTGACACTCGCGCTCTCAGTGGCACGATCACACCCAGCGGTAGGCAGTCGTGCGAGGAGCCCGGGGTTCCGGGCGGGAAGGTGGATCATGCCCGAGACGACCGACCCCACGTTCTACCGGAGCCCTGGCGCCGCAATCACCGCCCCGCCGGAGAAGCTGGCGTACGTCGCCGCGTTCGATCCCGCCGGCAGGACGAACGACGCGATGACCGCGATCGATTGCGACCCGTCGTCGCCGACGCACGGCAGTGTCGTCGGGTGGACCGAGCTGCCGACCGCGGGGAACGAGCTGCACCACTTCGGGTGGAACGCGTGCTCGAGCGCGCTGTGTCACCCGGGTCACGGCGAGCATGGCGGCCACGAGGGCGGCGCCCCGCTGGAGCGGCGGTACCTCGTCGTTCCCGGCTTGCGCTCGTCACGCACGTACATCCTGGACACCAAGCCCGCCCCGCGCTCCCCGCAGGTGGTTCGCACGATCGAGGCCGACGAGCTGGCCAGAAAGGCGGGCTACTCGCGGCCGCACACGGTGCACTGCGGGCCCGGTGGCATCTTCATGTCCGCGCTCGGTGGAGCGAACGGCAACGACGGACCGGGCGGCGTCGCGCTGCTCGACCACGACACCTTCGAGGTCGTCGGCGCGTGGGAGGTCGACCGGGGCGACCAGTTCTTCTCGTACGACGTGTGGTGGCACCTCGACTACGACACTGTGATCACCTCGGAGTGGGCGACACCGTCGATGATCGAGAACGGCCTCGACCCCGAGGACCTGCTCGGCCGCAAGTTCGGCCATTCCCTCGACTTCTGGAGCATGTCCGAGCGCAGGCTCGTGCAGCGCGTCGACCTGGGGGACCAGCATCAGATGGTGCTCGAGCTGCGGCCGGCACACGATCCGTCGAAGGCGTACGGCTTCGTGGGCGTCGTCATCAGCGTCGAAGACCTCTCGGCGTCCGTGTGGCTCTGGCACCAGGACGGCGAGCGATGGGCGGCGGAGAAGGTCATCACGATCCCGGCCGAACCCGCCGAGCCCGACGAGCTGCCGCCGGCGCTGAAGCCGTTCTCCGCGGTGCCGCCGCTGGTCTCGGACATCGACCTCTCGGTCGACGACCGCTGGCTGTACGTATCGTGCTGGGGCACGGGTGAGCTCAAGCAGTACGACGTGAGCGACCCGTTCAAGCCACGCGAGACCGGGTCGGTACGCCTCGGCGGCATCGTCCGGCGGGAGCCGCACCCGGCGGCCCCGGACCTGAAGCTCTCCGGTGCACCGCAGATGGTCGAGATCAGCCGCGACGGCAAGCGCGTCTACATCACCAACTCGCTGTACGCCGCGTGGGACGAAATCTTCTACCCCGACGGTGTCGGCGCATGGATGGCGAAGCTGGATGCCGACAGTGACCGGGGCGGGCTCAGTGCCGACCCGCGGTTCTTCCCACACGGCGACGACTTCCGGGGGATGCGCGTCCACCAGACGCGCCTGCAGGGTGGCGACGCGTCGAGCGACTCCTATTGCTTCACGAGCTGATCTGACGGAGGCCGTGGAGGCGGAGTACGTCGTCGTCGGCGCCGGGGTCTGCGGCATCACGGCCGCCTGGGAGCTGGCTCGGCATGGTGCCGAGGTCGTGGTGCTGGAAGCGGCGACCGTCGCGGCGGGCGCGTCGGGCGGGGTCGGGGAGCGGGGCGTGCGAGCGAACTGCCGTGATCCTCGCGAGCTCCCTCTGGCGCGGCTCGCGGCCGATTGGTGGCCGGACCTGGCGGCCGAGGCGGACGTGCGAGGCGCTTATCGCCGCAGCGGTCACCTCCAGTTGATCGAACGCGCCGAGGACCTGGCGGAGGCGCTAGTCGTGGCCGAGCGCCAGCTGCGCCACGGCATCCACACCGAGCTCGTCGGCCGCGATCAGCTCCGCGAGCTCGAGCCCGAGGTCTCGGAGGGGGTGGTCGCGGCCTTGTACTGCCCCGACGACGGCGTCGCCGACCACACCGCCGTCACCACCGGGCTCGCCCGGGCCGCGAGCCGCGCCGGCATCGAGATCCGCGAGCAAGCGTCGGTAGCGGGGCTGGAGCGCCGCGGGGACCGGATCGAGCGCGTCGCCCTTGCGGGAGGAGCGACCGTCCGGATCGGACGGGCGCTGCTGGTCGCCGCCAACTTCGGGTCCTGCGACCTGCTCCGTGGCGTCGGGGCCGAGCTGCCAGTCGGTCCGGTGCTGCCTCAGGTGATCGTCACCCCGCCCCTCGACACCGCGCCGGTCCGGCACCTCATCGGCCACGCCCACCGTCGCCTGGCGCTCAAGGCTCTCCGCGACGGCAGGGTGATGGTGAGCGGCGGCTGGCTGGGCCGCTGGGACCCCGACGCCGGGGTCGGGCGGGTCGACCCCGAGGCGGTGGCGGGCAACCTGGCCGAGGCCGCGGCCGTCTTTCCCGCCCTCGACGGCGCCGAGGTCGAGGTGGCGAGGGCCGACCGCACCGAGGCGGTGACCCCCGACGTCGTCGCCGATCGGCAGCGGCGCGCACCCGTGGTCGTCCTCGAGGTGGCCCAGCCGGTTGTCGACGTAGAAGCCGCGCACCTTCGTCATCTCCAGCGCGGCGACCAGCACGACGCCGAGCGTCAGCGCCGGCGCCCATACCCGCACCGACTGGCCTACGGGGTCGTGCCGGCGGGGGCGAAGTCGCGGCACGGCTGCCCGCGCAGCGACGGGCAGCCCGGCAGCCCGGTGGGCACGTCGATGCCCGGCACGACCGGGAGGACGACTCGGGACGGGCGCGCCGCCGATCGGCTGACCTCGTTGGTGACCGGTTCCTCGTAGGTCAAGGCGTCGAAGGTCCAGCGGGGCCGGTCACCACCGGGCGCCCCGATGATCAGGCGAACGCTCGAGCCTTCCCGGAAGACGTGCCCGAACGGGACGAGCTCGACCCGCAGCGACGTGAACTTGCCCCCGGGCAGCGGCTCGGCATCGCGCTCCAGGTGCGTGTGCCGGGGGCGCAGCCGCGTCGAGCCCTCGTTGAGCCGGCCGTGGCTGGCGCGAAGCCACCCGCTCTGCACGTACGTCTCCTTGCCGTCGGGCCGCACCTCGGTGAGCGTCACCTGCACGTCGATGTCGGGCGCGGTCGATTGCAGCCAGAGGTCGACGCTGCCCGACCCGACCATCACGGTGTCTTCGGCGAGCGGCTCGCTCACGTAGGAGAGCGCCTTGTCATCGGGGGCCGGTCGCCACTCGTAGGGCGGCAGCGCCAGCCACGCCGCCTCGACCGAGCCGAGTGCGAGGCTGGTCTGGGGGCGGGCCGACGGATCGTACGTGTACCGGTCGGAACCCCCGTCGCCGCGACCGGGGCGCTCGCGGGCGAGGGTGCCGTCCCGCCCCAGGTGCCAGGTCGTCGCGGTCGTGGCCGGTGGGGGCCATCGTTCGAAGCTGGCCTCGAACGCGGGCACCGGCGCGCCGGGCGCGGCGCCGGCGCCGGTGTCGAACAGCACCCGTACCGGCGGCTCGGCCTCGTACTCGTCCAGCGCGGCCTCGTAGTCGGTGACGCCGGCGAACCGGTCGGGAGGCAGCTGCACGCCCTCCACGCCCGTGAGGATGGAGTAGAGCACGGGTGCGACGCCCCGCGGTCCGGCGCCCAAGGTCGGCACCCGTCGCGCGACGTAGAAGTCGAGGAACTCGGCGTAACGCGTGGCGACGGCCTGGCCGAGCGAGTCGATGTGGGTGCCGTTCGTCAACGTGAACTTCACCGGTACGTCAGGGTCGAAGCGATCCAGCATCTGGGCGAAGTGCCCACCGGTCTGCTCGTCCTGCCATGCCCCGGCCAGGAACACGGGCACCGCGATCCGATCGACGAAGGTGTAGGGGGCGAGGGTGTCGCCCCTCCCCGGCAGGTAGTAGGGGTTGTCGTCGACCTCGCGTAGGAGGTCCCGGGTCTGGCTCCTCAGGGCCTGGTTGGTCCGACAGGTCTCGTCGCCCTCCTCGATGCGCCTCTGCGCCCAGTCCTGGCCCGCCGGCCGGGCCTCCTCCTGGCGGTCCTCGAGCCAGCCGGTCGCGAACCCGTTGTTGAGGATGCCGCCGGGGTAGAGGACGCCCCTGTAGGCGTCGTCGAAGACCGAGAGGGGAGCGATCGCGGCCAGGTGCGGCGGGCGGGTGGCGGCCACGAAGAGCTGCATGATCCCCGGATAGGAGATGCCGACCATGCCCGCCTTGCCGTGCGCGACCCACGGCTGCGCGGCCACGGTCTCGATCACGTCGTACCCGTCGAGCGACTGGAGCGTCTCGAACGGATCGAACGCCCCACCCGAGCAGCCCGTGCCGCGCACGTTCACGCCCACCGTCGCGTAGCCGAGAACGCCCGCGAGGAGGGAGCTGGGCTCGGGCGAGTCGGGGTTGGCGGGGTCGTAGCCCGAGTACTCGACGATCGTCGGGTAGGGGCCCTCCTCGGGCGGGCCCGGGAGGCGGACCATGGCGGCGAGGAGCGTGCCGTCGCGGGTCTCGATGTAGTTGTAACCGGGCTCGAGGGGCTGGGACTCGTAGAACGCCCGGCGGGGATGGGCACCCGGCACCTGCACGCGTACCGGGTCGGACTCCCCGCCCCCGCGCTCGCGCACGACGTAGCCCCGCCCCGGCCGCACCCGCTCGAACAGCGCCGAGCCGAGCTCGTCCACCTCCTCGCTCGCGATCTCGTCACCCGATCGGTCCACCAGCGTGAGGGTCGTCTCGGGCTCGGCGCCGGTGACCGCGACCTCCTCCACGCTGCCCTGCACCGCGAAGGCGGCGCGGCCGGCGCCCTCCCCGGCGGCGGCCCTCGGCGCGGTGGGCAAAGCGACGGTGGCGGTGAGGAGCGCGGCCGCCACGAGAGGCCGGAGGCCCGGCAGGGCGGGACGCATCGAGGGTGTGGGCATGCGGCTGACCTTCGGGCTCGGTGACGACGGCCCGGGCGATGGTCTAGCCGATCTCGGGTGCCCGCTGAGCGAGGACGCCCGAGAGCAGCGCGACGAGCGGGTCTACGCGAGCACGTCGGTGAGCGTCTCGATCATGTAGCCGAGATCGTCGCTCGAGAGCGCGTGATGGGTCGGCAGGGACAGTGCCCGATTCATCACGCGGTCGGCGTTGGGAAAGCCGCCCGCCTGGCTCGCGACGCTCGATGCCCGCGAACCCGGGCTGTCGCAGGATGTTGCCGGTCCACACCATGAGGGTGGCGATGCCGCCGGCCTCCAGCCCCCGTTGGATCGCGGTGCGGTCGAGCCCCTCGCGTACGACGAACGGGTAGCGCATCCAGGTGGTTCGGGCGCCCTCGGTCGTGCGGGGGCGGATCACCTTGTCCCGATGGCGGGCGAAGAAGTCGTCGAGCCGCTGCCAGTGCCGCCGGCGCCGGTCGTTGAACTCGTCGAGCTTGTCGAGCTGCACGAGCGCGTAGGCCGCCCCGATCTCCGACGGCTCGAAGTTGTAGCCGAGGCGGTCGAAGACGAAGACCAGGTCGTAGGGCGTGCCGTCGGCCAGCGGGCCGAACCGCTCCTTCTCGCCCCGACGCGAGCCGAACAGATACGTCTCCGATCGACGGCCCCAGCGGCGCAGCTCCACACACCGGTCGAGCCGCTCGTCGTCGTCGAGGGCGATGAGGCCCCCGTTGCCCGCGGCCGTGATCGCGTGGCCACGGGCGAAGCTCGTGACGGAGATGTCGGCCCGGGTGCCGGTCCGAGCGCCCCGGAGCCAGGCGTCGAGCACGTCACAGGTGTCCTCCACGACCGCCAGGTCGTGCCCGCGGGCGATCTCGCGGATGCGGTCCCAGTCGGGGCAGTTTCCGACGAGGTTGGGGGCGAGGATCGCTCGGGTGCGAGGGCCGGTCATCTCCTCGATTCGCTCGACGTCGATCTGGTACGTGTCGGGCTCCACATCAACGAACGCGGGCACGACGTCCGACTGCACCATCGCGGTGACATCGGTGCCGAACGTGAGCACCGGCGTGATGATCTCGTCCCCGGGCTCGAGGTCGAGCAGGTCGATCGCGAGCCGCAGCGCCGACGAGCCGGAGTTCACCATGACGCCGTGGCGCTTCGCGAGCAGGTCGGCGACCCTCCGCTCCACCTCGGCGACCTTCGGTCCGATCGCCAGCGTGGAGGTCCGCAGCACCTCGACGACGGCCTCGATCTCACGCTCGTCGTGGACGGCACCCGGGTCAGGCATCCTCCGAGCCGGTCGCGTGCTCACCCTCGTCCCCCCTCCCCGCCCGCGGCGCGGAAGCGATGATGCGTTCAGAGATCGCGCTGAGCGCGATCAGTGCACGCATCATGCCGCGCCCGGCCGCGGGTGCCGAATGAGGAAAGCCGTAAGCTCAAGCGGCGAGCCGCGACCTGTCGATGAGGCACCGGAGTGCGGGCCTGCGTGCGGGGCAGCTCAGCGCTTCCGGGCCAGCGCCCGCTGGAGCTGCGCCTTCGACATCCTCGAGCGCCCCTTGATGCCCTGGCGGCGCGCGTCGGCGTACAGCTGCTCCTTCGTGCGGCCACCCGCCCCCCGGTGCGAGCGCAGCCCGCCGCGCCGGCCGGAGGAGATGTCGTCGACCGACGTGCGGCTGCGCTGCCTGGCCTCGCCCGAGCGCGCCCGGGCCTTGTTCACCGTGCGGGCGGCGATCTCCTCGGCCGTCTCCTCGCTGCGGCCGCGCTCGCGCACCCCTTCCTTGACGTGCTCGTACTGGCGCTCACGCCTCTTGCTCCAGGTCCGCGGCGGCATGGCATCTCTCTTTCCGTCTTGAATTGGGTTACCCGTCGCACGCGAACAGGAAACAGAGTGAGCACGTACGAGGTCATGGGTCAGGTCGGGCTTCCCGCCGGTGGGATACCGGCGCTGACGGCGCGCCACTGGGACGTCGCCGTGGTGGGGGCAGGCCACAACGGCCTCACCGCCGCCGCGTACCTCGCCCGCGCGGGCCGATCGGTGGTCGTGCTCGAGCGGCGCGAGCGGGTGGGCGGCGCCTGCACGCTCGAGCAGCCGTTCGGCGACGGGCGCTTCGTCATGAGCCCATGCGCCTACCTCGTGGGCTTGCTCCACCCGCTCGTGATCGAGGAGCTCGACCTCGCCCGGTTGGGTTACCGCACCTTCGTCGTCGACCCGACCCAGTGGACGCCGTTCGAGGACGGCGCGTCGCTCACGCAGTGGCAGGACCCGGCGCGCACGCGGTCCGAGGTGAAGGCGCTATCACCCCGCGATGTCGACGGGTTCTTCGCCTACGAGGCGATCTTCCGGCGCATCCGCGACGCGCTGCGCACCGGTGCGCGTGACACCTGGCTCGGCACCGCGCCCACGCGCGCCGAGCTGGAGGCCCTGCTCGGCGATGACGCCGAGGCGCGCGAGGTGGTGCTGGGGGAGGCTCCGATCGCCGACGTGATCGAGCGTCACGTCGGCGACGAGCGTCTCCGCGCCGCGCTGCACGGCCAGGGGATCATCGGCACCTGTGCCGGCCCTCGCGACCCCGGGACCGCCTGGGTGCACGCCCTCCACTGCCTCGGGCTCATCGGCGGGTGGAGCTACGTCGAGGGCGGGATGGGCCGCGTGTCGTTCTGCCTGGCCGACGCCGCCACCGCGGCCGGGGCGGTCGTTGCCGCCGGCGCCTCGGTCGCGGTGGCCGAGATCCTGCCCGGGGAGGGCGTCCGGCTCGAGGGGGGCGAGCGGGTACGGGCGGCGACCGTCGTGTCGAACGCCGACCCCAAGCGCACGCTCGCGCTGTGCTCCGACGCAGGGGTGCCCGACGACTTCCGGGCCCGGGTGGAGGCGTGGCGCTGCGAGAGCCCGGTCGTCAAGGTGAACTGCGCCCTGTCGCGCCTGCCGAGGTTCCGCGCTGCCCCCGACCGGCCCGACCACGTCTACCGCTCGCAGGTCGAGATCGGGCGCAGCATCAACGCCACGCAGGCGGCCTTCGAGGCGAGCCGGCGGGGCGAGCCCGCGGTCGAGTGGTGCGAGGTGTACTTCCAGACGCCGTACGACCCGTCGGTGGCGCCGGCGGGCAGGCACACGATGAGCGTGTTCGCCCAGTACGCGCCCTACCGGCTGGCGGAAGGCGACTGGGACTCGCGCCGCGAGGAGGTCGCCGATCTCGCCCTGGCGGCGATCGCCCGCTTCGCTCCCGACGTCGCCGACTGCGTGGAGGCGCGCCAGGTGCTGGGACCGCCCGACGTGGAGGCGCGCATCGGGCTCACCGGCGGACACATCTTCCAGGGCGAGTGCCTGCCCGACCAGATGTGGGAGCGGAGGTTCGCCCCCCGCACGCCCGTGCCCGGTCTGTACCTCTGCGGCGCGGCCACCCATCCCGGCGGCTCGGTGATCGCCGTGAACGGCCGCAACGCCGCCATGGCCGTGCTCGAGGACCTGGCCGCGGGGTCCTGAAGCCCCGGGGTGGCATGATGACCCAAGCGACAGGGAGGGCCGGCATGGCCGAGATGCAAGACCTACGTCCCCTCGAGCGCCGGGTACTGGCGCTGAGGGACGCCGGTGAGGACGACGCCCAGATCGGCCGCCGGTTCAAGCGCGGCCCCGAGTTCATCTCCCAGGTGACGCGCCTGGCCCGGCTCGACGGCCGCCACGCCGACGCCGGCACCGGCGGATCCGCGCTCCGCCCGCTCGAGCGACGGGTCCTGGACCTGCGGGCCCGGGGCGTGTCCCGTGAGGAGGTCGCCCGGCGTTTTCGCCGCTCGCCCGACCACGTCGCCCGGGTCGAGCACCTCGCCCGCTACAAGCTCCGGCGCTCGGGCGCCGGCGGCTGATCCTCGTCGCCCGGATCAGGCAATCGCCTCGCCCGGCAGGGGCGCGTCGCCGGGGATCGGCTCGCCCTGGCGGTCGACTCCGCACAGCCGGCGCCACCCTCGCGGGACCCGGCCGCGACGCACGACGCCCGCGTCGAGCAGGGCCCTGAGGATGTTGCGCGTCGCCCGGTGCCGCACGGCGACGCGCTCCGGGGTGCGGTTGACCGCCCTCCACGTCTTGAAACCGGGGAGCCCCACGGCCGCGTAGACGCCCGGGTGCACGAACGTCGCGAACAACCCCCCGATGATCAGCGGCGCGAGATAGAGGATCCGCAGCCGTTCCAGGCGTCCCGCCCCCGCGTACAGCTCGGGCAGCGTCGTCCGGGCGAACGACAGGTGACGAGCCTCCTCCTGGCGGTGGTAGCGGTTCACCGCCGCCAGCAGCGGGTCGGTGCCGGGGTGCTCGGACGCCAGCTTCTGGAGCAGGTCGGGGATCTCCTCGCCCGCCAGCACCAGCACCATGAGGAACGCCGGCATCCGGATGAACCGGCGGATGTTGAACTGCACGACCCGCTCGATCGGACCGCGGGCGAACGGGTTGCTCGCCCCCGGGCGAAGCTCCTCGACCAGGCGGATGAAGGCCCGCTGGTGGCGGGTCTCCTCGGCGATCTCGTGGAGCATGTAGGTGATGCGCGGGTCGGCGACGTCGTGAGCCTCGGCGATCTGGAGGGCGAAGCCGGAGTTGAGGACGGCCTCGAACCGGATGCCCATCTGGAGCATCGCTGCGACTTCCTCCCGCGAGAGGCGGGCCTTCGTGTCGGGATCGAGCTCGAGGTCGAGACCCCGTGTGGTGAGCAGCTCGTCGCCGATCACCTGGCCGGCGCCGAGCGAGGACCAGTCGAACAGCTCCTCGGGCTCGAGGACCTTGCGGACGGACGCGGTCGAGAGGCGAGCGACCCGCTCGTCGGGGGCCGGGGGGGCGGTCGTGGTCATGGCCATCAGTGTGCCCGATCGTAATCAAAGAATCAAGAGAGTTTGTCAAATCCTTGAATTTATCCCTCTGACCTGCTACGATGCCGTCCATGACCGGCACCGTGGCACCGGCCGTCGTCGCCCCCGGCAAGGGGGAGCGGACGCGGGGCCGGCTGCTCGAGATCGCGGTGCGGCGCTTCGCCGCCGACGGCTACCGGCGCACCTCGGTGAGCGATATCGCCCGGGAGGCAGGGCTGACCCCCGCCGCCGCCTACGCCTACTTCGCCGGCAAGGAAGCCCTCTTCAAGGCGGCGGTCGACGCCGACGCCGCCGCCCTGATCGAAGAGTCCGGCGCCGGTCTCGATGGTCCCGTCCGGAAGCGATTCCCGCTTCGCGTCGGTGAGCTCGTGGCCCGGGTCGACGCGCATCCCCTCGCCCGCCGGGTGCTGGCGGGCCGAGAGCCGGAGGTCGTCGGCCGGCTGCTCGACCTCCCGTCGCTCAAGGCGCTCACCGCCGCCTTCGCCGAGGATCTCGACGCCGGACAGGAGTCCGGCGAGGTCCGGCGCGACGTCGATCCGGGGGTCGTGGCGACCGGGATGGAGGCGATCGTCCTCTCTCTCCTCATGGGGATGGTGCAGGCCGGCGTCGCCCCGGATTCTGAGCGCGCCGCGGCAGTTGTAGTCGTGCTCGACGCCGCGTTGCGGCCCCCCAGCTAGGTCGGGCTCGCTCGCCGGGCGGGATACCCGCCCGGCGCCCTTCGGGCCGCTCGCCGCTCCCGCGCAATCCTGGCGGCCAGTCTCGGGCTGGCAGGCCTTCTTCTCTAGGCGTCGGCGACCAGCTCCCGCACCTGGCCGAGACGCTCGAACGAGGCCAGCACCTCGTCGTGGTCGTCGGCGAGGTGGCGGACGATCACATCCGTGTAGCCGATCGCGGCGTACTCCCGGAATCGCTCCGCCACCCGCTCGATGCCGCCGTACGTGATCGCCGCCGGGTCGAAGCCCCGGTAGCCGCGCTCGATGACCGACTCGGCCTGGGCGGCCGCGTCGGCGTCGTCGGCGCCGACGTGGATGTCGCGCCGGATCGCGAGCGCCGTGGGCTCCCGGCCGTGGGCGGTGCAGCGCGCCCGGTAGCGGTCGAGCACCTCGCGGGCCTGCTCGGGCGTGAGATCGGCATTGGCGAGGAAGCCGTCGCCGCGCCGGGCGGCTCGGTCCACGGCCCGCTCGGCGGTGCCGCCGATCCAGATCTCGACCGGCTCGGGCGGCACCGGCGAGACGCACGCCTCCGTGACGCGGTAGGGCCCGTCGGCCGAGACGGTCTCGCCCCCGAGGAGGCGACGCACGATGTCGAGGCTGGCCTCGAAGTGCGACGGCCGGCGCGCATGGTCGGCGCCCATCCCGGCGAACTGCTCCTCACCGCCGCCGATGGCGCAGGGGAGGATGAAGCGCCCGGGAGCGAGCGATGCCAGCGTCCCCACCTGCTCGGCCACGAGCACCGGGTTCCACAGGGGGAGCAAGTACAGGGCGCCGAACGGGCCGTCGCCCCACTCGGCCAGCAGCCGCCCGAGCATGGGCGAGTTCTGGTAGTAGGGGACCGGCGTGACGTGGTGGTCGCCGACGAAGAGCGAGTCGAGGCCCGCTCGGCGTGCCGCCCGGGCCCGCTCGACGACCCAGCGGGCGCCCAGGCGCACGTCGTCGACGACGAAGCCGGTCCGCAGGGAGACGCCGATGCGCACGGGCTCAACCTACCGTCGCGGGGCGCGCCCTGATCCGGTGAGCCCGCGCCTCCGGCACCGAGGAGCGAGACCCAGGTTTGCCAGGTTTGACCGGGTTTGCACCAATGAGACGGACGTCACAGTCGTTGTGATTACTGGCCGGTAGGTTTGGGGCCCCGGCGGCCTGGGCAACTACCGTGAAGTTGGAAGGCCGTCTCGCGGCATAGCTCCCGATTCCGGCGTTCTTTCCCCCGAAAACCCCAGGTGTGTGCCCGCGCGCGGTCACCGCCGGGGAACCCCCGAGCAAGGAGGAACCATGCGCAGGCGTCTGCTCTCTGCCGTCGGGCCGGCGGTCGTCGCCGGTCTCGTCTTCGGAGCGACCCAGGTGGCGCAGGCCGAGGGGCCGGTCGCCCAGCTCGCGGCCGACACCCGCCCGGCCGAGCACGATCCGGGGCGGCCGGCCGCCGCTCCCCACACCGCCCCCTACGGCCTGGCCCAAGCCGTGAACGAGAGCGCCGAGGGGGCATCCTTCTACGAGCAGGTGCGGCAGGCGCAGATCGCGGAGTACTGGCGGCTCGTGCACGAGGCCGAGCGGGCCCGTCAGGCGGCGAGCCCCTTCCTGGTGTGCACCCGCCAGCGCGAGAGCCACGGTGACTACACCGCCGTGAGCTCCGACGGGACCTACCGCGGCGCCTACCAGTTCGACCAGCAGACCTGGGAGTCGGTCGGCGGCGCCGGCGACCCGGCGGCGGCCCCGCCCGCGGAGCAGGACGCTCGGGCGGCCCAGCTGTATGCCGAGCAGGGCTCCGCCCCGTGGGGCGGCCGCTGCGGCTCGTAGCCGTCTCGCCGTGAGCGGTGGGTGGCGTCCCGGCCCTTCCGGGAAACGGAGTGCGTCTACGTTGGCCGGGTGCACGACCCGGCTCCCCCGTCACCCGATCTCGACTTCGGCGCCTTCAGCGAACGCGGCCCCTGGGTCGTCGAGCTCGAGCGCCTGGCCTGGCATCGCGGGCTCGATGCCGAGCGCGCCCGAACCCGGGCCGAGGTCCCGCGTCTGCTCCGGCCCGGACGCGTGCCGCCGATGGCGCGGCTGGCGCGGTTGCTGCGCGCTCTCGTCCCTGCCGTCGGGATCTGGTACGTGCGCGAGCGGGGGCGTCCCGAGTCGCGGGCCCGACTCTCACGCCGGCTGCGGCGGGCGTTCGAGGGCCTCGGGTCCACCTACGTCAAGCTGGGTCAGATCCTCTCGGGCGGGGAGGGGCTCTTCCCCGAGGAGCTGGTGACCGAGTTCCGGCTCCTGCGCGACCACGTGCCCGCCGAGTCGTTCGCCGACGTGCGGGCGGTGGTGGAGGCGGACCTCGGCCGGCCGCTGCGTGGGCTCTTCGCGTCGTTCGACGAGGTGCCGCTCGCGGCTGCGTCGGTCGCGCAGGTTCACGCCGCCACCCTCGCCACCGGCGAGGAGGTGGTCGTGAAGGTGCAGCGTCCGAAGGTCGCGGCTCTGGTACGGGACGACATCGCCGGGATGGCGTGGCTGGCGCCCAAGCTGGTCGGGCGCATCCCGGTGTCGGCGCTCGCCAACCCGCCGGCGTTGGTGGAGCTTTTCGCCGAGACCATCGTCGAGGAGCTCGACTTCCGCCTCGAGGCTGAGAACATGCTCGACATCGCACGCGTGCTGGCCAAGACCGGCCAGCGCACCATGGTCGTGCCCCGGCCCCACCCGACCCTCGTGACCCGGCGGGTGCTGGTCATGGAGCGCCTACGGGGTTTCGCCTTCGATGACGTTGACTCGATGCTCGCCGCCGGCATCGATACCAGCGCGCTCCTCCGGGCCGGCCTCATCGCCTGCCTCGAGGGGGCGATGCTGCACGGCGTCTTCCACGGCGATCTCCACGGCGGGAACCTCTTCGTGCAAGCTGACGGCCGGACGGTGCTCCTCGACTTCGGCATCACCGGCCGCCTCGACGAGCCGCAACGCCTCGCCTTCCTGCGGCTGCTCGTCACGGGCACCGGCGGCGACATTCGCGGTCAGCTGGCGGCCCTTCGCGATATGGGGGCGTTCCCGCCCGACACCGACCTCGACGCCGTCATCAGCGACCTCGGCCTCGACCAGCCCGTCAAGGACCCGACCCAGATGTCGGCCGACGAGCTGATCGGCGAGCTGAGCGATCTGACCAAAAAGCTCCTGGGCTACGGGGCGCGGGCGCCCAAGGAGCTCATGCTGTTCGTGAAGAACCTCATGTTCCTCAATGCGGCGACGGCGACGCTGGCCCCCGACGTCGACATCCTCGCCGAGATCGCCTACATCTACGCCTACTTCACCCAGCACCACGGCGAACGGATCGTGCGCGACATCGGGATCGACACCGGGCGCGCCGCCCTCGACCTCGATGCCGTCAAGGCGGGATTCGGGCTCCCCGCCGACGTGGAACGTCTGACGTTCCGCGACCTCCAGCAGCGCCGGCAGACGATCCTGCGCAGGATGCAGGAGCGCCCCCGCCGGCGTCGCTCGGTCTGACGTACGCTGCCGACGCCGCGATTGGGAGGGGGTCTCCCGTGGCGACGTTCGACATCGACGAGGTCGAGCACGCGTTCCGTGCGTACTGGCAGACGGGCGCCGTGAACGAGGACTGGGACGCCTGGGCGGACCTCTTCACGAACGATGTCACCTACGTCGAGCACGTTCTCGGCGACAAGCACGGTCGCGATGCCGTGCGCGCGTGGATCAAGCCGATCATGGAGCAGTTCGGCGAGCTCTACACCGTGTACGACTGGCACCAGTCCGACCCCAGCGGCCGCGTCGTCGTCTACATGCAGAACCGGCGCGACCACCCCGACCCTTCCCGCGAGCCCATCGACTTCCCGGGCATCACCATCCTCCAGTACGCCGGCGGCGGGAGGTTCTCCACGGAGGAGGACTTCTGGTCGCTGCCCGAGGGCGAGAAGACCGCGAAGCAATACGCCGACGCGTGCGCGAGCTTCGACCCCGACCACGCGAAGAAGCGCACGCGCCGGGACTGGGGGAACGGCCCCGGCTGGACGCGGGGTGCCGCCACCTACGGCGAGAGCGTGGGAGCGACGAAGTCGACGTAGGCGCGCGCGACACCGCCCGCCTGCTCGCACTGGCGGCTCTGTGCGTGGTGCTCGTGGGCGCGATCTACCTCGTGTTCGTGCAAACCCGGCCGGGGCAGCGGATCGACGACGCCGCACTCGAGGGAAGGGACGCGCTCACCGCCGAAGAGGTCGATACCGCCAACGACCTGCTCCGTACGATCGACGTCGCGTCGGTGGCGCTGCTCGGCGGCGCGATCGTCGGCGTCGCCCTGATGCGCGGTCGGCCTCGGCTGGCGCTGGCGGCCGGCGCGGTGATCGTCGGGGCCAACGTGACCACGCAGGTGCTGAAGAAGGTGCTGCCGCGGCCGGACCGCCTCGCTGACGAGGCCCTGAGCGTCGGGAACACCCTGCCGAGCGGGCACGCGACGGTGGCGATGTCGATCGCGCTGGCCGCGGTGCTCGTGGCATCCCGGCGGTACCGGGGCGTCGTCGCCGTGGTCGGCGCGCTCTACGGCGCTTCGATCGGCGTGGCCACGCTGACTTCGGGCTGGCACCGGCCCAGCGACGCCGCCGCCGCCTTCGCTGTTGTCGTGGCGTGGGCGGCGGTGGCCGCGACCTGGGTCCTGCACCGACGCGTGGTCGGCGAGACCGTGCCGGCAGCGGCGGAGGGGCCCCTCGCCGCGCCCTTGCTCTCGGCCGCCGGCATCGTCCTCTGCGGAGCCGCGTTCGCGGGCCTCGTCGTCGCCCTGGCCGCCCGCCGCCTGGGCCGCCTCGACGCCGTCGACCTCGGCGACGCCTACGCCGTGGCCGCGATCGCCATCACCGGCTCTGCCCTGCTCCTCGTCGGGCTCCTGCTGGCCGCGGTGCGCCCGGTCGAGCTCGACGCGCCGGGAGGTCGACCACCGCCAGTAGCGTGAGCCTGTGCCCGAGCTCCCGCAGATGCAGGCATTGGCCGAGAGGCTCCAAGCCGCGGTGGGCGGAGCCGTGCTCGAGGCGCTCGAGCCGATCGGGTTCGCGGGCCTCAAGACATTCGACCCGCCCTACCAGTCCCTCGTGGGCCGCACGCTCGCGCGCACCGGCCGGCGGGGGAAGTACCTGGTCCTCGACTTCGGCGGTCCGCGGCTGCTCGTACATCTCTCGCAGGCCGGGCGCCTCGACGTCGAGGACCCGCCCAAGCAGACCCGCGGGAAGGGCGCCATCGTGCGGCTCCGCTTCGACAACGGCGTGGCGCTGCTGGTGCGTGAGCATGGCACCGAGCGCAAGGCAGGCTGGTGGGTCCTCGCCGCCGGCGACGAGGGCCCGCTCGTGAAGCTCGGCCCCGAGCCCGCCTCGGACGAGTTCGCGGCGCTCATCCTCCAAGGCGACGACCGCCGCCGGGTGCACACGCTCCTGCGCGACCAGCGGACCGTCGCCGGTGTCGGACGGGGCCACACCGACGACGCCCTGTGGCGCGCCCGACTGTCGCCGTACGCGACGCTGGAGTCGCTCGGCACCGACGACCGCCACCGCCTGCTCGACGCGGTGCGGGCAGAGCTGGCCGAGGCGCTAGAGCGCGAGCGGGAACGCACCGGCGGGCTCACCCAGGCGAAGCTGGGCGACAAGTTCGTCGTACACGGCCGGTACGGCTCGGCCTGCCCCCGCTGCGGCGACACGCTGCGGCGCGTCTCGTACGAGTCCTACGAGGTCACGTACTGCCCGGCATGCCAGACCGGCGGCAAGCCCCTCGCCGACCGGCGCCTCTCGAGGCTGGTCAAGTAGCCCAGAAGCGGCTGGACCGACGCAGGAAGTCGAGGATCTCGGGGGTGGGGCTACCAGCCCCGGCTGCCCGCGGTGCGCTCGAGCGCCTCACGCCGACCGGCCTCCCAGCTGTCGCCTCAACCGGGCCAGGCGCCGGTCCCACTCGGCGCCGACGGAGACGATCCACCCCACGGCGTCGCCGAGCGGTGCGGGCGTGATCTCGTAGCGGACCTCGCGGCCGTGACGCCGCCCGGTGACGAGCCCCGCCTCGCTCAGTGCCTGCAGGTGCTTCACGACCGCCTGCCGGGTCACCGGCAACGGCCCGGCGAGCTCCGTGGCGGTCACCGCCGGCGTCGCCGCCAGGCGCCCGAGCACCGCCCGCCGGGTCGGGTCGGCGAGCGCCGCGAACACGGCGTCGACGCGCTCGTCGTGCCGGCTCATCTTCGCTGGTCGCGCCCGCTCGGCGGCAGGAGCCCGGGCTGGCAGCCCTTCGAGCTACTCATGCTGCGGCGCGCGACCGGAGCCGGCGGGGGCCGGTACCCGGCGCGGGCGCCTCCACGATGGTCAGTCGCGATCCCTGCCCGGCCTCGTCGACGGTGATCGTGACCGTGGTGGCGGCGCCCATCCGCCGCCGGCCGTCCTTCTCGACCGGCCACCAGGTGAACACGAGGCGGTGAGGCTCGTCCGCCTCGTGGACGAGCGCCTCCCTCACCTCGCCGTCCTCGAGCCGGAAGCGACCCCGCCCGCCGCGGCGGGCGTCGAGATCGACCTCGGCGCCGAGCCAGGCTCCCAGGCGCGGGGGGTCGGTCAGCTCTGGCCACACCTCGGCCGGCGGCGTCGGCAGGTCGAGCTCCCGTTCCACATTCACGCAACTTCACAGTTGCACATCAGGCGGCGGTCGTCTACAACTGCAACCAAGCAGTTGCACGTTCCACGGGAGGCGCGATGCCCCATCTCCTCGTTCCCACCGTCATCGAGCAGACCAACCGCGGCGAACGCGCCTACGACCTCTACTCGCGGCTGCTCCAGGAGCGGGTGGTGTTCCTCACCGGAATGCTCGACGACGCCGTCGCCAACCTGATCGTCGCCCAGCTTCTGCACCTCGAGTCGGAAGACCCCGGGCGCGACATCCAGCTCTACGTCAACAGCCCCGGCGGCGAGATGACGGCGCTGTTCGCCGTGTACGACACGATCCAGTACGTGAAACCCGACGTTGCGACCACCTGTGTGGGCCAGGCCGCCTCCGCGGCGGCGGTGCTACTCGCGGCGGGAGCGGTCGGGAAGCGCTTCACGCTCCCCCACGCCAGGGTGCTGATCCACCAGCCCCACGGCGGCGTGCAGGGCCAGTCGGTCGACATCGAGATCGCGGCGCGCGAGGTGATCGCCCAGCGGACCCAGATGGTCGAGGCGCTCGCCCGCCACAGCGGCCAGCCCGCGGCACGGATCGAGCGAGACATCGACCGCGACTTCATCCTGCGCGGGGCCGAGGCGGTCGCCTACGGGCTGGTCGACCACGTGATCGACCATCGCGTCCTCGTGCCCGGCACGGTGTCGGGAAACGGGCGCGGCACGGCGCGGAGCTAGCCGGCCGCGTTCAGCCGCAGACGGACGGGCCCTACGTCCCCGTGCACACGTCGCCGGTGTCGACGACCTCGAACGCCGCGCCCGGGACGGTCTTCAGCTGGCTCAGGTCGCTGTCGCTGAAGCGGGTGTCGGCGGCGCCGGTGATGAACCAGTTCGAGCCGTTGTCGGCGACGATCATCCCGTAGCGCCTGAGCGCCTCGAGCACGACGCGCGACTGGCCGGTGAAGCCGGAGATGTCGTAGTCCGCCTTCAGCCGCAGCCGCAGACCCATGGGAGGGCGGTCCACGTCGGTGCTCGATGATGCCCAGTGGGTGGCGGGCAGGACGTAGCCCCTCCGGGTGGCGTTCACGGTGAAGCGCAGTGCGTGGTCGATGTGCCCGGCCGCGATCTCGTCGTAGCGGACGAGCCCGGGGAAGATCGGCAGCCCGGCGGCGTCGGCCGACGTCCACCGGGGCGGGCGCAGGCGGTTCGACCGCAGGTCCCAGATAGCTCCCGAGTCGGCGTCCCAGTGCCCCTGGCGCGGGAATGCCCGGTACAGCTCGTAGAGCACGCAGTGGTCGCGGTCGATCGAGAGCACATGACGGTCGCCGTCGCTTGCCGGTCCACCCTCGATCGGTGCCTGCAGCGGGGTCTTGTACGGCGCGGCGTCGCTCTCGTCGCCGTAGGCGGTGAAGTTCACGGGCACGTCGGGCTGGGTGCCGGGCACGGTCACGTACGGGATGCCGTACGCGCCGCCGCCGCCGAAGTCGGCGTGGAGGTGATCGCCGCCGTGGGCGAGGATGCTCGTGATGTAGGCGTCGGAGCTCGGGTGCACCGGGTACTGCGAGATGTCGGTGTTCCACGGGCTGTCGGCCGGGAACACCGGGCAACCGCCGAGCGGTCCGTTCCGGTCACCGCTGCCGCCGCCACCGGTGCCGGCGCCACCGCCTCCGGGCGGGGCCGGGCCGAAGCAGGCCGTAGTCACCGCGGCGAGGACGGCGAACAGGACGGCGAGGAGGGATCGACGGGACCGCATCGCGTGAGAGGTATCGGCCGCCGGTACTCGCGAACTTGAAGCAACGCGGGCCCCCTCTACGATGACGCTGATGCTCGCCTCGATCCCCAGCCCGTCGAACGGCACCATCGACGTCGGCCCGCTGCCGTTGCACGCGTACGGCCTGCTGCTGGCGATCGGAGTTCTGGTGGCCACGAAGATCGCCGAGACCCGCTGGGTGCGCCGGGGCTACGACGCCAAGGACTTCTCCGACATCGTCGTGTGGGTCGTGATCGCCGGCGTCGTCGGCGCCCGCGTCTACCACCTGTTCACCGGCTACGACTGGGACGACGGCGGGATCGTGGGCGCGCTCGAGATCTGGGAAGGCGGCCTCTCGATCTGGGGGGTCCTTGCCGGCGGGGCCATCGCGGTCGTCGTCCTCGCCCGCGTGAAGCACCTCGAGACCCTGGTGCTGATGGACTGCATCGCGCCGGGCCTCCTGGCAGCGCAGGCCATCGGTCGGTGGGGGAACTGGTTCAACCAGGAGCTGTTCGGCCGTCCCACCGACCTGCCGTGGGCGCTCGAGATCGACCCCGCCCACCGGCCCACCGAGTACCTCGACCAGGCGACGTTCCATCCCACGTTCCTCTACGAGTCGATCTACTGCCTGGTCCTCCTCGGGGTCCTGCTATGGGCGGAGCGGCGGTTCCGCTTTCGCAAGGGGCAGGCGCTCACCCTGTACCTGGCCACGTACACGTTCGGCCGGTTCTTCTTCGAGAACCTGCGGGTCGACCCGGCCGAGAAGCTTCTCGGCCTGCGGTTCAACGCGTGGGTGAGCGCGCTGGTGTGCGTGGCGTCGGTGGCGTGGCTCGTGTACCTCGGCCGGCGCGGGCGGCCGTACGAGCGCCCGCCGGCGCGCGGGCCCGCCCCGGTCGCTGACGAGGCCGCGCCTCACGTCTCGCCTGGCAGCCCCTCGAGGTAGCCCGGCCCCGACGGGGGGCATGGGTAGGGTTGGTCTCCATGTCCTCCGTGCTCGCCCAGCCCCAGCCCACGGCCGAGACCGGTGTCGCCGCGCGCGCCGTCGGGGTCTCCAAGGTCTACGGCACCGGCGAGGCGGCGGTGCGGGCCCTCGACCGCGTCGACGTGACGTTCGAGGCCGGCAACTTCACCGCCATCATGGGACCGTCGGGCTCCGGCAAGTCGACCTTGCTGCATTGCCTAGCCGGCCTCGATCGCGTCACCGAAGGACGCATCTTCCTCGGCGACCTCGAGGTCAGCGCCTGCTCCGAGAAGGAGCTGACGGTCGTGCGGCGCGACCGGGTCGGGTTCGTGTTCCAGGGCTACAACCTGATCCCGACCCTCAACGCGCTGGAGAACGTCACGCTGCCGATCGCCCTGGCGGGCCGGAAGCCCGACCAGGCGTGGCTCGACACGGTGATCGACACCGTGAACCTGCGAGACCGCCTCACCCACCGGCCCAGCGAGCTCTCCGGCGGCCAGCAGCAGCGGGTCGCAGTGGCCCGGGCGCTCGCGAGCCGGCCCGAGATCATCTTCGCCGACGAGCCCACCGGCAACCTCGACTCACGCGCCAGCGCCGAGATTCTCGACTTCTTGCAGCGAGCGGTGGGTGATCTCGGCCAGACGGTCGTCATGGTCACCCACGACCCGCTCGCAGCCGCCTACGCGGGCCGGGTCGTGTTCCTCGCCGACGGCCGTGTCGTGGGCGAGATGGCCGAACCGAACGCCGAGAAAGTGATCGACGAGATGAAGCGCCTCGGCGGCTAAGTAGATGTGGCGCGTCACCCGCAAGGGATTGCGGGCCCACAAGCTGCGCTTCGCCCTGACCGCGCTGGCGGTGCTGCTGGGCGTGGCGTTCATGTCGGGGACGATGGTGCTCACCGACACGATCCGGAAGACCTTCGACGACCTCTTCGCCGACGTCAACGCGGGCACCGACGCCTACGTGCGCAGCAAGCACTCGCTCGAAGCCGACTTCGGACCGGAGCAGCGGGAGCGCATCCCGGCCGATCTGCTGCCGGCCGTCGAGTCCGTGGACGGGGTGGAGGCGGCCGAGGGCGAGGTGCAGTTCTACGGCCAGATCGTCGACAAGGACGGCGACACCATCGGCAACCCGGGACAGGGGGCGCCGACGTTCGGGGCGAACTGGAGCGACGTCGAGGCCCTCAACCAGTGGCGGCTCCAGC
The DNA here is from genome assembly GCA_050743365.1 of Acidimicrobiia bacterium. Classification (GTDB taxonomy): domain Bacteria; phylum Actinomycetota; class Acidimicrobiia; order IMCC26256; family JACDBD01; genus JBOGFI01. The sequence goes on along the minus strand of JBOGFI010000022.1, from coordinate 17,239 downwards.
CTGGAGGCGACGCGCCCGAGACTGCCGACGAGGTGGTCATCGACAAGGGCTCGGTCGACGAGGCCGACTTCGAGGTCGGCGACCGGGTGAGCGTGCTCAGTCAGAGCGCGCCGAAGGAGTACGAGCTGGTCGGCATCGCCAAGTTCGGTGACGCCGACCGTCCCGCCGGTGCCACCTTCGCCCTGTTCACGACGGCGGAGGCCCAGCGGATCGTCGGGGCCGAGAACCAGTTCGACGCCATCGAGGTCGTCGGTGAGAACGGCGTGTCGCAGGAGGAACTCCGTGACCGCATCCGCGAAGCTCTCGACGACACGGACATCGAGGTGCTGACAGGCGCGGAGATCACCGAAGAGGACCAGAGCGAGATCCAGGACGCACTGTCGTTCATCCGCGTGCCTCTGTTCGTCTTCGCCGGCGTGGCCCTGCTCGTCGGCTCGTTCATCATCTTCAACACGTTCTCGATCGTGGTCGCGCAGCGGACGCGCGAGATGGCGCTGCTGCGGGCGATCGGCGCCGGCCGGTTTCAGGTGACGAGCTCGGTCGTGGCCGAGGCGTTCGTCGTCGGTGTGCTGGCGTCGGCGATCGGGCTGGCGGCCGGGATCGGCATCGCCAGCCTGTTGAAGGCGGCGCTCAGCGGCTTCGGGTTCGACATTCCCGCCGGCTCCAGTGTGGTTCGGGGGTCCACCGTGGTCATCGCGCTGTTGGTCGGGACCGTGATCACGGTGCTCTCGGCGCTGGTCCCGGCATGGAAGGCGGCGCGGACCCCACCCATCGCCGCCATCCGCGACGTCGCGCTGGACCGTGCGGCTCGCCCGGTGCGCCGGGGTGTGATCGGCGCGGGGATACTCCTGCTCGGCGCGGCCGGGATCCTCGCCGGACTCTTCGGGGATCTCGACAACAACCTCTACTACGTCGCCGGCGGCACGCTTCTCTTGTTCACGGGCGCGACTGTGCTGGGCCCGGTGTTCGCCGGGCCGAGTGTTCGGGTCATCGGCTGGCCGCTGCCGCGCCTCCGCGGCATGACCGGCGCGCTGGCGCGCGAGAACGCGATGCGGAACCCGCGGCGTACGTCAGCGACCGCGGCGGCCCTGATGATCGGGGTCGCCATCGTCGGGTTCTTCACCGTCTTCGCGTCGTCGGCCAAGGCGACGGTGGACACCCAGGTCGACCGGGCCTTCACGGCCGACTTCGTCCTGACCACGGGGTTCGGCTTCGGCGCGTTCGGCGGGTTCAGCCCCGACCTCGGTGAGCAGATCGCGCAGTTGCCGGAGGTCGAGGCGTCAACGCCGCTCCGATTCGGCGAGATGGAGGTCGAGGGCGCCGACGACTTCCTGGTGGCATTCGACCCCGACACGGTGCTCGACCTCTTCAAGCTCGACCCCCGGGAGGGCGAGTTCACCGACCTCGACGCCGAGAGCATCGCCGTCTCGGAGCGGTATGCCAACAAGAAGAACTGGAAGCTCGGCACCAAGGTGAAGGTGCGGTTCCCCAACGGGGAGCGCACACTCACCATCGAGACGATCTACGGGACCGGTGAGCGCGAGGGTCTGAGCGACTTTGGGCTGTCGCTGGACGGCTTCGCGCTCGGCTACACGGAGCAGATCGACAACCAGGTGTACGTCCGCCTCGCCGACGGTGTCAGCCCCGCCGAGGGGCGGAAGGCGTTGGAGAAGGTGGCGAAGCCCTACCCGAACGCCGAGATCCAGGACCAGACCGACTTCAAGGAGGAGTTCAGCGGCCAGATCAACCAGATCCTCGGGCTGGTGTACGTGCTCCTCGCCTTGGCGGTGTTCATCGCCCTGATCGGCATCGCCAACACGTTGGCGCTGTCGGTCTACGAGCGGACCCGTGAGCTCGGGTTGCTCCGAGCGGTTGGGATGTCGCGGCGCCAGCTGCGTTCGAGCGTGCGGTGGGAGGCCGTGATCATCGCCGTGCTCGGCACGCTCGTCGGGCTGGCGATCGGGGTGTTCTTCGGCTGGGCCGTCATCAAGGCGCTGCGCGACCAGGGCTTCGAGAAGTTCGCCCCCTCCGTCGGCCAGCTGATCATCATCGTGATCGCCGCCGGCATCGCCGGCGTCGTCGCCGCGCTCTTCCCGGCGAGACGAGCCGCCAAGCTCGACGTCCTGCGCGCGATTTCGACGGAGTAGCGCGGGCCGAGCGCTACTCGAACTGCTTGCGGACGTTCTCGTCCTTCTCGCGCACTGCCTCGGCCAGACCGGCCTGGAACCGCTCAACGCGCGCTCGCAGGCTGTCGTCAGTGGCGGCGAGCATGCGCACGGCGAGGAGGCCGGCGTTGCGGGCCTTGCCCACGCCGACGGTGGCGACCGGGACGCCCTCGGGCATCTCCACGATCGAGAGGAGCGAGTCGAGCCCGTCGTGGTGCCTCAGGGGCACGGGCACGCCGATGACGGGCAGTGGGGTCATCGCCGCGACCATGCCCGGCAGGTGGGCGGCCCCGCCGGCGCCGGCGATGACCGCCCGGAGCCCCCGGCCGGCGGCGGCACGGGCGTACTCGTAGAGCACGTCGGGGGTGCGGTGGGCCGAGACGACGCGCACCTCGTGCGGTACCTCGAACTCGGCGAGCGCGTCGACGGCGGCCTGCATGACGCTCAGGTCGGAGTCGCTGCCCATGATCACGCCGACGAGTGGTGAGCTCATGGTGATCTAGCGTAAGCGCGACCACACAAGGAGCTCGCGATGCGCACCCGCTTGACCGACGCCCTCCAGATCGAGCACCCGGTGATGCTGGCCGGGATGGGCGGCGTCTCGTACCACGCCCTGGTCGCCGCCGTCTCCGAGGCGGGCGGCTTCGGCTGCCTCGGCGCCTCCGCCATGAGCCAGGACGAGATGGTCGAGGAGATCCGGGCGGTGAAGCGGCTCACCGACAAGCCGTTCGGTGTCGACCTGCTCACCGCGTTGCCCGAGCAGATGGCGGCCAACATCGAGCTGGTGATCGCCGAGGGCGCGCAGGTGTTCGTGGCCGGTCTGGGGGTACCCCGCGACGTCGTGAAGCTGTGCCACGACCACAACGTGCTTGTGGTGAACATGTGCGGGAAGGTCCGCCACGCGATCGCCGCGGTCGAGGCGGGCTGCGACATCGTGGTGGCCCAGGGCACCGAGGCGGGCGGCCACACGGGCACAGTGGCGACGATGCCGCTGGTCCCGCAGATCGTCGACGCGGTGGGGGAGCGCGTTCCGGTGGTGGCGGCAGGCGGGCTGTTCGACGGGCGCGGCCTGGCGGCGTCGCTCGCGCTCGGCGCCGACGGCGTGTGGATGGGGACGCGCTTCATCGCCACGCCCGAGGCGCGCTCCACGCCCGGCTACAAGGAGGCGCTCATCCGCACCGCCGACGACGGCACCGTGGTGAGCCGGGCGTTCACCGGCAAGACGCTACGGGCGGTGCGCAACAAGACGACGCAGTACTACGACGACCATCCCGAGCAGCTCAAGCCGTTCCCGGAGCAAATCTTCGCCGCCGTCCAGGAGGGCACCCTGCACCTCACGGGGGGCGACGAGGCCGCCGGAGTCGACCCCGAGCGCGAGTGCTACCCCGCCGGGCAGGGCACGGGCGCCATCCACGACCTGGTCCCGGCGGGCGAGCTCGTGCGCCGGATCGTGGCCGAGGCCGAGGAGGTCGTCGACCGGCTGGCGGGCCTGCGCGCCGCTTCTGGCGCGTAACGCGCCGTCGCGCATGACTGACCGCCTGGTCGTCGTCGGCGGCGACGCGGGAGGGATGACCGCAGCCGCGCAGGCGAGGCGGCGTGTCCCGGACCGCGACGCCCTGGAGATCGTCGCGTTCGAGCGAGGCGCCTACACGTCGTACTCGGCGTGCGGGATCCCCTACCTCGTGGGCGACGTCGTGACCGAGGCCGAGAAGCTAGTGGCGCGCAGCCCCTCCGAGCACCGCGACCGGGGCATCGACGTGCGCACGGGCCACGAGGTCACCGCCGTCGACCTCGATCGCCGGTGCGTGCGGGTGCGCGACATCGACGCGGAAGACGACCGTGAACAAGGATTCGACCACCTCGTGATCGCGACCGGGGCCACGCCGGTGCGGCCGTCCATCGACGGGATCGACGCCCGCGGTGTGTTCGGCGTGCAGACCCTCGCCGACGGCATCGCCGTGCGGCACGCCGTCGACGAAGGGCAGCCCGAGCGGGCGGTGGTGGTCGGCGGCGGCTACATCGGCCTCGAGCTGGCCGAGGCGCTCGTGAGGCGCGGGCTCGACGTCTCGCTGGTCGAGCAGCGGCCCCAGCCCATGAGCACCCTCGATCCCGACATGGGCGCGCTGGTGGCCGACGCCCTGCGCGGGGTGGGCGTGCACGTGTACCTCGAGGAGCCCGTCGAGGGCTTCGAGAGCGCCGACGGCCACGTGCGCGCCGTGGTCACCGGGCAGCGGACCCTGACCGCCGACGTCGTGATCCTCGGCCTCGGCGTGCGTCCGAGCAGCGAGCTGGCCGAGGAGGCCGGTGTGCCGGTGGGCGAGACCGGCGGCATCGTGACCGACGAGCGGATGCAGGCGGGGGCCGAGGGCGTGTGGGCGGCGGGCGACTGCGTGGAGACGTGGCACCGGGTCTCGCGCCGGCCGATCGCCATCGCCCTGGGCACCCATGCCAACAAGCAAGGCCGCGTGGTCGGCACCAACGTGACCGGCGGCTCGGCCACGTTCCCGGGCGTGATCGGCACGGCAGTGTCGAAGGTCTGCGAGTACGAGGTCGCCCGCACCGGCCTTACCGAGTCCGAGGCGGCCGACGCCGGCTTCGACGCGCTCGCGGCCACGATCGACTCGACCACGCGGGCGGGCTACTACCCCGGGGCCGAGCCCATCCGGGTGAAGGTGGTGGCGGAGCGCCCGACGGGGCGGATGCTGGGGGCGCAGATCGTCGGAAAGGAGGGCGCGGCCAAGCGGATCGACGTCTGCGCGGCCGTCATCTGGAACGAGATGCCGGTCGGCGAGGTGGCGTCCCTGGACCTGTCGTACGCGCCGCCGTTCTCGCCCGTCTGGGACCCGGTCCTCGTCGCCGCCCGCAAGGCGGCGGGGCTCGTCGGGCCTTGAGCTACCGCTGGCGCGCCCGCTCGCTCTCCTCGGCCAGGTCGTGCTCGTACATGATGCGGACGAGCTCTTCGAAGCTCACCTTCGGCTGCCAGCCCAGCTTCTCCCGGGCCTTCGACGCATCTCCCATGAGGATGTCCACCTCTGCCGGCCGCTCGAAGCGAGGATCCTTCGACACCAGCCGTTCCCAGTCGTCGAAGCCTGCGCATCTCGCGGCGACCGTGAGCAGCTCCCGAATGGTGTGGGTCGCACCCGACGAGATGACGTAGTCACCCGGCTCCGGCTGCTGGAGCATGAGCCACATCGCCTCGACGTAGTCGCCGGCGTAGCCCCAGTCGCGCGCCGAGTCGAGGTTGCCGAGGGTGATCGTCTGCTGGAGCCCGAGCTTGATCCTGGCCATTGCGTTCGAGACCTTGCGCGTGACGAACTCGAGCCCGCGCCGCGGCCCGGTGTGATTGAAGAGGATCCCGGACGAGGCGTGGAGGCCGTAGGCCTCGCGATAGTTGACGGTCGTGTAGTGGCCGAAGACCTTGGCTACCCCGTACGGCGACCGGGGGTGGAATGGTGTGCTCTCGGTCTGGGGCGTCTCGCGCACCTTGCCGAACATCTCGGACGACGACGCCTGGTAGAAGCGGATCGGGTTGCTCTGCGAACCACCGACGACACGGATCGCGTCGAGCATTCGCAGGACGCCCAGCCCGGTGATGTCGGCGGTGAGCTCGGGCTGCTTGAACGACAGCGGTACGAAGCTGATCGCGCCCAGGTTGTAGACCTCGTCCGGCTGCACCTGCTCGACCACCGCGATCAGCGACGACAGATCCTGGAGGTCGCCGTCGATCCGTTCGAGCGCGGGGTTCTCCTCCTGCACCATCTGGGCCTTGGGGTTGTTCTGGCCCCGCACCAGGCCGAACACCTGGTAGCCCCGGCCCACGAGGAACTCGGCCAGGTGGCGGCCGTCCTGGCCGGTGATGCCCGTCACCAGGGCGCGCTTCATGCCACTCTCCGGTCGCTCATGCCCGGCAGGTTACTAGTCGTGTCGACGATGCCAGTCGGGCTCGAGCTGGTGGAGGAACTCGTCGCAGCGTTGCTCCTCGTCGGCCTCGCCGATCACGGCGGCGCTGCGACGCAGCCCGTCGAGCGCTCGGAGGAAACCGCGGTTGGTCTCGTGCGCCCAGCGCACGTAGCCCGACCCGCGCCAGCCCGACTGGCGCAGCCGGTCGAGCCCGCGGTGGTACCCGACGCGGAAGCAGGCGTAGGCCTCCACGTCGTCGCGCGCCAGCTCGCCCAGTCGGGCCCAGCCGTCGAGGAAGCGAGGCCAGCGGGCGACGACGGCGGCGACGGCGGCGCGCCGCCGGTCGTCCGGCTCGGCCAGCGCCGACTCGAGAGCCGAGAGTGCCTCCGGCGGCTCCGGGGCGAGCACGGTCTCGGGAATGCCGCCCGGACTGAAGCTGACATCGGTCACGCCGCGAATGTATGCGCGGCTGGAAGATCCACCGCGGGTCACCGATACCATCGGGGGCGGTGCCCACCACGAAGAAGGATCCCGGCGACGGCGTCGACGAGGGAGGCGCGTCGTCGGCGGCGCCCTCGCCGCCGCCCACCACCAAGCTCGTCCTCGTCCGCCACGCGGTGACCGAGCAGACCGGCCCGGTGCTCACCGGTCGCGGCCCCGGCGTCGACCTGTCCGACGCCGGGCGTCACCAGGCCAAGGCGCTGGGCGAGCGTCTGGCCGAGGTCCCCGTCGCCGCCGTGTACGCCAGTCCCATCGAGCGCACCACCCAGACCGCCGAGGCCGTCGCCGCTCATCACGGTCTCTCGGTGCGAGAGCTGGCGGGTGTGGTCGAAGCCGACTACGGCGACTGGACGGGCGGGAAGCTGTCCGACCTGGCCAAGACCGACCTCTGGAAGACCGTCCAGCGGGCGCCGTCGCGCGCCCGCTTCCCGGGCGGCGAATCGCTCGCCGGCATGCAGGCCCGCATGGTGGCTGCGCTCGAGGTGGTGGTTGCCGACCATCCGGGAGCGGTCGTGGTGGTCGTGTCGCACGCCGACCCGATCAAGGCGGCCGTCGCGCACTACACCGGACTGCACCTCGACCTGTTCCAGCGGTTGGTGGTTGCGCCGGCCTCGGTCACGGTGCTGGAGCTGTCGGCCCACGCCACCGCCCTGGTGAAGTGCAACGACACCGGCGCGCTCGACGAGCTCTGTCCACCGAGCGCGCCGGCGCGCAGCGAGCGAAGCGACGAGGACGGCTGATGGCTGAGAACATCGAGCTCGAGCACGTCGACGCCCTGGCTGCCGGCGCGGTCGGCGACCCCGGCGAGCGGGAGTTCTATATTCAGGCTCGCACCGCGTCGAGCCAGCTCACGGTGCTGGTCGAGAAGGAGCAGATCGCGCTGCTCGCAGCCGAGGCGGTCGCCTTCCTCGACCGGATCGCCGACGATTTTCCCGAAGAGGAGTCCGAGGCGGCCCCGGCGGCCCAGAAGGGCGGGCTCCAGGAGCCCACCGTCCCGCTGTTCCGGGCCCGCCTCATCGGCATCGGCTTCGATCCCGATCGGGGGCTCGTGCTGATCGAGCTGCGGGAGCGCTCGGCCGAGGGCGAGGGCGAGGAGGACGCGCCGCCCCCGGAGAGTCCACCGGAGGAGCCCGAGGAGGGCTACGTGGCGCGGATCTACGCCACGAGGTCGCAGGTACGGGCCATGGCTGTCCGGGGCGCGGCTGCGGTGGCGGCGGGGCGCCCCGCGTGCCCGCTGTGCGACATGCCGATGGACCCGTCCGGGCACCGGTGCCCCCGCTGGAACTGAGCTCGAGCGCCGCTGCCGACCTCCTCGCTGATGGCGAGCTCGAGGTGCTGGGCCGCATGCGGTGGGCGTCGAACGCGACCTTCCTGGGGCGGGTGTCGGCCGACGGCGTCGCGCTCACGGTCATCTACAAGCCCCGCCGCGGCGAGCGGCCCCTGTGGGACTTCCCCGCCGGCACGCTCTGCCAGCGCGAGGTCGCGACCTACGAGGTCTCGTCGGCGCTGGGCTGGGGGCTGGTGCCCGAGACGGTGTTGCGCGACGGCCCGGCCGGCGAGGGCATGGTGCAGCGCTTCGTGGACCACGATCCCGAGGAGCACTACTTCACGCTGCTCGAGCATCACGCCGACCGCTTCCGGCACTTCGCCGTCCTCGACGTTCTCGTGAACAACGCCGACCGGAAGGGCGGCCACTGCCTGCGGAGCCGGCCCGACGGCGCGGTGGTTGGCATCGACCACGGGCTCACGTTCCACCCCACGTGGAAGCTCCGCACGGTGATCTGGGACTTCGCCGGTGAGCGGATCCATCCCGCCACCGCCGACGAGGTGTGCCGGGTCGCCCAGCTCGACCCGCGACTCCGTGATCGGCTGGAGCCGCTGCTCTCACCGCTGGAGATCGAGGCGATGCAGGCCCGGGCGGGCGAGCTGCTCAGCGCAGGCAAGCTGCCCGAGCCCGACCCGGGCTATCACTCGCTCCCCTGGCCTCTCGTCTAGGTCGGGCTCGCTCGCCGGGCGCGGCTACCAGATGGCAGTGCGGAACGGCGGGTGAGGCACGCGCTCGTAGATCGTGATCCCGTCGATCACGCTCACGTACCGGTACTCGCGGAAGACGGTCTCGGCGAGCCGCGGGAACTTCGAGATCGGGTAGTACTCCGAGCCCCGGATGGCCGCCGGCGACGTATCGAGGATGAACCGCGGCGGGTGCGCCAGGAAGTCCGCGAAGAACAGGTCCCAGGCGCCGGGGGTGGCCAGCTCCTCCGACACGTCGTCCACCTCCCGGCCGCCGGCGGCGCCGGTCAGGAAGGCGGTCGTCGGGAACCGCGTGGCCGGCCGCGTCCCGGACGCCCAGTAGATCTCGGGAACGTGGCCCCAAACCAGGATGCGGTCCTCGGCCCCGGAGTGGTCGGCGATGAAACGGGCCGTGCTGAGGTACTCGGCCTTGCGGTCGAAGGGGCGCACGAAGAACCCGCAGAGCGAGAACACCGACGCGATCACGCCGGCGAGCGCGACCGTGCGCACGCTCGCTCGGCGCGTCGCTGACGCGAGCACGCCCGCGGTGAGCAGGCACAGCGGCGGCAGCAGCTGCAGGTAGTAGTGCCCGAAGAAGCGCAGACCCACGGTCACGGAGACGGCAGCCGACAGCAGCCAGAGCCAGAGGTCGGTGTCGTCGCGCTCGCGCCGCTCGCGCCAGGCTCGTGGCAGCGTCCACACGATCGGCAGGTTCAGCGCGACGAACGCCAGCGTCATCAAGAAGAACATCAGCGCCACGAGCGCCCACGCGGAACGGATGCCGAGGTAGCTGCCGTTGCCGAGCACCGCCCAGAACAGGAGCTGGCCCGGGCCCACCGCCAGCGCGACGAGCGCCACCGGGGCCGCGAACCCGACGAGGGTGTCGCTCGCGCCGCGGCGGCCGCGGGTACGCCAGATCGAGTAGAGCACGGGCAGGAGGGTGGCGGCACCGGTCTGCTTGGCCAGGGTCGCGAGCGCCACCGCCACGCCCGACGAGAACGCCTTGCCTCGCCGCGCGAGGAGGACGCCCGCCGTCATCGACGGCAGCATGAACACCTCGAAGTTGGCTGCCTGGCCGTCCTGGGGCGCGAACGCCACTGACGCGAGGACGCCCAACACCCCGGCGATCAGTCCCGCGCGCTGCCCGTACCGGCGCCGGGCCTCGACCGCCAGGAGCAGGGCCGTGACTGCCACAGCCACCATCGCCAGGACCCGCACCGACCACAGCGCCGTCGTCCCGAACACCTCGAAGGTGGCCGCGTAGAGGTAGGGCACGAGCGGGGGCTTGCGGTCGGCGGCCTCCTCGTACAGCCGCCCGCCCTCGTCGATGACCTCGGCCTGGGTGGCCAGGAAGGTCTCGTCGCTGTTGAACACGTCGACGAAGAAGCCGGGGAGCCGCAGCAGGGCCGTGAGTAGGAGGAGCGCGGCGAACACCTTGACGAGCTCGGCCCGCCGCCACGCCGGTGCCTCGGCCCGCGCCGGAGTTCCAGCGGGCGCGAACAGGGTGGAGCCGAGCTGTCCGTCCATTGTCTTCTCGGGGGCGAGTGCCGGGAGGAGTCTTCCTCCCCCGGGCCCCGCCATTCTGACCGATCTCGCGGTGCCGGGCGTACCAACCTCCCTACACGGGCTCCAGCACCTCGTCGAGGTAACGGGTGCGGCACAGCGAGCGCTGGAGCTTCCCCGACGAGGTCTTGGGGAGTGTGCCCGGCCGCACGAGGACCACCGCCTCCGGAGGCAAGCCGACCGCGTCGGTGACCGAGGACGCGACCGCGGCCCGCACGGGCGCGGCCGCGTCGGACTTGGTCTCGGCCACGACTACCAGGGCTTCCCGCCCTCGCCGGCCCTCGGTTCCGAACGCGATCACGTTGCCGGCCCGGACACCGTCAACCGCGGCGGCCGCCCGTTCGACGTCCTCGGGAAAGACGTTGCGGCCACCGACGATGATCATGTCCTTGATGCGTCCGCACGCGACGAGCGCACCCTCGACGAGGTAGCCGAGGTCGCCGGTGCGCAGCCAGTCGCCGCGGAACGCCGCTCGGGTCGCGGCCTCGCGCCGGAAATAGCCCGGTGTCACCGACGTGCCTCGCAGCTCGAGCTCGCCCACCTCGCGGTCGCGCATGGGGTCGCCGGTCGCCGGGTCGCAGATCCGTAGCTCGAGCCCGCCCAGAGGTCGGCCGAGGAAGGGCAGCCGGCGCGCCGCGCCTGTCCCGTCGGGGTCGATCGGGGCGGCGTAACGGTCGGTCTCGAGCACCCGCCGGTCCACCGCATCGACCGTCATGCCGGCACCGGGCTCGGGGAACGTCGCCGCGAGCGTCGCCTCGGCCATGCCGAACACACAGAACGCGGCGGTGCCGTCGAGGCCGTGGGCGGCTCCGGCGGCGCAGAACGCCTCGACCGCGCCGGGGTCGATGGGCTCGGCTCCGTTGAGCGCGATCCGCCAGTGCGACAGGTCGAGGCCGTCGAGACGCCGGAGCGCCCGGGCCGCGAGCGCGTAGGCGAAGTTGGGGCCGGCCGTCATCGTGCCGCCGAACGCCGACATCCACTCCATCCAGCGGGCGGGGCCGGCGAGGAAGTCCTGGGGCGCCGCGAGCAGCAGGTCGAGGCCGGTCGTCATGGGCGTCGCGATGCAGCCGATCAGTCCCATGTCGTGGTAGAGCGGGAGCCATGAGACCGCCCGGTCGGCCTGGGGATCGATGCGGGCCGCGTCGACGATGGCGTCGAGGTTGGCGGTCACGCAGCGGTGGGGAAGCATCACGCCCTTGGGCTCGGCGGTCGAGCCGCTCGTGAACTGGAGGACGGCGAGCGCGTCGGGATCGTCGGGCGGGCGGTCGTAGCCGGAGGCGTCGCCGCGCAGCTCACCGAGGAGCGCAACCGGCGGGTCGCCCGGCCGCGGGTCGAGGAACTCGGCCAGCACCGGGTCGATGACGACGACCTGGGCCTCGGCGTGCAGGATGCGACGGCGGGTCTGGTCGACGAACTCCTCGATCGACCCCAGCCGCATGGGCAGTGGCAGCACGACCACCGTGGCCCCGGTGAGCCAGGTTGCCTCGATGGCGGTCACGAGCGATCGCGTGGTGGTGCCGAGCAGCCCGACGTGGGCGCCGGGCCCGATCCCGCGGGCCTGGAGGGCGGCGGCGACGGCCCGGGCGTCTTCGTGGAGGCGGGACCACTCCACCCGCTCCGTCCTCCCGTCGGAGGCGGCGGACCCGACGAAGGTGACGGCGCCGGATGACTCCGCGGCACGCTCGAGGCGCGGCAGGAGGCAGGTCACGCAGAGTCGGACCCCCGGGGGGCGGCCGGGGTTACGAGGCAACCGCGCCGGTTGGGTCGCGGAAGAAGCGTGAGCGGGCGAGGGCGGCGTCGGCACCGTCGGCCCGGGCCCGTGCCAGCGCCTCGGCGTCGTCGTGGCGCCCGAAGGCGATGATGCGGGCGGAGGGCAGGAGCCGGCGGAGGACGGCGACGTCGCCGGCGTGGCCGCTCAGGTCGACGACGACCACGTCGGCGCCGGTGCAGCCCTCCGGCGCAGCTGCGAAGGCGACGCCGGGCACGGCCGCCCCGATTCGGGACCGGTCCATGAGGTCGCCGACCAGAGCGACGACGCTGGCCACCTCGCCCATCGTCGGCCCTACCCGGACGATGCCTCGTAGCCGGCAGCGGCGAGCCGACGATGGACCTCGGCGGGGACGTCGACGCGCCATCCGCCTCGCTCCAGGGTCGCACGGTCGACCGACCGCTCGCCCGCGTCGGTGCCGCCGTACGAGAACCGGAACACCCACGTTGCGCCCTGGTCGATCACCTCCCGTACCGTCAGCTCCTCGCCCGCCGGCACCTGCGCGAGCCCGAGGCGACCGTCGCGATCGCCGTCGGTGACCTCGACATTGACGTCGAATCCGCCCGGGTTCGAGATGGTGACCCGGTCGACGAACTTCGGGCCGCGCAGCCCGACCGTTAGCGCGAGGAGAAGCAGCGCGCCCGTGCCGACGGCAGCGACGGGGCCGAGCGTCTTCCCGACCTGACGGCGAGCCGGCGCGGGCCGCGTGATTGTGGACGATGTCACGAGGAGCTCCCTTCGGGACCGCAGAGCCTCAGACCGCGGCCCGAGCCAGGTCGGCAGCCGCATCGGTGCGAGCGTACCCATGCCTGGTCGCTCGGGACGCACGGCCGTCGGGTGACCGGCTCCTTCTTTTGGCGGGAAGGCCTACGTCGGCGCCGTCTCACGCGTCGCTGCTCGACGCCGGCGGGCGCCGGAGCAGCAGCAGGGCTCCGAGCGTCCCGCTCATGAGTGAGCCGGCGAGAACACCCACCTTCGCCGACGGGAGGCGACCTGTGCCGCCGAAAGAGAGGTCGGCGATGAATAGCGACACCGTGAAGCCGATGCCGGCCAGGATCGCCACGCCGGCGACGTGCCGGACGCCCACTCCGTCGGGCAGCGGAGTCAGTCGCAGGCGCACTGCGGCGGCGACGGCTCCCGAGATGCCGACCGCCTTGCCGATTACCAGCCCCGCGACCACCCCTCAGGTCAGCGAGCTCGCCGCGGCATCGCGCAGCTCTCCACTGCTCAGCTGCACCCCGGCATTGGAAAGCGCGAAGACGGGGACGACGAGGAAGCTCGTCCACGGATGGAGATCGTGCTCGAGTTGGTCGATGACGGGCCGTCCGTGGAAGCGCATCGCCGGGGCGAAGAGACCGAGCGCGACGCCGGCAATGAGAACGCGGCCATGAGCCCATCGTTCACCCAGTGCCGCAGGTCTTCGGTGATCGAGAAGTCAGCGACGCCGACCGTCAGATGACGGTGCCAGAAGTCGAAGTAGCTGGGGCTCGCGTTTGCCCATGCGAGCGCGACGAGCGTCCCGCCGAGCAGCGCGATCCCGCCCAGCGCCTCGACCGAGACGAACTCGTCGCCGATCGGGGATAGGCGGCGGCCGAACGGGAGACGATGTGGGTGCGGCGAGCCAACGGGAGCCTCCTGGGCCGAGCGGTGCTGTCACGCCGACCAGGCTTCCCGGCACACCTGCGGGGAGATTACCGCTACGCGCTCTCCACGAGCTTGGGCTCGGCGATGGCGGTGCCTTCGGGCCAGCGGGCGCGTTGCTTGCGGGCAAGCTTGTGCATGAGCTCGATCGCGTCGGGGTCGTCGTCGCCGGGGCGGACCTCGATCCAGCCGTCGGCCACCATGCCGTCCATCAGCTCACGCCCCACGTCGGTGCGGACCACGGTGAGCGTCCAGTCGTTGAACGCGCCGATCCCCCCGGTCGAGATGTCGGCGTGCTCGGCGGCGAAGTCGGGGCACATCAGGCAGCCCTCACGCGTGTACGCGTGGCACTCCTTCAGCGGTACCTCGACGTAGCGGCCGTCGTGAGTCCAGATCTGGAGGCGCCCCTTGATGTTCATCTTCTTGATGACGGCGCGAGGTAGGTCGTACTTGGCCTCCAGCAGCTCCTCGAAGATGTTGTCGTCGAAGGTCTTCGAGCACAGCAGCCCGATGTTCAGCGACAGTCGCCGCGCCGTCTTGCCCGTCTTGCGCTGCTTCATGACCGGGGGCACCGAGCTCTGACAGCTCATGCCCACCAACGCGATGCGCTCCGCCCCGCTCTTGACCGCATCGAAGTAGGCGAGCGTGTTGGCCGAGTAGGTATAGCGGCTGCCGGCCGACGCGATGATCTCGTCCTTCGTCCGGGCGACGCCCGGCACGGCCTTCCAGGTCGACCCGTCGCCCTCGAGGTACGAGACGAGCGCGCAGTCGATGATGTCCTTCTCGAGCGCGTACAGCAGGATCGCCGACACCAACCCGCCGTCCTGGCCCACCTCGGCGAGGACAGGGTCGGTGGCCTTCGCCAGGACGATGTCCTTGTAGATCCCCGACACCTCCTCGGGCCGGCGCCTGCGCTCGAACATGAACTCGTCGATCTCGGGCTCCCAGGCGCGGAAGCGTGGGCACGCCCGAGTGCAGCTCGTGCAGCCGCGCTCTCCATGGCTGCAGTCTCCGGGACCGCCGTAGTCCTCGGTCTGGAACGGCTTGTAGATGCCCTCGTCGTCGCGGTAGCCGAGCACGTCCTTCGGGCAGGCGATCACGCAGCCGGCGCAGCCCGTGCACAGACCGGAGGTGACGACCTCGTCGTAGAGGTGCTTCCAGTGCAGCTTCTCGGGGGGCATGCCCGCTCCAGCTTTCGAACTCCGCTGAGGCCCGACAGTCTCTCATCCGACGCGTTCGCGGGCGAAACGCCACCGGTGCGCCTACAGTCGCTGCCGGTCAGTCGAGCAGACGAGGATGCCCATGGCCGGCGAGCGGCCACCTCCGCCGCCACCCCCGCAGTCCCCGCAGTCCCCGCAGTCGGGGTGGAGCCCGACGCCGGCTGCACCCGGCTACGGCTACCGGCCGCCCCAGACCGAGGGCATGGCCATCGCCGCGTTCGTGTGCGCGGTCGCCGCGTTCGTCGTGTGCCCGGTGATCCCAGCCATCGTGGCGCTCGTGCTTGCCCACAACGCGCAGCAGAAGATCAACGCCTCGGGCGGCTCCCTGACCGGCGACGGCTTCAACACCGCCGCGCGCATCATCTCGTGGGTCCACCTCGCTCTGGCGGCACTCGCCATCGTGATCCTCGTGGCGGTCGCGGTCGCCGGCGGGTTCGACGACGACGTCGACGTCGATGTCGACAATTTCGACAGCTCCGCACCGGTCGTGACCGCACTCCGCTGAACGATGGGGGGCCCCGTGCCGTCGGAGGAGATGCGGGCGCTCGTGCGACGGCACATCGAGGAGGGGTTCAACCGCGACGACTGGACCGTGTGCGAGAAGACGCTGGCCGACACCTACACCGCCTATTACGGCGCCGAGGGGAAGGCCAACGTAGGGCGCGACGAGTACGTTCGGGTCTGCAAGTTCCTGCGGGAGTCGTTCCCCGACGTCAACATCACGATCGAGGACCTCGTCGTCGAGGGCGACAAGGTCGTGATGCGATACACCGAGCGCGGCACGCTCAGCGGGCGTCCCTTCCTCGGCATCGAGCCCGCGGGCCAGCGCTACGCCAAGCCCGGCACGACTGTGTACCGGGTGGTCGACGGGCGGCTCGCCCAGTCGTGGGGAGTAGAGGACACGCTGGGCTGGTTCCGTCAGCTCGGCGAGGTGCCGGAGCTCGGATCGGCCTAGTCGATGGTCTGCTCGCCGTCCGCCAGCGCTCCGCGGTAGAGCAGCGAGAGCACGGTGCCGAACAACTCGTCGGGGACACCGTCGGGGTTCTGCAGCCTCTCGACGGCGAGCCCGACGCCGAGCGCGTTGGCGACGATCGCGAGCTGCTCGGGCGGGAGCGGCGAGGTCCAGCCGTGCTCCTCGGTAACGCTGCGAATGATCTCCGCCATCGTTGCGAGGGACTTGCGGTGCCCGGTGTTGTAGCGGGCGCGGAACTCGGGGTTGCGGGCCGCGTACGTCAGGAACTCGAAGCTGAGCAGCAGGAGCCACTCCTCCTCCCGGTTGCGCGCCATGAGCATGAGACCGGACGAACGAATCTGCTCTTCCGCGGGGGCGTCGAAGTCCACGCTGCCGACGATGTCGTGGAGCCGGCGGCTGAAGTTGTCGTCCAGCACCGCGAACACCAGGTCCTCCTTGCTCTCGAAGTTCGAGTACACGGCGCCCTTGGTGAGGCCCGCCTCCTCCGCGATCTCGTCGAGGGAGGCGGCCACGAAGCCGCGGCGGGCGAACACGGTCGCCGCCGCCTCGAGCAGCCGCTCGCGTGTGCGCGCCTTCTTCTCCTCCCGGGTCAGCCGGGCTGTCGCCATCGCCACAGTGTGGACCTCAGTGCCGGGCGGCGGCGGCCGGCGCGCTCGGGATGTCGGCGGACCACGGGGTCCCGCGGAACCGCCGGGGGACGATGACGTTCGGCGGAACGCGCCTCGGCTTCGCCCGGCGCAGCCGGTCGAGGCGGGTCTCCCATCGGAGCTGGTCGGCGAGCCACGCCCGCGCTTCGTTGCTCAGCTCCTCGTGCCGCCGCCGCTCCTGCTCGTCCATCCCGATCTCCGATACTCGTTGGTACTATAATACTGATCAGTATGCAATACTGATCGGTATCGGTTGTCAAGGCCCCTGGACCACCCCTTGCCGGGGAAGGGATAGGCGTTTCAGTAGGACCGCGTTGACCGCGACGAGGACGCTCGAGCCCGACATCGACAGCGCCGCGATCTCGGGCCGGAGCACGAGCCCGAAGGCGGGCTCGAAGACGCCGGCGGCGATCGGGAGGGCGATGGCGTTGTAGCCGACCGCCCACCCGAGGTTCTGCCGCATCTTGCGAAGCGTGCCCCGGCCGATGGCCAGCGCGATCGCCACGTCGAGGGGGTCGGAGCGCATGAGGACCACGTCGGCGGTCTCGATCGCGACGTCGGTGCCGGCCCCGATGGCGATGCCGAGGTCGGCGCGCGCCAGCGCCGGCGCGTCGTTCACGCCGTCGCCGACCACGGCCACCCGTTGGCCGCCGGCCTGGAGCTCGGCCACCGTCTCGGCCTTGTCCGCCGGGAGCACCTCGGCGATCACGGTGTCGATGCCGAGCCGGTCTGCGATCCGGCGGGCGGTGGCCTTGTTGTCCCCGGTCAGCATGACCACTCGCACGCCCGCCTCGTGGAGGGCGACGACGGCGGCGGCCGCGGTCGGGCGGGGGGCGTCGGCGATCCCGATG